>CAUJJW010000351.1 GCA_963205105.1 Verrucomicrobiota bacterium | reverse complement strand
GATCTCCCATTCAGGAGGTTCGGCCGCCAAGACTTTGGGCGGCCACGAAGGAGGGCAAAATGACTCGACGCTGGTGGCGCAGCATCTGCTCGACGCCCTGGATCAGGAAGGGTCCTTCTGGGACCTTGGATTCGGAGCCTTCAAACTCCCTCGACGCCTGCCCGAGGTCATTCGCACCGGGATCGAAATCGTCGCCGAGTATTGGAAGACCAAGAACCAATCCCTGCTGACGAACGACCTGGCCGCGCTCGATCTTTCGATCGATGCGGGTTCCCCAGGTCTCCACGCTCAGGGAGCCGGCCCGAGAAACTTCACCCTGCGGTTCGTTCCCTCCGCCGGCCGCCCCGTGGGCACCAACACGGTGCATTGGTTCGCAGAAGTGTTCGGAACCAACGGGGTTTCGACCGAGGGCCTCACCCTTGTGCCGGACCCGGGTGATTCCAAGCGGGCGGTCGTCACGGTGGCTCCAGGGGTTCTCGGTGATGTCGTGGTCTATGCCATTTCATCGACCCCGGACGGCAGAGTGGCCTACTCCCAGCCGCGTCGCATCGCTTCCTTCGAACCGGCGAGCCGCCCCGTCGCGATGCGCGTCCTCCCTCAAGGCTCCGCCCTGCCGGTGGGCGCCTCGATCCGGATTGAGGCGTTCGTGCAGTATGAAGACGGGCAATGGATGCAGCGCCATGTCGAGCGAGACGAGATCCGGGTCACTTCGTTCTCTCCCCAAATCGTCAACGTGGAGCATCCGCTTCAATGGCGCTGCGCTTCGTCCGGAGAAACCGGGGTCGAGGTGGCCTGGCAGGGCATGACCAACCTGGCCACGGTGACCGTGTTTGGCTCCCGTGACGGGGTTCTCCCCATCCCGGAACCGATGGTCTGGTTGAAGGCGGATGCCGGCGTCCAACTCAGCCCCACCAACGTGATTTCGTGGACGGATCAATCGCGCAACGGGTTTGTCTTCGCCGCACGCAACGAGGCGGCCCGCCCCACATGGGTCGCCGACGCCGGAAACGGAACACCCGCGCTCCGCTTTGATTCGGCTTCACGTGATCAACTCACCGGCAATCTCGGAACGACGCTCACCAACGCGACCATCTTCACCCTGATGCGGTTGTCCCCGCAGAGCGGCACCCGCACGGTGTACGCCTTCGGCACACGGAACAGTTCAGGCCTCATGATGACGTTGTCCCGGCGCAGCGGAGATCACGCCTACTACTATGACGGCGCCTTTGAGTGGGACAGCCCCGGAACCTGGACCGAAACCAATCTCGTGGTCGTCAGCCAAACCTACGGCGGAAGCGGCCCCGACCATCACCGGCTGGATTTCAACGGCAGGACCGTCATCGATTCACGAACCACCACCGGACGCGCCATTTCCGCCGTGGCCACCAACGTGGTCCTCGGGAATTACGTGTCAGGTGCCAACAACATCTCGGGCGATTGGGTCGAATGGATCGTTTACGATCGGGCTCTTGAAGAAGCGGAGAGGACGCAGGTCGAAGACTATTTGCGCCATCGCGCAGGCCTGCCGCCCTTCCGCGAGGAGACCGAAGTCAGCCTGGCCCCCGCTGGTTTTGGCCTGGGCGCCCCCGACCGCCAAATCGCCACCTGGTCCTACGATTCGACGAAGGGCACGTCCCACGCGGAAGGCGGCGCAGCCCCTTCGGTCGTGTTGCTTGATCAGGCGTTTGCGGGTGAAGAGGTCCGTACCCAGCTCGCCGCCACCGGCGGCCATGGCGCTCTCGGAGTGGTCTTCGGCTACCAGAATCGAGGCAATTTTTTCCTCCTCGACTGGCGCGCCCTCTCAGAAACCAACAGCCTGGGCAAGGTCGCACCCGCCGGTTTGCGGTTGATTCAGTTCCATACCCCGCCCGAGCTCGAAGCCCCCCGCTTCGACGACTTCTTTGGCAGCACCAACCTGTCATCCACGACCATCCTGATGTCGCATCCGCTCCTTTGGACTCCGGGGCGTGTCTATCCGGTCGCCCTCCGTCCGTCCGCCCAGGGTCTGACCATCGAGGTGTTCGATGGAGAAACCCCGATCCTCGCGTGGCAACTCCCGGACTGGACCGGCCCGGTCGGCTGGTTCGGTCACTACAGTCAGGGCGTCGAAGCCGCCGAGTTTGGCCCCGCCTCCATCCTGGAAGCCCCGAACGAGGAACCGATTTCCGTTTCCTTCACCCGCGGCGCCGGCACAGGAGAATGGATTCTTCAGTGGAGCGGTGGACGAGGATCTTACGTTGTCGAGCGAACCACCAACCTTGGTTCCGGAGCGTGGCAACCGGTCGGAGTCGCCGAGAACTCCACGTCGCGCACGATTGTTGCCGATGGCGCCGGAGGTTTTTTCCGTGTCCGCCAGGACCGGGCGGAATAACAACATGAGCACCGACCGAGGCCAGCCCTGCGTCGGGACTCATGGCCCAACCGCATCCGTCACTTGGTCTGCGCGAACAGCATCATCACGCGGGGACCCCGCTCCGTCTGCATCTGCCACTGTTCCTCTTGGAATCCATGCGGCACCGCCAGCCCGTCGCAGGATTTGTCCAGGGTGGGCTGACCATCCACCAACAGCATGTAGTGATGCGTCCGGGCGCCGGGAATGTGATGCATCGTCACATGCCAGGCGTCCTGCTTGCCATCGCGGGTCATCGGCACTTTCTGCCAATGGGTGAACGAGCCGACGATCTCCACCGTTTCCGGCTCTTTCGTTTGCCCGGCCGGCAACCGCCACCGGAACACCTTGCTAAATACCGGCTTGTTCTCTTGCGGGGGCCGCGCACCCCCGCCGCCCTGTGTCTCGCGCATCATCGGCCCGCCCTTGGGCGGGGTTTTCCGACGCAACAAATTGCCTAAAGACTCGAACATAAGGCTTCAAAAGTGCCGCGGAAATTAGGTGACCCCAGCCTCAATCTCAAACGGAGATCGGAAAAATCTTTCCGCGGCACCCCTGACTCTTGCATCTCCCACACCATCAGCAACGTGTTCGTGACCGCACAGACCCTTGCGCAACCCGCCCCGCCACGGCTAAACCCTGATCCACCAGCCTCCAATACCCCCGCCATGACCCGCCTCCTGCTCACCATGCTCCTCGCCTCCGCCGCTCTCGCCGCCTCCGCCGCAGAACCGTTCCGCCAGACCATCACCAGCGCTTCCCGCGGAGTCCGCACCGACCAGTGGACCCTCACCCACCGCGATCTCGGCTTCGCCACCCCCTGGAGCATCCGGAAACTCACCCTCCACGGCGGTCGCCAGGAAGGGGTCGATGTCATCGTCGTCGATAACGGACTGCTCACCTTCACCGTCATCCCAACCCGCGGCATGGGCATTCTCGAAGCCACCGCCGGCGACGTCCGCCTCGGCTGGGATTCGCCCGTGAAAGAGGTCATCCACCCCAACACCATCAATCTCGAAAGCCGCGGCGGCCTCGGCTGGCTCGAAGGGTTCAACGAATGGATGGTCCGCTGCGGCACCGAATGGGCCGGTCACCCCGGCAAGGATTCCTTCATCAACAACACCGGCGACAAAGCCGAAATGTCCCTCACCCTCCACGGGCGCATCGGCAATCTCCCCGCCAGCGAGGTCGAGGTCGTCATCGACCCCAACCCACCCTTCCGCATCCGCGTCCGTGGCCGCGTCGATGAACGCATGTTCTACGGCCCGAAACTCGAGCTCTGGACCGAGGTCTCCACCGAGCCCGGTTCCGCCTCCTTCCGCATCGAGGATTCCCTCACCAACCACGGCGCCCACGACCAGGAGGTTCAGATGATCTACCACTGCAATTTCGGCGCACCACTCCTCCAGTCCGGCAGCCGCTTCGTCGGCGCCCTCCGCCGCGTCACTCCCTTCAATGCCCATGCCGCCAAGGACGTCGACCGCTTCGCCGAATACGCCGGCCCCACCCGGGGTTTTGTCGAACAGGTCTATTGCATCGAACCCGCCTCCGACAGCACCGGCCGAACCCTCGTCATGCTCCAAAACGCTCGCTCCGAACGCGGCGTCGCTCTTGGCTTCTCCGTCGAACAACTGCCCTACCTGACGCTCTGGAAAAATCTCGCCGCCACGGAGGAAGGTTACGTCACCGGTCTCGAACCCGGCACCAGCTTCCCCTTCAACCGCCGCATCGAACGCCTCGCCGGTCGCGTACCCAAGCTCGCCCCCGGTGCCTCCCGCAAAATGGCCGTCGATGTGAACGTCCTGCTTTCACGGGACGATATCGGCCGTGCCGCCAACGAAATCAAACGTCTCCAGGGCGGCCGCGAAGCCCAGTTCGACGCGCAACCGTTCAGCACCCCCTGAACCGTGCCTCCGTAGCGGCGGGCGTCTCGCCTGCCGTAGAGGGGGGCGTCTCGCCCCCCGGAATCCCCGGTTCACGGCCCCAACACGTGTCCGATTCTTGGAAGACGTTCCTTCCCATGAACCACCCCTCCCCTCGTTATCGTAATCCTAATCCTCATCGTAATCCCCACCCCCCCGGTTCATGGCCCGTGAGCAGGTCATTATCGTCCCGCAGCTCTCCTCGCGGTGCGGACATGACTCTCCCCTTTCGCTTCGCCTCATCCTTCCCTACCGTCCGCTCATGCTTGGCCCCCTCCGCGTCTCAAGACCGCAACGAACGGTCGCGCTGATCGCAGGCCTGATCACCCTCGCCTGGGTCGCCTGGAGTGCCTTTGCCCAGGTCCCCATGGCCCAGCGCCAGCCGGGTGACCCCTCCCGCAGCGGCGGCATGCGACGCGGTGGAGGTGGAGGTGGTGGTGGCGGAGGTTCGAGTCGCATGCGCGACGATCGCTCCGGCGTCCCCGAATGGACCGTCGACGCCGCCTTCCGCCCCGAGGCGTTCACCTTCGCGCGACTTCGGTACCGCTCCAGCCGCGGCGGCGGTTGGCGGGTCGATTATCCGGGAGCGGATCTCAATTTTTCGTACCGCATCGAGCGTCTCAGCTCCATCAAGGCCGACCCCGAAGGCGTCGTTCTCGACATCGACGATCCCCGGCTCTTCGACTACCCCTTCGTCTTCATCATCGATCCACGCAGCATTTCCCTGAGCGACGAAGAGGCCCAGATTCTGAGGCGTTACCTGATGAATGGCGGATTTCTGATGGTCGACGATTTCTGGGGTGAACGGATGTGGGACCACCTCATGAGCGAGTTCTCGAAGGTGTTTCCCGACCGGAAGTGGATCTCGCTCGGACTCGACCACCCGATCTTCAACCACCCCTTCAAGCTCAAGGAAAAGCCCCAGGTCCCCAGCGAGGACTCCGCCCACGCGACCAAGGACGAACCCGGCCTCCGCCGCACCTGGGAGTACGAAATCACCTGGGAAGAACCCCAGCCACCGGATTACCGCGCGTTCCTCGACGACAAGGGCCGCATCGCCATGCTCGTGTGCCTCAACACCGATCTCAGCGATGGCTGGGAGGAGGAAGGCATCAGCCAGTGGTTCTTCGAGACGTACGCGGAAAAGCAGTCCTTCCCCATGGGCATCAACATCGTGTTCTACGCGATGACGCACTAGCCGAGCGCCTGGATCAGGTGCCACATCTCCTCGTCCACCTGTGCCCCATCCGCCAGTGTCTCCGCGATTTCCGCCCGAACCACTTGCCGGAACCGCTTCCGCAGCCGGTGAATCGCCACCTTCACCGTCGCTTCACTCATCCCCAGCGCCTCGCCCAGTTCCGCCTGCGGCCGAACCACCGCCGCTCCTTGCAGGCATCCCTTGAGCACCTCGTAGTGCCGCGCCTTGCCTTCCGCCGCCATTTCCACACCCAGCCGGGTTAACGCCCGGTCCAACAGCGCGTGCGCCCATTCCCGGTCGAAGGCCACATCCGCCGGCACCGCCCCCGTATCCGCCACCTGCATCCCGGGTTCCGTGGTTCCCTCGGATTCCAACGGCAAATGCTCCGCCCCCGCCCCCCGCTTCGCCGCCGATCGCCGCACCCATTCCGCGTGCAGGAAATGCTTCACCGCTCCCAGGAGATAGGAGCGGAACCGACCACGCTCCCGATCCGCTCCGCCCACCCCCGATCCCGCCAGCAGGCGCGCGAAGAACTCCTGCGTCAGATCCTTCGCCTCCTGCACCTCCGTGGACTGCCGGCGAATGAACGCCTCCACCGGCCCGTAGTACGCCGCACAGAGATCGCTGAGCGCCATGCGGGCCTCGGGACTTTCGCCCCGGGCCCGCGCCACCAGCGTCCATCGCGTGGTGGCAAACACGCCATCCGCACCTGGGCGTTCGTCATTCATCACTTTTGGATTCCTCTAGGGACACGGCATACGCCGCGGTCTTCTCCCAGTCGTCGCCCTGCCCGGCGATCGCACCCTCGAACATGTAGTTAGGCGGCAGCGGCTCCACCCGGATCTTCAGACGCACCTGCCACTCCGGCCCCTCCGGAACCGGTCCCAACACCCGTCCCACCAGAACAACCGCCTCGTCCATCCGGTTCACCGCAATGCGCAGTTCCCGGCCCGACGCCGGCGGTTGCCATAAAACCCGTCGACTCCACTCCGCCGACGAGGTGTAGGCCACCGTGTGTCGCTCCGTCACCACATTCAGCCGCCAGCCACCCCAATAGTGCCCGTCCCCATCGACGGCATTCTCCAGGTGAATCGGCGCTTCCACCGATTCCCAAACCGAACCGTTCAGCACATGCGCCTCGAAGCGTGGTTCGGCCTGCAAAACACCATCCCGATAAACCGTCGCACTCAACTTGACGATCGACCGCGGCGGATACACGGCCACCCAGTCGCCATTTCGCGGTCCTCCATCCGCCGGCCGCACCACCGCCACCATCTCCGGAACCTGCGACCGCAGGTAGTTCGTCCAGCCCACCGAATAGGCCGGAAAGAGCGTCACCACCGCCGCCAATACCGATCCCACCACCAACCCGCGCCCACTTCCCGACAAACGACCCATGCGCTGACCCGCCGGAATCCCCCGGACCCAGCGCCAGGTCGATCGCACCATCCACTCCGCCACCGCCATCGCTCCGACCAGCGTGATCAGGAACATCACCCAGAATCCGCCCCCGACCCGATGGAACATCCAGCCCAACCCCACCAGCACCGCCAGTTCCGCCAGGATCAACGGCCAGGCAAGCCCGGCCCACATCCCCCGCCCCACACCCCCCAGCGTGCCTCCACTCCGCTTGACTTCACGCAAGGAGGACCAACCCAGAATCAATCCCACCACGCCGCCGCCGCCGACCACTGGCACGCCCACGAGCGCCAGGACCATATCCACCCATCCCAGTCCAAAGCCGGGCCCATGGTCCAATCGGTTCTGGTACCAGGACACCCCTAACAACGCCCCGCCCCCGATCGCCGCCAGCCCCAACACCACACTCAACGCCGTCAGTATTGCCCCCAGCGTCGCATACCGCGCCACCCCCACCGTGGGAGCCGTCATCGCCACCTCCGCCGCCGCATCCACCGATGAAGGAGCCTCCTCCGCGAAGATGACCGCCAACCGGTGCGCGTGCCGCCTCAGCCAGATCAGCGCCGAAATCTCGAACACCATCGCCGCCAACCCCGCCACCGCGAGCAACGCCTCCCCAGGCGCAATCCCCTCGGCCGAAGGCACCCGACGAACGGTCTCCAGCCAGACCACGAGCGTCACCAACACCACACCCAAAACCAGATGCGCCCAGATCCCCGCCCGGAGCAGCCGCGGTCCCGACACCTGCAACGCCCGCAACTTCCACCCCCCGACCCCCAGCGTGATCACCACGGCCAGTTCGCCGATGACCAGCAGAACATTCATGATGGACTGAAGGAACTGCGCGTAGGGACTCGGATCCTTCATGTCCTCCAACGTGGTCAGACCCAGCAGCCACAACACCGGCATCACCACCAGGGCGTAGACGGTGATCCATTGAGCCATGCTGGGCAGCCACGGATGGCACAGCACAAAATCCGGTTGCGCCCTCCCGGAGCCGTGGTTTCCAACCGCCGATGGCGCCCGGTCCGCCTTCCCGCGAGTGGGCGCCGATTGCGTCACACCCTCCACTTCCGTCCGCACCTGGGTCGCGCTCTGCTGACGGAGTTCCCGTTCCTTCGCCAGGGCCCGCATCACAATCTCATCCACCCGCGGGTCCACCGTCCCCTTCTCCGAGGGCGGCGCGAATCGGCCGAGCGGCAGTTCGCCCGTCAGCATTTCGTAGAACACCACGCCCAACGAATAAATGTCCGCCCGGTGATCCACCTGCGAGGGGTTCTCAATCTGCTCGGGGGCCATGTAGGCCGGGGTTCCCAACGCCGCGCCGCTCACGGTCAGTGAAGGGTCCGCCTCCGATTCGCCCAGAAGCTTCGCAATACCGAAGTCGGCGATCTTCACCCGCCCACGCCCGTCCAACAGGATGTTCTCGGGCTTGATGTCCCGGTGCAGCACGCCCTCCTCGTGGGCGAACTGCAGGGCTTCACAGATCTTCGGAACCAACCCCAACGCCTGCTCCGGGGTGAACCGCCCGGCCCGCATCGCCTGACGCAGGTTCACGCCATCCATGAACTCCATCAGCAGGAAGTAGAACCCGGCCCGACGTCCGAAATCGTGCACGGTCACGATGTTGGGATGGTTCAGCCGCGCCAGCGTGCGCGCCTCGCGGTTGAAGCGCTCCGCAAACGCCGGCTTCGCCGCCAACGACTCGGGAAGCACCTTCAGCGCCACCCACCGATCCAGATGCGGTTGCCGCGCCCGGAAGACCGCGCCCATGCCACCCACGCCCAAAAGCCCCTGGATTTCCAATTCCGGAAAGGCCTCCGCCAGCCGCGCCAGATCCGGCACGCCCGGACGCGTGGATCGTCCTGGTTCGCCGGGCTCCGTCGGCAGCAGGGCGCCTTCCAACAGACATTTGGGACACAGACCGTCAGGAGCGGTGGCGGACTGGGGAGCACCACACACGGGACACCGAAGTGCTCCCGGTTGGCTCAAAGTCGAATCAATGCTCATACGCCGGGTTCCTGATGGGTTTCGCACACCAGGTTACACACGTCCTCCCCCGGCCGTCAGGCCCGGACCCACCCGAAGCCCGGCTCAGGCTCCATTCCCACCCGCAACACTACCCGACTGACCTTCCTCCGCCCCACTCTCCTCACGCATCTCCTCCAGCAGATCGCTGAGTTCCTCCAATCCATCCGGTGAGATGGCCCCGATCTCCTTCAGCACGTCCGCATAAGCCCGCGCCGACCGTCCACCCACCACGATCTCCACCGAAGGCGGGAGAAGTTTGCGCAATTGAATCAGATCCCGCGGCAGCCAGCGGTCGTCCGCCGGGTACACGATGCTCAATAAAACCGCGCGGGCACTGTTCTGAAGCGCTGCTCCCGCGATCTCGGCCGGAGGCAGGCTCGGCCCCAGATAGATCGGGCGCCACCCCAGATTCGCCGCCGCCGCCGCCACCATCACCGCCCCCAACTCGTGCAATTGCCCCGCCGGTGTTGTCACGATCGCCCGCGGAGCACCGTCCTCCGTGGCGTACGGCCGCGCACTGCGCATCAGAAAATCCCGGATGACCGCCGAGGCAAAATGCTCGTGAGCCGCCGTGACCTCTCCCCGTTGCCAAAGTTCCCCAATCTCCTGCGCCAACGGACAGATCAACCGATGCAGCACCCCGTTGTGCCCCATTCGAACCGAGCCTTGCTCCAAGACTCGTTGAAGTGCATCCGAGCGGAAGGAACGCGTCGCCTCCAGGGCCTCCACCACCAGACGCGCATCCGATTGCTCCGCGGATCCTGGCAACGGCCCAACAGCTGCTCCCTCGGGTTCGGGAGGCATCCAGGGTTTCACCACGGATCCACCCATTTTGGTTTCCTTGAGCGGGGTCCCCGCCTCCGGGGCGGCGTGACTCACCGCGTCCAATCCATGAACCCCCATCGACACGGTCGCCACCAGCCGACGCAGGTCCGCCATCTCCAGTTTGGCGATGATCCCAATCTTGTGCCCCACCTCGGTCGCCCGCGCCAAGAGCCGCAATCGCTCCACCTCCGCATCGGAATACAACCTCCGATTGGTATCGGTCCGAGCCGGCGTCACCGCGCCGTATCGCTTCTCCCAAACCCGGATCACATGAGGACTCAACCCGGTAAGATGCGACACAACTTGAATGGGGTGCTGGAGCGGAACCACGCCTCAAATTAGACAAACACTAGACAATTTCAACCCCCAAATCCTGCAACACCACCTCACCCCTCGCCGCCGGATCCACGGTCACCGCAAGAATCTTTAACCTCCAGCAACCTAAACATCCGCAAAAGCACCACAACCGCCTTCTCTCCGCCGACATTCACCCAACCCATCCCGCTCAACAGAAGCTCTCCCAAACCCACACACAGCCAAAGCCGATGTTAGATTTAGACAGACATTTTATAGACAAAGCATTGACAGCATCAATTCTGAGGAACAAACTGGCGGCGTTGAAAAGATTTCGAGAGCCGATTTGAACGTTTCAACAGTCAAACCAGTCAAGGAGGCGGTAGTAAATCGGATAGGTTTAGTCTGGTTTAAGTCTACGAACCTTTGACCACGGAAATGAATAGCATCCGAAAGAAGTCCAACGCCAAGAACATCGACCCCTCGATGGCAACCTCGACCCTGGCCCGCATCGAAGCGGCGCCGCTCGCGAGTGCGACCGAGCCGCCGAGATTGCCGGACTCCACCGCCGTCACGGCCAAGGATGCCCTGCCAGCGACGCTGCCATTGGAACCTGTTTCCCGCGCTCTCGGGGTCCGATCGCCGCTCGAGCAATATCTGCGTGAGATCTCCGAGGTCCCCCTGCTCACCCCCGGCGAAGAAGTCAAACTGGCGCGTCGCATCCAGCGCGGCGACAAGAAAGCCCGCGAACACATGATCCGCGCCAACCTTCGGTTGTGCGTCAAGATCGCCCGCGACTACGAACATCACGGCGTTCCGCTGCTTGATCTCGTCAACGAAGGCAACATCGGCCTCATGAAGGCTGTGGATTACTTCGACCCCACCAAGGGTGCCAAGTTCTCCACCTACAGTTCCTGGTGGATCAAGCAGGCGGTGAAGCGAGCCGTCGCCAACCAGTCGCGCACCATCCGGATTCCGATCCATCTGCGCGACCGCATCGCCCACTTCTGGCGCATCCACTCCCGACTCCACGAGGAGCTTGGCCGTGAAGCCACGGATGAGGAGATCGCGGACGAGATGAACATGCCCATCGCTCGCATCCGCAAGATGCGACGGGCCATGCTCAGCACCATCTCGCTCGACGCGCAACTCGGCGACGACGACAGCAGCACGGTCTCCGAGGTGGTGGCGGATGAGCGCTCCACGACCGCTTACCAGGATCTGGATCAGCGCACCCGAGCCGATATGGTTCGCGAGTTGTTGAGCCGGCTCAACGACCGGGAGCTCACCATTCTCCGCCAGCGCTTTGCCCTCGAAGGCGGCTCCGAGAAGACGCTCGAGGAGGTCGGCGAAATGTTCAGCCTGACCCGGGAACGCATCCGGCAGCTGCAAAACATCGCGCTCTGCAAATTGCGCAAATGGATTGAACAGCGCGAATCGGTTCCGGAGGCGACCTGAATCCAATCCATAGCCCCCTCCAGCATCCACACTCTTCATGACGTCCGACCGCGTCATCCTGATTTTCGGTGCCACAGGGGGCATCGGTTCTGCCCTGGCGAGGCGCCTTCACCGTGAAGGCGCCCGCCTTGCCCTCTCCGGTCGCAACCCGGAGCGTCTCGCCTCCCTCAGTCGCGAACTCGACGCTCCTTCCTTCCCCGCTGATGCCACGGTTGCCGCTGAGGTGGATGATGTTTTCGCGAAAATCGCCGAGTCCCTCGCCCCCGTGACCGGAGTCGCCCACTGTGTCGGCTCCATTCTTCTCAAACCTGCCCACCTCACCTCCGACGCCGAGTGGGCTCATACCATCTCCACCTCCCTGACGTCCGCCTTTCTCGTGGTCCGCGCCGCTGCCCGACAGATGGCCCGCACGCCAGGAGGTTCGGTCGTTCTTGTTTCATCCGTCGCCGGCCAACGCGGACTCGCCAATCACGAGGCGATCGCGGCGGCCAAATCCGGTGTGGAAGGCCTTGTCAGGTCCGCCGCCGCCTCGTACGCCCGCCAGGGACTCCGCTTCAACGCGGTGGCTCCCGGCCTTGTTCGCACCCCTCTCACCGCCTCCATCACCGCCAGCGATGCCAACCTCAAGCTTTCGACCGCACTCCACCCGCTCGGACGCATCGGCACCCCCGAAGACATCGCCGGCGCCATCGCCTGGCTGCTGTCACCGGAACAGTCCTGGATCACTGGTCAGATTCTGGGCGTCGACGGCGGCATGAGCACCGTCCAGTCGAGGTAGTCCTGCCTCAACCACAAGTCACCGAAATCAACGCACGGACGAATGACCGTGCCATGGGCTTTGTCGTGCCCCTGATGGATGCGAATCAAGTGCGAGCAGCAATTTCATGAGCAAACAGATCACGATCATCGGAGCCGGACCCGGCGGCCTCGCTTCCGCCATCCTCCTCGCCGCCAGTGGCCAACGCGTCCGCGTCTTTGAGCGCATGCCGTTCGTGGGGGGACGCACCTCCACCATCGAGGCCAGCGGTTACAAATTCGATCTCGGCCCCACGTTCTTCCTGTATCCCCAGGTGTTGCGCGAGATCTTCGCCGCCGCCGGAGCACGGCTTGACACCGAGGTTCCCATGGTCCGCCTGGACCCCCAGTACCGACTCATCTTTGGCGCCGGCGGCGAACTTCAATGCACATCCGATGTGCAGGCCATGGAGCGTCAGATCGCGGCCGTCGCCCCGCAGGACGCCCCGAACTTCCGCCGGTTTCTCGAGGAGAACCGCGTGAAGCTGCACGCCATGATGCCGTGCCTCCAGAATCCCTTCCTCGGATGGTCCGACCTGCTCAATCTGCGCATGCTGAAAATGCTGCCGATGGTCCGGCCGCATCAGTCCGTCGACACCTACCTCGCCCGATTCTTCAGTGACCCCCGCATCCGGCTCGCCTTCAGTTTCCAGTCCAAATACCTCGGCATGTCGCCGTTCCGGTGCCCCAGCCTCTTCAGCATTCTGTCCTTCCTGGAATACGAGTACGGCGTCTTCCATCCAATCGGCGGCTGCGGCGCCATCACCCAGGGCATGGCTCGCCTCGCCGAACGTCTCGGGGTCGAGTTCCACCTCGGTGAACCCGTCGAGGAAATCCTCTTCGAAGGCCGCCGCGCCGTTGGCGTCCGCACCTCCTCTGGTGTCCACCGTTCCGACGCCCTCGTGGTCAACGCCGACTTCGCCCGCTCGATGTCCAAGCTCGTCCCGGACCACCTCCGACGCCGCTGGACCGACGCCAAACTCGCCAAGAAAAAGTACTCCTGCTCGACCTTCATGATGTACCTGGGCGTGGAAGGCACCTTCTCGCAGCCGCATCACAACATTTACATCGCCAAGGATTACCGCCGAAACCTCGACGACATCGAGAACCGCCACACCCTCGGCGACGAGCCGTCCTTTTACGTCGAGAATCCGTCCATCACCGATTCCACCCTCGCGCCCAAGGGCCACAGCGCCCTGTACGTCCTGCTCCCCGTCACGCATCAGCATCCGAACGTCGACTGGGCCCGGGAACGCCCCCGCTACCGGCAACTGGCCCTCCGTCGGATCGCCGAAGCCGGCTTCGACGTCTCCGAAAAGCAGATTCGCTTCGAGCGGGTCATCACTCCCGCCGACTGGGAACAACGCTACGAGATCTACCGCGGCGCCACCTTCAACCTCGCGCATTCGCTCGACCAAATGCTCCACCTCCGGCCCCGGAATCGCTTCGAGGATCTCGACGGCGTTTATCTCGTCGGCGGCGGCACCCACCCTGGCAGCGGTCTCCCCGTCATCTTCGAAAGCGCCCGCATCAGTTCCAGGTTGCTCTTGGAGGATTTCGGAATGCCCGCGGCCTGGGCGACCCCTCCCTCCGTATCCGCTCACGCGCATCCCTCCGAACTGATGCACACCGCCTGATTCCGCCCGCCCGCACCCGTACATTTCCCTCTCACCCATTGCCGTCCATGAACACTTCCTCGGATCATCCCATCGGCGTCATCGGCGGAGGCCTCGCCGGTCTCGCCGCCGCCTGCACTCTCGCTGCCCGCGGTTATCGCGTGGTCCTGTTCGAGACGAATGACTGGATCGGCGGCAAGGCGGCCATCCACGAATCGCAGGGCTTCCGCTTCGACATGGGCCCCACCATCCTCACGCTGCCGTCGGTCCTCCGGCGCGTCTTCGAGGAGGCCGGTCGCGATCTGGAAGACTACCTGGACCTCCGTCGCCTCGATCCCCAATGGCGCTGCTTCTTCCAGGACGGTTCTTCCCTGGACCTGCTCCAGAACGTCGACGCCATGGCGACTCGCCTGGATCAGCACGCCCCAGGCTCCGGTTCCGGCGACGGTTACCGGCGGTTCATGAAGCATTCGATGCGCCTGGACGACATCTCCCAGCGCTACTTCTTCTACAAGCCCATTGGCGGGATCGGCGACATGTTCCAGTTCAAGACCGCCGCCAGTCCTTCCGTCCTGGGCGACGTTCTTCAAATGCGCATGGGCAGCACGGTTGCCGCCACGATCCGCAAGTACGTTCCGGATGAGCGTGCGGCCCAGATGCTTGATCACTACACGCAATACGTCGGTTCATCCCCGGAACAATCCCCGGCGGTCCTCTGCGGCATCGCCCATATGCAGAGCAACGAAGGCGTCTGGTACCCCATCGGCGGAACACGGGCCGTGCCGCTCGCGCTCGCCCGGTTGGCGGAGGAACTGGGCGTGGAGATCCGCACCAACTCCCACGTGACCCGCATTCTTACCCAGGGCAACCGGGCCACTGGCGTCGAACTTCAGAACGGCCAGACCATCCCACTCGCCGGCGTCGTCTCCAATCGGGACAGCGTTCGCACCTTCTCCGATCTCCTCCCCGATCATCCCGCTGCCCGTCGCTTCTTGGGAGGCAAGCGCTTCGAGGCCGCCTGCTCCGGCGTCGTGCTCTATCTGGGACTTCGCCAGCGCTACGAGCACATCCTGCATCACAACTTCGTCTTCTCCCGCGATCCCCATGAGGAGTTCGACGCCATCTACCGCAAGGGAGAGCCCGCCCCCGACCCAACAGCCTACGTTTGCGCGCCGTCCTTCACCGAACCCCAGGTCGCACCCGCCGGCGGTGAGGCCCTCTACGTCCTGGTTCATACCCCCTACCTTCGCCCGCACCATGATTGGAGCCGCATGCTCCCCGAGTACCGTCGCGTCATCCTGCGCAAGCTGGCCGAAACCGGCGGCATGAAGGATATCGAAAGCCGCATCGTCACCGAGCGCTGGTTGACGCCCCAGGATATCCACAACCGATACCAGGTGCTGAACGGCGCGATTTACGGCCTTGCCAGCCACGGCCGGTTCCTCGGCGCCTTCAAACCCAACAATCGCTCCCCTCTCCAGGGCTTGTACCTCGCCGGCGGCGCCGCCCATCCAGGACCCGGCATGCCGATGGTCCTCATGTCCGGTTGGATCGCCGCCGACACCCTCGACCAGGACGGCATCGCCCCCAAATCCGCCGCCACCAACCGAAGCGCCGACAGCCTCGTCGCTGCCGCGTAGCGTCCCCACCCGCCATGCCCGACATCGGCACCCGTTCCCCCAGGGCTCCAGGATCCATGGAGCAGCCGCCGGTTTCGGGCTTCCTGCTCCGCGCCTTCGGGCTCTACACACGCTGGTACCTCCGACGCCATTTCCATGCCATCCGGGTCAGCACCTCGGGATGGCTTCCAGACAATGAGAACAGCGTGCCCAAGGTCATCTTCCTGAACCACGCCTCCTGGTGGGACCCCCTGGTCTGCCTGCACCTTCAGCGCCAACTCTTCGCCCGACACACCGCCTACGCACCCATCGACGCCCGAGCCGTCGAAAAATACGCCTTCTTCAAGCGCCTCGGCTTTTTCGGCGTCGAAACCGACTCCCCCCGCGGCGCCGCCCGGTTCTTCCGAGTCGCCAACCAAATCCTCGGCCAACCCTGGAACATCCTCTGGGTCACGCCCCAGGGGCAATTCGCCGATGTCCGCGAACGCCCCGTGCGTTTCAAGCACGGCCTCGGCCACGTGGCATCCCGCTTCGGTCGAGCCACCTCCCTGCTTCAATCCGCACCCCATCGCATCCAGTTCGTGCCTCTCGCCATCGAATACACCTTCTGGCACGAGCGCCTTCCCGAGATCCTGCTGCGCTTCGGTCAACCGCTCGATGTCTTCGCGGCATCCGCCCATCAGCGAGGCCCCGAGGTGTGGACTCAACTGCTGGAGCAACGCCTCGATGTCGCCATGCAGGCCCTCGCCGATGAAGCGCTCCGCCGACACGCCGATGATTTTCTCCCCTTGCTCAAGGGCACTGCCGGCGTCGGCGTCGTGTACGATTCCTGGCGCCGACTGCGCTCCCTGATCCGGGGCAAACGATTCGATCCGAAACACGGACGTCTATGAGCGACCTTTCCTTCAGCCTCGATCAACTCCCCCGAATCCTCGCCTGGTTCAGCCTCGCTTTGGCAGCACTTCCAGCCCTGCTCTTTGTCGCCAATCTGCCGTTCTACCGCCGCCTTCCGGGCGGCACCGCGCTCCCCACCGACGAAACGACTCCGGCTCATCCCGAGACGACCAACCCGCGAAGCCCTGGAAACGCCTGCGCCAATCCTTCCTTCTCCATCCTCATCCCCGCACGCAACGAAGAGCACGCCATCGTTCCGGCTCTCCAGGCCATCCTCGCCGACGTCCATTCGCAGTTCGAAGTGCTCGTTCTGGATGATCATTCCACCGACGCCACCGCCTCGCAGGTCCAGAGCGTGGCCGCCGAGGACCCCCGGGTGCGGCTCGTGACCGGCAAACGTCTGCCCGAGGGTTGGTGCGGCAAACAGCATGCCTGCTGGCAGCTGGCCCAGGCGGCCCATGGCGATTTCCTGGTGTTCCTCGATGCGGACGTGCGCCTCGCTCCCCGGGCTCTCCCCCGCCTCGCGCGCTACTTCGAAACCCACCCGGACGTGCAACTCGCCAGCGGCGTCCCCCGGCAATTCACCGGAACGTTCCTCGAGAAACTCCTGATCCCCCTCATTCACACCATCCTGCTCGGGTACCTGCCCATGGTGGCGGCCCAATGGACGCGCTGGAGCGCGTTCGCCGCCGGTTGCGGCCAGTTGTTTGTCGCCCGACGTGGCGCCTACTTCGCCGCCGCCGGCCATCAAAACATCCGATCCTCGCTCCATGACGGAGTGCAATTGCCACGGTCGTTTCGCCGGCACGGGCTTCAGACCGGCCTCTTCGACGCCACCGACCTCGCCAATTGCCGCATGTACTCCTCCGCCAGCACCGTCTGGCGTGGTCTCGGCAAGAACGCCACCGAGGGGATGGCCCACCCGGCGGCAATTGTTCCCTGGTCCGTGCTGCTCCTCAGTGGTCATGTCCTCCCGTGGATCCTTCTCGCCGCGGGGCTGCTCCTCCCGATCGAAACCACCACCCTCTTCATCGCCAGCATCGCCGCCAGCCTGGGCACGGTGATGCGACTCGCCGCCGCCTGGAGATTCCGCCAAAGCCTTCTGGGTGCACTTCTTCACCCCCTGGGAGTCACCGCGCTCGTTCTCATTCAATGGGAGGCCCTCGTCCGCCGCTGGCGCGGTCGCCCCATGGAATGGCGTGGACGTCAGTACGCGCATCCGGCAAGCGTACCCGCGAACTCTCATCCCACGGCGTGACCTCCCCACACTCACCCCTCGCTGCCTCAAAAACACCCCGGAGAACCCCGCTTCTCGGCCTGTTCGTCATCCTCGGGTGCCTCGGACTCGTGACCGCTTCAGGGGCCGCACCCCGCCCTGAATCCCCTCGCATCGAGTCGTTCCAGCTCGCCGACCAATTCGGCACCCAGCACACCATCCGGTTTCCCAGGACCCGCCCGTTGCTCCTTCTGGTCGGCGATCGCCGCGGCTCCGAGGAAATCGACGCCTGGATCAATCCCCTGAAACAGCGCTGGAAGGATGTCGCCGACATCCAGGGAATCGCCGACGTGCAGGCCGTGCCACGGTTCCTGCGGGGCCGCATCACCGATGCCATTCGTAAAAGCCGGACCCAACCGCTCCTGCTCGATTTCGAGGGGAAAGTGACCGGCGGCCTTCCCTGCGAAAAGAAGGCCGCCAACATCTTCGCCATCAGCAAGGACGGCCGGCTCCTGGCCCATGTCTCAGGCCCCTATCTGCCAGGAACCAACGCCAGTCAGAAATTGGACCGCATCGCCCAGGGCCTCGCCGCCCCTTGAGAGCGGCCCCGCGCCCTCAAGCCCCGACTTCCGCCCGGGCTTCCGCCGCCAACGCCGTGCTGAGGTACCGTTCACCCGTCGAACACGCGATGGTGACGATGACCTTGCCCTTGTTCTCCGGGCGTTTCGCAATCTCACAAGCCGCCCACACGTTCGCCCCCGAAGAGATGCCCGCCAGGATGCCCTCTTCCTTCGAAAGCCGCCGCGCCATCGCGAAGGCGTCGTCATTCGAAACCGTCACGCATTCCGCAATCTGCGTCGCGCCCGCCGAATCCTTGAGATGCAGATTGGCCGGCACAAACCCGGCTCCCGTCCCCTGGATCTTGTGCGGCCCGGGCTTCACCGCCTCACCCTTCAACGTCTGAGTGATCACCGGCGAATCCTTGGGCTCGACCGCGATCGCCTGGAACGTCGGCTTCCGTGACTTGATCACCTCGCAGCAGCCCGTGAGCGTGCCACCCGTGCCCACCGCGGCGACCAGAATGTCGACCGCGCCATCCGTGTCCCGCCAGATCTCCTCGGCGGTCGTGCGACGATGCACATCGGGGTTCGCGGGATTCTCGAATTGCTGCGGAATCCACGCGTTCGGCGTCTCTTTCGCCAGTTCTTCCGCCCGGCGGATGGCCCCCTTCATGCCGTCCGCACCCGGTGTCAGAACCAGTTTCGCACCCAGCATCGCCAGCAGCGTGCGGCGCTCCACCGACATCGTCTCCGGCATCGTCAGGATCAGCTTGTAACCCCTGGCCGCTGCCACAAACGCCAGCGCGATGCCCGTGTTGCCCGAGGTCGGCTCAATGATCGTCGTCTCCGGCTTCAACACTCCCCGGCGCTCCGCGTCATCAATCATCGCCATCCCAATCCGGTCCTTCACGCTGCCCAGCGGGTTGAAAAACTCGCACTTCAGCAGAATCGAGGTCGAGGGATCCACCCCCATGGAGGCTGGAATGCGGTTCAAGCGGACCAGGGGCGTGTTCCCCACGGTGTCGACGATGTTGTTATAGATGCGTCCCATATGCGGAAAAGTTAGGCGTGAGGAAGAGAACGAGAGCGAATTCTTGCGTCGTCGCGGAGGTCCGGCAAGCCCGCATTCAGGCGCAACCAGCCCCCAGCGCTTCCGCCCGCCCCCGGGGCAGTCGCCCCAACTGGAACACCAAAAAGCTCTGGAGAAACAGCACCAGCGGCGTCACCACCGCCGGCCCCACCTCCCTCCCGGCCAGGTCGTCCCACTCCCGAACCAGCAGTTCCTCCGCCAACCGGCGGGCTTCCGCCGGCAATGCCGAGCGATCCAGGTCGGGCACCATCCCCATCTCCTCCAGATGCTTGAGTTCCAACGCCAGCACGCTGCACGGCGTCGATCCCGTCCCGTTGATGTGCCCCAGATACCCCAAAAACAGCTCGTAGGTCTCCGGCACCGGTGTGTCCGTCTCCGTCGTCTGTTCAATCAACGCCACCCCATACGACGCCCGCGTCAACCGCCTCCAATCCGTGCGCAGCGCCGGATAGGTCTCCCGCAATCCCACCTCCGCCAGCGTGTGCAGTTCCGAACTCCGACTCCGCCGAAACGTCAGTTCCGCCACATGAAACAGATCCAGTTTCCCCCGGAACGGCGATTTCGCCCGCCGCGCACCCTTCGCCACGGTTGACACCCGCCCCGCATCCGCCGTCAGCCATTGCACGATCAGCGATGTCTCCGTCAACGGACGGGTCCTCAGAATCACCCCCGTCGTGCCCTCCGTCGCCGACATCCTCACGACATTCGCCTTCCCCGCGGTTTCCCAACCGCCACACGCCCCGCCGAACCACGCCTCCCCTTCTCCTTCACCCGCTCCCGCTTCGCCCGACTCACCAACCCCTCAAAGTCGAATCCCGCCGCCAGCCGTCTCACCAACCGGTTCTCCTCACGCTTCATCGAACGCCGAGCCTCAGGTTCCAGATCGTCGTGCCCCAACAAATGCAGCACCCCGTGGACCACATACCGAACCAGTTCCGCATCCGCCGTGGTCCGGAACTGCGCCGACTGCGCCACGGCGTCGTCGACACTGATGAACAGTTCCCCATGCAGCGCTTCACCCGATTCCGATCGATGGTCGAAGGTCAGAATGTCGGTCGAACCTTCGTGCTTCAGCCATTGCCAGTTCATCGACGCCATCGCCGTCGCACCGATCAGGTGGATCCCCAGGCAGGCCGCCGACAAACCCAATTCGCGCTCCAGCAATCCCTCGGTCAGGGCACGCAAACGATCCACTTCCACCCTCCAGGTCCGCTGGCGGTTTCGGATCTCCACCTCCACTTCCACGCTCATTCCGCCTCCGCCGCCTTGCGCCGCCCCCGGTGATCCTCGTACGCGGAGATGATCCGCTGCACGAGCGGATGCCGCACCACGTCCCGCCGGGAAAATTCGCAGATCTCAATCCCTTCGATCCCGCGCAACGCCCGCATGGCTTCGATCAGGCCTGAAGGCCGGTTCTTCGGCAGATCCACCTGGGTCGGATCGCCGGTCACCACCGCCCGCGAATTAAACCCCAGGCGGGTCAGGAACATGAACATCTGCTCCGCGGTCGCGTTCTGCGCCTCGTCCAGAATGACGAACGCGTTGTTCAGGGTCCGCCCCCGCATGTACGCCAGGGGCGCGATTTCGATCACCCCCTTTTCCGTGCTCTTCTGAATCTCGTCCGCCGGCATCATGTCATGCAGGGCGTCGTGCAACGGCCGCAGATACGGCGCGATCTTTTCGTACAGGTCACCCGGAAGAAACCCCAGCGCCTCGCCCGCCTCGACCGCCGGCCGGGTGAGAATGATCCGGGCCACTTTCTCCTCCCGCAACGCCGACACCGCCATCGCCATCGCCAGATAGGTCTTGCCCGTTCCCGCCGGACCGATGCCCAAGGTCAGGTCGAACTGCTTGATCGCCTCCACGTAACGCTTCTGTCCGGACGTCTTCGGCGTCACCTGCGCCTTCCGCGTCGAGGTCGTGATCCGTGTGTCGAACAACCCCTGCAACGCCTCCGCCCCCTCGTGCTGAACCACGTTCAAGGCGTAGGCGAACTCCTTCCCCCGCACCGTCTGCCCCGACTTCACCGAGGCGTCCAACAGCTCGAACATCTTGC
This sequence comes from Verrucomicrobiota bacterium, assembly GCA_963205105.1. GTDB lineage: Bacteria > Verrucomicrobiota > Verrucomicrobiia > Limisphaerales > CAIMTB01 > CAIMTB01. The sequence goes on along the minus strand of CAUJJW010000351.1, from coordinate 47,005 downwards.
GCGCCTTGGCCACCGCCTCGCTGGTGCCTTCCAGCTTGATCCAACCCTCCCGCGACGTCGCTTTCACCCCCAGGGCGCGTTCCACCGCCTGAAGGTTCTTGGGGTCGTTGTTGAAGAGCGACTGCGCCTGGCGCGCGCTCTCGAAATGCAGGATTTCCTCAATGATCGGGATCACGAATACGATGGGGTTTCGACGGAATTCAAAGATGGATTCAGGCGGTACCGGCGCCGCTGGAAGCCGACAGCGCTTCCCTCAGCCTGGCCGCCACTTCCTCCAGCGCCTGCGGCAGGACCGTGGTGCCGGCGAGCACCGGCATGAAATTGGTGTCGCCGTTCCAGCGCGGAACAATGTGAAGATGCAGGTGCTCCACAATCCCCGCCCCGGCAACCTTGCCCAGATTGAAGCCCACGTTGAACCCGTCCGGCTTCATCGTCTGCTTCAGCGCCGCCATGCAGCGGCGCGCGCATTGCATCAGCTCCAGCATCTCGTCGTCGGTCAATTCGTCCAACCCGGACACCTGCCGGTACGGCAACACCATCAAATGCCCGCCATTGTACGGGTGCCGGTTCAGCAGTGCGAAACATTGCCGGCCGCGGGCGATGACCAGGTTGGCCACGTCATCCGCCGATTCAGCAATGGTGCGAAACACCGAAACGCCACCTTCCAGAGGCCCCTTGGGTGCCAGGATGTACTCGATGCGCCACGGCGCGTGGAGGTGCTCCATCGCTGCGACCCTAGAGAGCGAAACCGCCCAAGTCAAAGGGGCCGCCAAACTGCTTGCCCGGCCCGTCACCGTGCGCCTACCTTGTCGGCCCGTTACCGCAGTGCGCGGGTAGCTCAATTGGCTAGAGCGTCGGCCTCCGGAGCCGAAGGTTATGAGTTCAACCCTCATCCCGCGCACCACTTCCAAGCCTCTAAAAACCCCTGGTTTTCTTGGCTTCACCACAGGTTCATCGGCGCCGCATTCCCCGCACACTGATCCCGCGGTCTGCCACCCAAATCCCGGACTTCCAGCAACCGCAACGACCCGGCAGGATGGCGTATGAAATGGAACCCTTGGCGCGGGCGATCGACGCGACCAAAGGATCCCTCATCTGGATCGTCCCGGACCAGGTCGACTGGAATGCGGAGCTTGTCCCCGGGGATTTCAAGAACGCCGCTCAGAACAACTTGTGACCCCATCCGGCAGATCTTTGAAGCCATGAACTCATTCCGACACATCATCGCCCTTGCTTGCTTGATCGCCTCCTTCCGCACCCACGCAGGCGAACAACTCGCAGCCAATCTCAAATGCGCTGTGATTCCGCCAATCGCTGCGGAACTGCAACTTCTTCAGGGAACATGGGAGGGCGTGAGGGAGGAAGCCGATGCGGTTGAGAAGTCGACCGAGAAAATCACCATCACCATCACCGGCAGCTCCTTCCATTTTCACCGGGACACCAACTTTTGGTTTGAGACGACGATCACGCTGCCTCCGGGCACCGACCCCAAGCAGCTGCACGCCACCATCAGGAACTGTCCGCCAGCACAGGCCGATAGCATCGGCAAAGTTGTCGGAGCCATCTTCAAGGTTGATAACGGGACTCTCACCTTGGCGGATTACGTCCTACCCGGCGAGCCGCCGAAGTCGTTCGCAGCCGCCATGAGCCGCTACGTCATGAAAAAGATCCAACCCGCGAAAAAGAGCACGGCACCACCCGCAACCCAATGAAGCGTCGACGCCTGCCATGCGCCGCATCGGGCTCAGCCTCGGCACTCCGATCTCAGTCTGCGCCGCGGCGGGCCGGGTGGCAGGGCCTGGGCCGGCAAGGCGGCATGGCGCATTCTCCGGGCAACACACCTGAACCGAGACGAACGAACAACGGCCCATGAACACACACACCATCCGACTTCATCGCATTCTCCGCTCCAAGCCCGAGCGAGTGTATCGGGCTTTCATCGATGCGGACGCCATGTGCAAGTGGCTTCCCCCAAATGGCTTCACAGGTAAGGTTCACCACCTGGACGCCAAAGTGGGTGGCAGCTTCAAGATGTCGTTCACCAACTTCACCACCGGCAAAGCCATGTCCTTTGGCGGTGAGTTCCTGGAGTTGGCTTCACACGAGCGGATCCGCTACACGGACCGATTCGACGACCCCAACCTGCCCGGCGTCATCCAGGTGACGGTTACTTTGAAGCAAGTCTCCTGTGGGACGGAGTTGAGCGTCGTCCAGGAGGGCGTGCCTGAAGTCATACCCGCCGAGGCGTGCTACCTGGGCTGGCAGGAGTCCCTGATCCTTCTCGCCAAGCTGGTCGAAGCCGAGATTCCTGAATAACGGGGCCCACCTGCTGGATCCGAACGCGTGGGTTCATGGCGACGCTACGATGGCGTCGGCGTGGCGCCCGGTGGAAAGGTGCAGGTGAAGGTCGAGCCCCGACCCAATTCGCTGCGCACGCGCACCTGGCCGCCGTGGGCCTCCACCAGGGCTTTCACGATCGACAGTCCAAGCCCCGCGCCTCCCGCCGAGCGATGGCGCGCCTTGTCCACGCGATGAAAGCGGCTGAAGAGCCGCGGCAGGTGTGCGGGCGGAATGCCTTCACCCGTGTCGCTGACCTCCAGATGGGTCCCGGCATGGTCACGAACCGCGCGAACCGTCACCCGCTCGCCTGCGGGTGTGTGACGAATCGCGTTGACCACGAGGTTGCCGAGAACTTGTTCCATCGCCGTCGCATCCGCATGCCACGGGAGGGAATCGGGCGTCGCCTGTTCGAAGACCACCTGCTTTTCGGCGGCGACCCGCGCGTACCGCGAGTGGATGACGCGCACGATGTCCACGGCATCACAGGGCGCCGGATGAATCAACGGCTGCTTCGCGTCCGCGGAAGCCAACGCCAGCAGGTTCTCGGAAAGCCGCGTGAGCCGCTCGATCTCTTCCCGACAGCTTTGCAGAGCGACCCGGTACTCCGGCGCGGTCCGCTCCCGCCGCAGCGCGATGTCGATCTCCCCGCGCAGCACGGCCAACGGCGTGCCGAGTTCGTGCGCCGCATCCCCGATGAAGCGGTGCTGGGACGCCCGCAATTCCTCGGCCGCCACTCGAACGCCCCCGCGCAAGACCAGCACCAGCACGACTCCGAAGCCCGCCAGCGCCAGAACCAGTGTTCCCGTCAACCGCCGCAGGGCGCGATCCGCGTCCGGCAACGGCAGGCCGGCCTGGGCGAAGCCGACCACCTGGGCGTCGGGATCGTTCGGGTCGCCCAAATAGACCGGGTAGGTCACCAGCCGCCATCGGCGGCCCGAGGTATCCGTTGTCTCCTCGGTCAGCCACCGCAGGGACCTCGTGCCCTCCCGGCGTGCAACTGAGGAAAGCGCGAGATGCTCGGGGGCGTTGGCCGATGCGGCGACAGGCTGGCCGTCCGGTTCAAACACCTGAAGGAAGATGTCCCGGTTGTAATCCGCATGGTTGCGCGTGAGCACGGCGGCAAGATCGTCCGGCCAGCGGCCCCGTTCGCGGGCTTCTTGCAGCGTGGAAGCCAGGTACCGGGAACGGTCGCGCAACGCCAAATCGAGGAAGGCCAGATGCACCGTCGCGTCGGCCTTCAACGTGCGTGCCACGAAACCCCTCAACAGCGCTCCGCCAGCCACCAGAAGCACTGCCATCAGCAGCAGCGTCGCAAGCATCCAACGCCGTTCGTCGTGCTTCATGGCCGGTCGGCGGAGCGGAACGTGTAACCCGCGCCGCGAACCGTATGCACCAGCGGCGGCCCACGACGGTCGATCTTCTCGCGCAACCGATACACCGTCACGTCCACCACGTTGCTCGTCGCATCGAAGTTCTCGTCCCAAACATGTTCCGACAGCCGGGTGCGCGAGATGACCCGGCCCCGGTGGCGCAGCAGGTACTCGAGAATGGCGAATTCCTTCGCGGTCAGTTCTATGCGCTCGCCGTCCCGCGTCACTTCCCGCGTCCGAGGATCCAACACCAGCCCTCCTCCACCCAGACAGACATCGCTCTCCGGAGCCGCACGCCGCAGGAGCGCATGAATGCGCGCGAGCAACTCCTCGAATTCGAAGGGTTTCCTCAGGTAGTCGTCCGCCCCGGCGTTCAATCCGCGAACCCGATCCTGCACCGCCCCACGCGCCGTCAGCATCAGCACCGGCGTTCGTCGCCCCTTCGCGCGCAGGCGCTCCAGCACCTCCAACCCGTCCATGACCGGCAGCATCCCATCGAGCACGATGAGGTCATAGTCGTACTCGATCGCCCGAAACGCCCCGTCCTCGCCATCACCGGTCACGTCCACGGCAAACCCCTCCTCGCGCAGCCCACGCGCCAGCAGCGGAGCGAGCTTCTCGTCATCTTCAATGATCAACAGGCGCATGGGAACAGCCGCGTCTAGTCATGATCCATGCCGACCACCGCCGCAAGCCACCGCGAGCTTTCGGTCGCCCGCAACTCCCCACCCAACCCGTCGTTCAATCCCATCCGCCGGGCACTATCTCGGAGTTGTGGGTGAACCAAGCATGGTTTGGGTTTGGACAGGAAGAACACGATGAACAGGATGCTTAGCGGAACGAATCAGATGAAATCCGTGGAGTTCACGCCAAGACGCTGATGACACGGAATGCATGAAGCCCGCCCGTGGCGCTGTCATGTTCCCGTCATGCAGACGCCCCAGACTCGGACCATGAAGCGAATCGCGTTCGCCGTCCTGCTCGCCGGTAGCGTCTCGACTCAGTCAGCCCAAACCATCGTCCACTGGACCTTCGACCACACCACCGCCCCCGTGTCGACCGTGTCCATTCCACCGCACGACGCGCCTGCCGGAGTCCCACGGCAAGCCTCGTTTCGGGATTCGGTGCCCGGCCGTTACATTTACGACCCGCTCACCCAGACCTCCCGCACCAACCAGGCCTCCCTCCACGTCAGCGGCTCGGAATCCTCCGCCCACCCTCTGGCTTTCGAATTGGATTTCCAAAAAGCAGGTCTCAACGGCCAAAGCCTGACCCTCGAAGCGTTCGTCAAGCCGTCCACCAACGCCTTCGGCAATGCCTGGCTCGCCGGGAAATCGCGCGCCACCGATGCCGGTGCCGAGTTGTCCCTGGAATGGCACGAGCTCCCCAACTCCGGGCAGACCTGGCATGGCGCTGCGTTCGCCGCGCCCGGCACCCCACGCCGACGCTTCGCCGTCGGCCATTATTCCTCGTCCACCCGACTCCAACGCGAGGTCGACGATTGGCGGCATGTGGCCGTGGTCTATGACGCGGCGGCAGGTTCCGTCACTTGCTGGGTGGATTATCACCTGACCCGAACCGAAACCGTCGGCGCACCCCTCGCCTGGGACGCTGGCCCGTTCCGGATCGGCGCACCTGAGGCGGACCGCAGAGCGGATGGCCTGCTGGACGAAGTCCGACTCACCCGCGGCGCCCTCGGACCCGCCCAGTTCCTCCGCGCCCGCAACGACGCCATCACCGGTGTCTCCTTCGTTTCCAGCCAGCAGATCGTTCCGCGCGACGCGGGTTGTTTCGACGCCAAGGAACACTTTGGTGCGGCAGGGGATGGATTGACCGACGACACCGCCGCTCTCAACGCCGCTTTTGCCCACCTCTCCAGCAAAGTGCCGCTGGCGTACAACACCCTGATTCTGCCGCCGGGCACCTACCTCGTCAGCGGTGTCGTGCATGGCTCGCGCTTCATCGATGTCAAAGGAGCTGGTCCAGACCTGACCATCATCCGGCTGAAAGACGGCACGTTCACCGATGCCGCCCGGCCTCAACCCGTGTTGCGTATGAGCAGCACCCAGGGAGATCCCGGTTCCCATCCCTGGGTCAACGGGAGCAGCATTTCCATCTACCTGGACGGCATCACCATCGACACCGGTCGTGGCAACCCAGGCGCAAAAGCATTGGAGTTCCACGCGAACAACCTCGGCCGGCTCGAGAATGTCGTACTGCGCAGCGGCGACGGTTCCGGGGTCCTCGGCCTCGACCTCACCCACCACGACGTCGGGCCCGCACTCGTCAAACATGTGCGCATCGAGGGCTTCGACGTCGGCGCGGCCATTCGTTACCAGGAATACTCGATGACCCTCGAGCACGTCAGCTTGCGCGGTCAGCGCGTGGCCGGAATCCGCAATCAGGGAAACATTCTCGCGATCCGCGGATTGGTTTCCGACAACCGGGTTCCCGCCCTGATCGCGGAAGGCGCCAATTCCATGGTAACCCTACTCGACTCGAGGCTCTCCGGGGGTGCCCCCGACCAACCCGCCATCCGGTCGGACGGCGCACTCTACGTCCTCCGCCTGAAAACCAGCGGCTATGGCCAGGCTATCGCCAAACGCACACCCGCACCCGATCAGCCCGGCGAGTGGACAACCCAGCGCATCCCCGGACCCGACCTCGAAGAATACGTCGGCGATCGGATCGTGGCCGGGTTCGGCCAACCCTCGGGTTCCCTGAAACTGCCCATTGAGGAGACCCCCGAACCGCCCCTTCCACCCATCCGTGATTGGGTAAACGCGGAGACCTTCGCGAGCCGGAAGTCCGGTGACGACTGGAGCCCCGTGGTCCAGGCCGCCATCGACAGCGGCGCACGCCTGATCTACTTCCCGCGTCATCTAACCCTGGAGTTTCAGACGACCATCCACCTCCGCGGAAACGTCCAGCGCCTGATGGGTTTCGGAGCCAGATGGAACTGGTCGAGAAAGGTGTGGAAGCATGAAGGCCAGCGCGAACAAACCAACACCGCCGACGCGCCACCGCCCTTGCTCGTCTTCGATAAACCGGAATCCCACCGGGTCGTCGTGCTCGACCGCCTCGATTGCATCCACGTCCGGCACGCCTCCCCCTCGACCCTCGTGTTGCGGAGCAGCACGCCGGAACGCTACTCCACCGGCAAGGCCGGTGGTCGTCTGTTCGCTGAGGACGTCGGTGGCGCCGATTGGCACTTCGACCACCCTCAAAGTGTGTGGGTGCGCCAATGGAACCCCGAAAGCCATGCCGCCGGCCCCTGCATCATCAACCGCGGAACGACCCTTTGGAGCCTCGGCTTCAAGACCGAGTATGAGAGCCAGAAACTCCTCGCCGAAAACGGCGCGCGCACGGAGATCCTCGGCTCGTTCATCTATCCCATCGGCAAGATTCCACCAGAACGCCCCATCTTCGAGAACCGCGACTCCGCGATGTCGCTCGTCTACGGCGCGAGCATTTATCACGCGAACCACAAGGTTCAAATCCGGGACGTGAAGCGCGGCGACGTGAAGACCTACGGCGACGAGTCGTTGACGTGGTCCGGAAGCCGGGGCCGCATGGACCTGTTCACCACCGACGCCCGTTGAGGGGTGAATTCTTGTGGAGGGCCAAAGGCCCGTATTCATCCCAGCCTTGGGCAACGCCCAATGCCCTCAGGTCAGATTCCCAACAGGGCCAACGGCCCGTTCCTTCGTTGGCATGAACCAGCCCATTGTTCCGGTGGGAATCTCCGGTTTACGACACCGTGTTATGGTGGCTAACTCTGCGGGATGGCCGGCTCCCCCGGCCTGATGTTGTCATGATTGTTGTCCCGGACCGAATTGGTGCAGCCCGTGCTGCTTGGCCCAGAAACCTCGTCGCGAGCCTTCAGCTCCTCGTGGCACTGCTGACCCAGTGCCTGCCTGTCGCCGATGCCCACGGCGCCGCCATCGGGCCGGTGGAAGTCATCCCCATCACGCAGTTCAAGACGCCGTATTTCAATTACAGCGAGGACGGCAACGGCATCAGCTGTGGTGCCTATCTCCAGGGTTCCTTTCCGGTGTACAAGAACTACACCAACCTCTCGTCCTACACGCTCAACATCACCGGCCTTAACGGCTGGTCCGGCATCCGGGGCTGGGACGTTAGAAATCCAGGGGTTGGAGGCACGTTCGTGTTCACCGCCACGTTCACCGGCGGCTCCGGACCGGCGTCGGCCAACCCCGATTGCGGCAAGTACATGAACGCCTGGGCCGACCTGCCGCCCTGGACCGCCTCACTCGTACGCCTGCCGCCCCGAGCCTCCTTTACGATCAACCCCGTGCCAGGCAGCCCGGGCACCTTCAAGTTCCAGTCCACTTCCACCCACCCCGCGGAAGATCCGTTGACCGAAGCGTGGACGTTCAGCGACGGCTCCACCGGGAGCGGAACGGTGGAGATCCGCCAGTTTACCAAGCCGCTCTCCTACAACATCCGACTCGTCGTCACGGCGCCCGACGGTCAAAACAGCACCAGCGACAGGAGCGTCATTGTCCGGGCACCGACCCCCCTCACCAGCATCAGCCTGCAAAGCAAACACAAGGGCAACCGCATCGAGCTGGAAGAGGAGTTCGGCCTTCGTGTCGCGGTCGAAGCGAGCGAGGACGGCGCCGGACCGCTCAGCGCCCTCGCCTTCGTCACCAACGCGATCACCGTCCCCGATCTCTTCACCGTGCTCCAGGCTCCGAGTTCCCTCGAAATCGGGACCCTCGAACCCGGCCAGCGCCGCGAATTCAACTGGCGCCTGCGCGCCAACAAAGTCGGCCAGTTCGGCATCACATCGTCCGCTGTCAGGGGCAGGGACGCCTCCAACAGCCAGGTCTTCGCCGCGGGCGCCGGATTGCGCGGCCAGGTCACCGCCCTCGTCGTCGGCGTGCACCAACATCCGCCCAAAGTGGCGGTCGGTGGCGACAACAATGCCGACGGAAAGACCAACGACCTCGATCGCCTCGTGGAAGTCATCGTGGCCATCACCAATGTCTCCAAACAGGTCGTCACCGAGGTCCAGGCCGTCATCCCCTCCGATCCCATCCAACTCACCAGCCTTGCCGAGGACCTCAACATCTGGCTGACCCCGATCAAGGTTCCACCCGGCACCTTCGGCACCATCCAACCCGGAGCAGCCAACGCCGTCCGGGTGACCAACGTCTACGAAGCCACCGACCGCACCTACGCCGAGGCCTCGATCATCCTTCAGGGAAAGGTGGATGGCACCGGGGTTCAGGCGGCCGGCGAGGGGGTCGTCGACATCGGAGGCGAAACGCTGCTGGAAGCGCGGTTCGACATCCAGGACCGCCCCTACCGTTCGGGTCAGGTGGTCCGTGTCTTCGGTTCCTTGAAAAATGTGTCCCGGTTCAAGGCCCGTGACGGCTCGGTTCTCAGCGAAGGCAAGACCCTGGGTGTCGTTGTATTCCCAACCATCGAAGGCAATGGCGCCCTGGGATACGTGTTCGAAAAGGACAGCGGTGGCCGCACCCCCGACGGACCCACGACGTTCCTCCTGGAACCCGACCAGACGGTTGAAATCGAGGCCATCATCCCCACGGCGGAAAACGCCACGAACACCACCGCCCGCGTGAATTACTCGATCGCAGGTTACGTGCACGGCGAGGACCCCAAGCCGCGCCGCATGCGCCCCAGTGAGGTCGAGGTGGTCGAGAAACCTTCCGAAGGATGGTCGGCCAACCACGAAGTGGAACTGGTCGGCGTCCCCGTGGTGACAGACCCATGGCTGGTTTGTCCCACCGAGCTTTCCTTCGGCGGTTTCGTCTCCTGCCGATTTTATGAGGGGCTCGGCAATCTCGGCGGCAGCATGGCGGACCTGACGATGCTGGTGGGTTCCGGCCTCCGCGAGATTGGGGTGGGCGCCTACCGCCTGGTGGGCTGGAAACTCTGGGCGGTGGAGGAGGCGTTGAAGGGACTCAAGGATCCCGCCGCACGCGCGCGCCTGGCCCAGGAGGTAGCCATCGACCTCCTGGCACTCAAGGCGGTCGGCGTCGAATCGCTCCAAGCCGTGGAGATCGGGGCGGAATCCATTGGGCCGGCCATCGAACAGGCGATCATCAATACCGGGAAAACCCTGGAAACCGGCGATCTCAAGATCATCGCCGGCGGCATTGCCCGGATCACGGGAGAGAACATTGACCTTCCCCTCGAAGGCCTCATCGCCGCCCGATCCATGCGCAAGGCCATGCTCATCCGCGAAGGCACCGAGGACGCCGCCAAGATTGCACTGAGGGAATCGTTGCAGCGCCAGACCGATGAACTCGGCGGCACGGTCGAAGACTTCGCCGCCCGCAGTAACATCGAAGATCTGCCCACCAGCGATGTCCTTCCGATCGGTGTGAATGTGATCAATAGCCCGCGGATCTACCGGGACGCGTACGGGGTCTTGAAGGAGGAGCTCGACGCCTTTCTCAAGCTCGCGAAGGAAGAGGGGGTCATCATCGCGTTCCGCTCCCGCTCACCCCTGGCCGCACAACTCATCCAGGCGGGCACGCATCTGCTCAAACCCCACGGCGTGGGTATCAAGACGGTGAGCGAACTCGACGTCAAATACCTGGGTTACCCGTCCCAGTTCCAGGCCGAGTGCGTGCTGGTGTCGCCGCCTATCCCCTGGATGGACCCGCGTAACCCCGGGTACCAGGGAGCCGTCAACGCGTTCCTGGACCGCTTCCCGGACCTGAAGGGCAGCGATGACGCCTCGCGCCACCTCCGGGCACAGGTGGAGGAGCGGCTCAAGTTTCAACTCGCGGAATGGCCCAAACAAATCGGCAACTTCAAGAAGTTCAAGGCCGAGGGAATCGACATCGATTTCAGGATCGACAAGCAGAAGCTGAAGCTCGGTCTGGCCGACGTACGCAACGGCCAACCGAAGCGGGCGGCGCAGCTCGAGTACCACGAGTTCGCGGATCCCTACACAGGCGGTAAACGCCGGGCCTACCGCCTGCTCATGGAGGACGGTCCCGGCAGCAAACGGTTCAAGCCGATCACCGGGGACATCGACCTCATCGCGATTCTCACGCTGGACGGTAAACTGCCATCCTTGCTCCAGCGTATCCGCCTCTACAAAAAGCTCCGCGCGATGGGCGCCCAACACGGCGAATCCTTCTCCTTCTTTATGAAGGATCTCCGGACCAAATTCCTGCGTTGCTGCTCACCCACCTCCCGCGGTGGCGATGGTGAACGCATGCTGGCCGTCACGCCGCATGACCAGGTGCTGACCACCCAGTTCGTCGACAACCTCTCCCTCATTGAGGGCGGTGCCAACAATGCCCTCAAGGTGGGCGATGACGAGTTCGCCTTCTTCGCAGGAACCCTGTTCGAACGGGAAAGCGCCATCCGGGCCGCGTCCGAGGAACTTCCCGGCCTCATCCACAACCAGCTCATCCCACTCGTGAGCGCCTCGGCGCTCGCCCGCATGGTGGACGAACTCACCGCCACCGTGGACCGCCAGGTCGGCCCACCGGTGCGCATGGGGCCTGACGGAAATCCCGAGGTTTACGAAGAAAACGCTGCTTCCCAGGGATCACCCAACCTGGCCTCGTTCGGCACGCGCGGCACCTCCCGTTCCGGTCTCGTCGGGTTGATGGCGGAAGATCCCATCGACCAATCCCTCAACGGCGATCAAAACGCGCTGGCCACCGCCGGGTGGTCACCGGAACCGATCGTGCGCGCACCGGGAGCGTCGGGCGGCCAATGGCGACCGGCGACCGCCGACGAAATCAAGGGCGGGATCTCCGGCCAGGGCTTCCGAATCGCCCCGTTCACCTACCTGACCAGCGACACGCCGGCGGGGGCGACGGTGCTGCCAGCCTTGACGCGGGCGGAGATGGATCTGCCCGGCGGCAGCCAGTTCTTCGCCGCGGGCGACCGGGTGGTGATCGACCCGGGCGGCCCGCGCGAGCAGTTCGCGATCCTGGTGACCGTGCAGCCCTTCACGCTCGATCGACCGCTGAACGCGTCGCAGGAAATGGGCACCACGGTGCTGTTCCTCTCCGGCGTGGCCGATAGCCAGACGACCCCAGGCGCGCTGCCCACCCCGGCCAATCTGGTCGTCTGGCTGCGATCCGACGCAGGCGTGGAAATGACCGGCACCAACGTCACCGCCTGGCACGATCAGTCGCCGAATCAGTTCGTGTTCCGGCCTCCGACCGAAGCCCAGGGTCCAAGCTGGATGGCCAACGCCGTCAATGGGCAGCCCGCGCTCAACTTCGGCACGGCCGCTCGCGAACAACTCCAAGCCAATCTCCAGCGCACGCTCACCAACGCCACGATCTTCAGCGTCTGCCGTTTCCTCAGCACGGGGAGCGGGCGGTACGTGTACACCTTTGGAACCCGAAACTTCTCCGGACTGATGATGACCCTCGCGCGACGCAGCGGCGACGGTGCCTATCATTATGACGGGGCGGCGGAACGGAATGCCGACAACACCATCGCAGGCACGAATTGGATGGTGTTCACCCAGGTCTACGGGGAACAGAACCCCGCCCACCACCGGCTCGCCCGCAATTCCGAGACGCTCCTCAGTACGTACACTTCCAATCAGCGCCCCTACTCCGCCGTCGCCACCAATGTGATCCTCGGCAATTACCTGACCGGCAATAGCCACCTCGGCGGGGACATCCTGGAGTGGATCGTCTACGACCGCTGCCTGTCGCCGGAGGAGTGTCTCGAAGTGGAAACCTACCTCGCTGGCAGAGCGGGCCTCGGTCCGCTCCTCACGCCGGGCAGTCTGGGCCTCGCCGAGGCACAGGCCATGACCATCCCGGTCGATGTCGGTCCCGCTCCCACCTGGACGCTCAACCTCGCCGACCGATCCGTCACCGTCACCAACCGGTCCGATCCCGGCCTGCTCATTGTTCCAGAGACCGCCGGACACCCGGAGGTTCGCGCCCGAATCCGCGGGAGTGGGACCTCGGGGTTCATCGGCTTCGCCGTGGCCTACCAGGACGCCGGCAATTTCGTGCTGTTCGATTGGAACATCGCGCCCACCAACCACCCCGTGTACGGGCTCGCTCCGCGGGGCATGCGGCTCCGGGAATTCCACCTCCCACCAGGCGTGTCCCCCAGCGGAGCCGATCTCTGGTCCGGAACCGACCCTATGCGGGTCACCACCTACGGGACCAACGCCGTGCCCTGGGTTGCCGGCCAAAACTACGATCTCGTGATTCGATCGCTCGCGGACCGAATGGACGTCGAGGTCCGGCGGGGAACCAATGTGGTCCAGGCCTGGTCGGTGCCCGAGCTCGCGAATCGCGTCGGAAGCGCTGGCTTCTACACGCTGAACACCGCCGGTTTCCTTGGCAGCGACATCACCCTGCCGGGCAGTCTGCCCGTCATCACCGACATCACCGCCCTTCCGGACGGCACTACCGAGGTGGCGTGGCAACACGGTTCACCACCCTTCGCACTGGAAGTGCGTGAGTCGCTCGGCTCGGGCGATTGGATCGAAGCCACACCCCCGACCATGAACCTGAAAGCCCGGTTGATGCTGCCGCCCGCCCCCGGCTTCCTGCGCGTACGCGCTATGTCCGCCACCCCGCATTGAGGGGGCAGTTGATTCGAGCGATCTCCGAGTTGTGGATGGGTGAACCAAGCATGGGAGGGGTTTGGACAGGATGAACACGATGCTCAGGAACCGAAGCGTAACGGCATTTCATCCTGTTCATCGTGTTCATCCTGTCGAAAACAGAGCCGCGTCTTCCGACAACACGCTGAGCGCCCCCCTGATTCTCCTGATTCATGACGCCTTGCCTGTCGCGGGGATCGAGGTGATAAACCTGGGGTGATGCGGCAATGGCAATTCGTGAAGCGGGCATTCTGGGTTTCCGTGGCGGCCGTGGTGGGGGCATCCGCTCTCTTTCCCACACGTGCACAGGTTTCGTCGCCCCCCAGTCTGACCATCCGTGCGACGACCCCGCAGACCGCAGTGCTCGCCTGGCCAAGTGCTGGCGGTGACTTCGTCGTCGAACGTACGGCGTCGCTGGTTCCGCCCATTTCTTGGGAGACACTGCCCCTGACACCCGTTCTCTCCGGTGATCAGCGGACCGTCAGCGTGACGGTGGAAAATGGGGCGCAGTATTACCGACTGCGGGAGATATCCGGCACGATGCTCACCGTTGCGGAAAGCTCGCCCGCCCCGGGTGAGCGTGGCGTGGCGGTGACGCGGGAAACGATCTTCCGTCTCACGGGGGCGCTGGCTGCGGACACCGTCCTGACCACGAACCATCTGTTTGCCGTCGCAGGCGGCCGGCGCATGCTGTCGCGGGTCGAACTCAGCGGCGACCGGCGCACCGCCACTCTCTTCTACCTGGAACGACTGTCGGCGGATGCCCGCATCGAGGTGACCTTCGACGGCCTCGGCGTCTTTGATGCGGCGAACCGCCCGGTCGACCTGGATGGCGATGGGGTCGCTGGCGGCGCAGCAACCCTCCAATTCCAGACCCTCTCGACCACGGCGCTCTCAACCACCGGCATCGAAGGCCGCGTGTACGCCTCCGAGAAGAACGTCGATGGCAGCAATCGCCCACTCACCAACGTCACCATCAGCGTGGATGGCATGGAGGAAACGTTGCGCACCACGACGGATACGAACGGCTTCTTTCGGCTCATGCCCTGTCCTGCGGGTCGGTTTTTCGTCTCGGTGGATGGAAGGACGGCGGAAGGCAGCCAATGGCCGGGCGGGGCATACTACCCGTTCGTCGGCAAAGCATGGGAGGCGGCCCCCGGCAGGACGAACAATCTCGCGGGCGGCGATGGCGTCGTTTACCTGCCGCGGATCCAGGCGGACGCCCTTCGCACGGTGAGCGCCTCTGGCGAGACCCGGATCACCTTCGCCGCCTCCGTTCTGGCGACAAACCCCGCGCTGGCAGGCGTGGAGATCCTCGTTCCGCCCAACGCGCTGTTCTCGGACAACGGCACGCGAGGTGGTCAGGTGGGCATCGCGCCGGTGGCCTCCGACCGGCTTCCCGAGCCGCTGCCGGCCGGACTGAACCTGCCGCTGGTCATCACCATCCAGACGGATGGCCCCAGCAATTTCGACGTCCCCGTGCCAGTGAAGTTCCCCAACCTGCCGGATCCGGTGACAGGACTGAAGCTGGGCCCCGGCGAGAAGACGGTGTTGTGGAGTTTCAATCACGACACGGGCCGATGGGAACCGCAGGGAACCATGACCATCAGCGCGGATGGACTGTTCGCGGTGAGTGACCCGGGCGTGGGAGTGCGCCAGCCCGGCTGGCATGGTACCGCACCGGGAAGCGGCGGCGGTGGACCTGGGGGAGGAGGTCCCCGTGGCGGAGGTCCCAACGGAGGCGACTGCAAGGACGAGAATGCGAACGGGTTCTGTGACGAGGACGACGCCAAGCGGTGCGAGACCGACAAACTGAAGACCATCTTTGCGGGCGTGGACGCCACCATCGGCTTCGTGCCTTCACCGGACATGGGGCCGCTCGGCGCCTGCCTGGTCGGAGGCTCCCAGAGCCTTGCCCAGGGAGTGCGCGACTGCGCGATTGACCCCATGGGCTGTGAGCAGACGGTGGCGGTGAAGACCGCGGACTTCGCCATCGATTGCGGACTGAGTTTTGTCCCCGGCTCCAAGTCGTTCAGGGAGGCCATCACCTGGATCAAGCGGGTCAAAGGCCTGTTCGACGTCGGTCTGGCCTACGCCAACTGGGAGTTGTGCAAGGACACCGCGCCTTCCCGACTCGCGGGAGGTCCCCGGCTGCAAGCCATCGTCGTGGGAGGATTCCCCACCGCAGGCAATCCGTTTCTTCAGCAATACGAAGTGGAAACTCGGCTGCACCGGCTCATCGGCCTGATTTATGGCAACGCCGTGTGGGCGGAGATCGACCCGACGGAATGGCCACTGTCGGCGGCCATTGTGCGCGCCATCAGGACCTCCGTGGAGGCGAATTCCGCCGACGGCACCGTGATCACCAGCGCCGAACGCGCCGCCATCCTGGCGCTGCCCCGCCCTGATCTCATCACGCCGAATCATGTCGAGGCTCTCCTGGAGCGCATCGAGAAGCTGACCGCCAATGAAACACCGGCGGAAGGCGAACTCGACCTCGCCGGCATCGAGCAGGAGTCCAACGCCCTCAGCGCCATTCTCACCGAAGTGTCCGCCGAGGGATGGAACCGGATTTACGACGGATGGACCCGTGGCGTGGCGTTGGCGCGGTCCCTGTCCCAGACCGGAAACGCCTCCGCTTCCATGGCCACGCTGGCTTCCACAGCCCAGCTTCAGGCCGGCGCCCCGACCGAGGCCGCCATGCCGGCGCGTCCGCTGCATTATCTGCTCGCCGATCTACAATCAGGATTCGAGCAACGCGGACGTCTCAACGCCCAAGGCCGCTTCGACGGCGTCATCCTTCGGCCCGAGGCGTCCTATGTCGTGGTTTACTTCGATGCCTCCACCCTCCGTTCGGGCGCAGCCTTCTTCACCTCCCGTCAGGCCGGGCAAATCACGACCATTCCGGGAGCGCCGCTCGCTCGTCCGCCAGCCATCCCGGACGCCGATGGCGACGGACTTGCCGATCTGGCCGAGCGCGTGCTGGGCACCTTGGCGGACGACATCGACACGGATGACGACGGCGTTCCGGATGGAGCGGAGATCTCCAATGGAACGAACCCTTCCGACGGTCAACCGCTCGGACTGGGCGTGATGGCCTCGCGCGACACACCGGGCTCGGCCGTGGAAATCGATAGCGCAAACGATTTCGCCGTGGTCGCGGATTCGGCCTCCGGCCTGGCCGTGTTCGACGTCTCGAATCCCCTCGATCCCGTGCTCCTCAGCCAACTCGACCCCGCCAGCGCCACGTTCAATGCCGTGGCCATGGCGGGCCCCTATGTGGCCGCGGTTCCGGGGGCGAGTCCTCCTGGCGTCACGATCTTCGGACTCTCCGCCGATGGCGTGCTCCTGCCCGCGGGCAGCACCCCGCTCGGCGATGTTCCCGAAACTGTGGCAGCGGCCGGCCGGTACGCGTACGCACCAGGACGAGCTTCCAATGTGCGCACCCTGGCCGTGGTGCAACTCAGCAACAGCAGGCTCGTGCGGCATGTGCCTGTGCCCGGCGGGACCGAGATCACCGCGCTGGCCATCGACGGCGACCTGCTGTGGGCCCTGAGCCGCACACGACTTCACAGTTTCAGAATCGTCGGTGACGACCTGCAACCGGTCGGTCAACTCGACCTCGCTAGTCTGTCTCCTGCGCCTCTGGAGCCAGGACCGGAACTCACCGCCGGCAACGGACGCGTGTACATGGGTGACTTCACCGGCTTCCAGGTGGTGGACGGTTCCAATCCCGCCACGCCAGTTCTGCTCTACGATCCGCCAACAACCCAGGCGGCGATCCATGACTTCGCCCTGAACGGCTCCGGTCTGCTCCTGCCGGTGACCAGCTTCTCCGGAACTGTCACCCTGTCCCTTTCGGCCTACGACATCCGGAGTGATCGATCGACCAACTTCCTGACCTCCTTCGACACGCCCGGCGAAACGCGCGCCGTGGCGTTGCATCGTGGGTATGCGCTGACGGCCGATGGCACGGCCGGGATGGCCTCCGTGAACTTCCTCGCCCCTGACCGTGGCACCAACGCGCCCACGGTTAGCCTCAGACCCTTCACCTCCCACGCCGCCGCCGGCCAGGAAGCGGATGAACTGTTCTTCGTGAGCACCACCACGAGCGATGACGTGCAAGTGCGCGACGTGGAGTTCTACATCGATGGAAGCGTGGCCGGACTCATCGGGAAGTTCCCGTTCGCCTCCACGCTTCGCGCGCCGGCCAGGACGGGCGCGAAGACCTCCTTCCAGCTGCGCGCCAAAGCCACGGACACGGGCGGCAACATCGGCTGGTCGGATGCGCTAACCATCACGCTGCTGCCGGACTTGACGCCCCCCGTGGTGCTTTCGACAACTCCCGCCCCGAACAGCACCCGGCCTCGCGGCTCCGTCTCGCGCCTCACGGCAGCCTTCGACTCGGAGATCGATCCAGCCAGCATCCAGAATGCATGGACCCTCCAGAACGCCGGTCCGGATGGAAGTCCCGGCACGGCGGACGACGTGCCGGTGACGGGCGGTCGAATGACGTTCGACCAACCGGATCGCACGGCGAGTCTCCAATTCGGCGCCCCGTTGCTCTCGGGACGCTATCGCTCCCGGTTGGCCGGCTCTGTGAAGGACCTTCAAGGCAATCCCATCGGCGCCGATGTCACTTGGGACTTCACCATTCCAACAGCCCTGGCCGTCGCCTCCACCCCCGCTCATCAATCGGTCTGGTTGAGCGACAGCCTGCGCCGCGTGGAAGTGCACTTCGACGAACGCCTGAGTGCGGCATCTGTCACCGCGGATGCTCTCAGCGTGTTCACCACCAACCAGGTCAACCCGCTCCGCATTCCCGGAGGCGTGGCTTTCGCCTCTCCCGATGCGCGCGCGGCGGTCCTGGAGTTTGCCCAGCCCATCCCCAACGGAGGCTATCGGATCGCCATCACTCCTGAGATTCGCGACGTGTACGGTTCACCGGTCGCCACGAACTTCCCGATGACCTTCCTGGTCAAGGGTCCGGCCCTTTGGACCAACGACCTGAGCGGAGTGTGGACGGGGAGGACAAACTGGAGCGCCGGAACCCTGCCGATCCTGAACGATCATGTCGTCATCGACCGGCCCAATGCGAATCCCACGATCTCGCTGAGGAGCGCCGTCACGCTGACGTCGTTCCGTTCCGAGGAGGCCCTGACGTTCGATAACTTCAACGGAAGTCTCACCGTATTGGACCGGGCCGTGTTCAACGGACCCTTGAACATGGTGGTTTCCGGAGGGGACCTTGAGGGGCGGTTCTTTGAATTCAATGGCAGCGCCAGTCTGGCAGGACGCTTGCAGATCGGCACCGAGGCCGTCGTCTCCGGGCCCGCGAGCGTGACCGCCGGATCCCTTTCATTGAACGGCGGACGTTCACGCTTTTTCAACCGGCTGGATCTTCGACAGCACATCAGTCTGGGAGCGCATGTGTTGACGCTGGAACCCGGAGCCATCGCCACTCTGGGCGATTCCCAGGTGGCATTCGGAGGCACGAGTTCACGCTTCATCATCGCCGCCGGGGCCAGGCTTGAATTGACCCCCACCAACACCCAATTCAACGCGGTGAGCTTCGTTGGAAACCAGGTTGAAACCGGTGCGCTGGTGGTCAACGAAGGCGACTTTATCAAGCGCGGCGCGGCGACGTCTTTCTTCACGCGCATGGAATTGCTCAACACCGGGAGACTTCAGGTGGAGGAAGGGGCGCTCAACACAGGCAGCGGTTTTACCAACACCGGAACCATTCTGGTTTCCCCGGCAGGCCGACTGGACGTGGGCTCGGGGTTCCGTCACGCCTTCAACGGACGGATCACCAACGAGGGCTACATCCGGATGCCCGACAACGCCGTGCTGGACGGGACGTACGACGGAACGGGCATGACGGAAGTGTCCGGAGCGCAGAATAGTGCCCAATTCAACGCGCCTATCCGCTCGACCGCCAGCTGGCTCATCACCGGAAGCGCCACGTTCAACGGCGCCACGGTGGAGTTGCTCGGTCCGGTCACGCTTCGGGGCGGACGATTGATTCTCAATTCACCCGCTGAATCACGCGTGCCCGACCTGCGTTTGGAAGTGGACCCTAGGTTCGGCGGTGGAAACCTGATTGGAGGCAGCGGACTCCTCGTCATCCGGGAACCGCGCACCTGGACTCATCCCATCAACTTCCTCGACACCGTGCGGGTGCGTCTCGAAGCGCCCACAACAATTCCGACGAACTTCACGGTCTCCGCCGAAGCGCAGGTCGATCTGTTGGCGGACACGCTGTGGAACGGCGGCACCGTGTCGGGGAATGTGCACATCGCGCCCGGTGTGGTGCTCGATCTCGCCCCGACAACGAACGCCACGTTGCGACTGCCGTTTCCCCAGGCAGGCATTCTGCGCAAGACCGGTTCAGGAAACTTGTCGCTGCAACGGTTCCGTGAAAGTTCCCAGGGAGGCGGCGACAGCGTGACCAACCGGTCCTTGATCGACGTCCAGGCAGGCCTCCTCTCGATCCCCTCCGGTGCCCCGTTCTTTGTTCAGGAAGCAGGCCGGTTGCACCTGGCCTCGGGAACCCGGTTCGTCGCCGATGCCATGCGTCTGCTCGGCGGCGAACTGACCGGCTCCGGCACGCTTTCGATCATCTCGGACTCCATCAACCGAGGGTGCCGCCTGGAGGCCACCGTGGCTCCGGGAAGCCCCGAGAACCCCTACGGCATCTTCACGTTCGCTTTTCAGGGCTCCCCCAACTGGCTGCCCGGCAGCCGGAGCATCTTCGACATCGGCGGAACAGTCCCCGGTGTGAGTCACGATCAGATCGTGGCCGAACGCACCCTCGACATCGACGGTGGCACCCTGGAGATACGGACGTCGCCCGGGTTCACACCCTCGGTTGGCCAGGAGTTCACCCTGATGACCGGCAGCAGCCGCACAGGGACCTTCACTGAAACCACCGGCCTGGAACTCGGCAACGGCCGCCGCTACCGCGTGGTCTACGAAGCCCGGGTCGTCAAACTTCGGGTCGAATAGTCGGGCCGTGTAGGCCCGGCAGGTGCCCGGGGATCACTTCACGGGCAGGGGCCTAGGCTCGACGCCGGTGTGGGTGATGCGCACCGGCTTGATGTGACCCTGCTCGTCGAACTCCATTCGGTCGATGCAGGTCACACGGTGGTTGGCATCGGTCTCCCCCAGAGGACGCCGGTGATACACGATATACCACTCCTCGGTTCCCGGAACGCGCAGGACCGAGTGATGCCCTGCGCCGGTGGCGACCGCGGGATCCTGGGCCAGGATTCTTCCAATGCGACGGAACGGTCCGAGCGGGGAATCGCCGATGGCGTACGCAACGGAATAATTGGGGCCTGTCCATCCGCCCTCCGACCACATGAAATAATACCGCCCCCCGCGAATGAACATGCAGGGTCCCTCGACGTAGTTCTGGGGGGTGATCTCCTTGAACAAGGCCCCATCCGGAAAGGGCAGGAGGGCGGTGAAACCCGGTGCCAACCGCGCGATGTTGCAGTGGGACCAACCGCCGTAAATCAGGTAGTCCTGGCCATCCTGGTCCTGAAATACGAACTGATCGATCGGTTGGGCGCCGTGAACGATCTGGTTCACCAGGGGTCGATCCAACAGGTCGGTGTAAGGGCCCTCGGGCCGCTCGGCCACCGCCACGCCGATGCCGCCCACCTCGCCCTCATGGACATCGTTCGCGCCGAAGAAGAGGTAGTATTTCCCTTTTCGTTCAACCGCCGCCGGCGCCCACATGGCGCGTTTCGCCCATTTCACGCGCCGACTATCGAGAATCTTCTCATGTCGAGTCCAGGCCACCAGATCCGGCGAGGAGAAGGCGTCAAAGTGCAGCTGTTGGTTGTAGGGAGCCGAGAACGTGGGGTAGATCCAGTAGCGGTCCCCAAACACCGCGACCTCGGGGTCCGCATACCAGCCGGGGAAGATCGGATTGCCGGACCGAGAAGCAGTGGAACTGTCAGCAGCCCAGGAACGCGCTTCACCACCCGCCACGAGGGCGAGCAGGAGGATCCCCAGAGGTGCGGTTCGAGCCCAGGCGTTGGGTTGGGTCACCGAAGACGACGTCAGGAGGGGAAATGCTGGCATAACCGGCGCGATTCCGGCTCAGGAATCACGGTGCCGCAAGGTTGCAGGGGCGATTTCCAGCATCCGCATCCTCCCATCCAACGAAGATCCGGAGCGCGCCCGGGCCACCCTGCACGTCCGCGGGGCAATCCGTGTTGTGGATGGGAGATCTCCAAGCATCGGAGGGTTTTGGACAGGATTCACAGGATGAACAGGATGCTCAGGAACCCAAGCGGAACGGCATTTCATCCTGTCCATCGTGTTCATCCTGTCGAAAAGAGGGCTGTGTTCTACGACAACACGGAGATGCGCCCCTGCACGTCGACGCCGCGTCATGGCCCGTGACGTCCAGCCCAGGCCAAGTATGCTGCCGCCATGCCTACCAGCCAAGCCCGAGCCTACGCCGTCCAAAACGCCAGTTCACCCCTGGCTCGTTCCGACATCCACCGGCGAGAACCCGGATCCCTGGACGTCGAAATGGAGATCTTGTTCTGCGGGGTCTGCCACTCCGACATCCACCAGGCCCGGAACGAATGGCATAACACCGTCTACCCCTGTGTTCCCGGCCACGAAATCATCGGCCGCGTCACCCGCGTCGGCCCCCAGGTGACCCGGTTCAAGACCGGCGACGTCGGCGCGGTCGGTTGCATGGTCGATTCCTGCCGCACCTGCCCCAGTTGCCAGGCCGGTCTGGAGCAGTACTGCCACTCGTTCCCCATCTTCACCTACAACGGCCAGGACAAACACCTCGGCGGCCCCACCTTCGGCGGCTACTCCTCCAGCATCGTCGTCGACGAAGCCTTCGTCCTGCGCGTTCCCGCCGGCATGGACCTCGCCGCCACCGCACCTCTTCTTTGCGCCGGCATCACCACCTACTCGCCGTTGCGCCACTGGAAGGTCGGCCCCGGCCAGAAAGTGGGCATCGTCGGTCTGGGCGGACTCGGTCACATGGGCGTGAAGTTCGCCCGCGCCTTCGGAGCGCATGTTGTCCTGTTCACGACGTCGCCCGGCAAGATCGCCGACGGCCTTCGACTCGGCGCCCATGAGGTCGTGGTGTCCAAGGACGCCGCCGCCATGGCGAAGCAGCAGAGCTCTTTCGATTTCATCCTCGATGCCGTGTCCGCGCAGCACGACATCAACGCCTACCTGAGTCTGCTGAAGCTGGACGGCACCCTCACCCTGGTGGGCGCCCCCGAGCAACCTCTGCCCGTCGCCGTGTTCAACCTCCTCCTCCCGCGCCGCAACTTCGCCGGCTCCGCCATCGGCGGCATCGCTGAAACTCAGGAGATGCTGGACTTCTGCGCCGCCCACAAGATCACGTCGGACATCGAGCTCATCCCCATTCAGAAGATCCAGGAAGCCTGGGATCGCATGCTGAAGCAGGATGTGCGCTACCGATTCGTGATCGACATGGCCTCCCTCAAGAACTGAGCCCAGCCCACCCGCAGCCCGGCTGGGTTTTCCCCGATATCCGGGAGGGACGTGCCTCATCAATGCCGCCGCCCCCGGGCGGTTGACATATTTCGCATATTAGCGAATAAGCTGAACCACGAGATCGCCATGCGCAAAACCCCACTCAAACCGGCCGATTTCAAACCCCAGGCCCAGATCTTCAAAGCCCTCGGACATCCCGGTCGACTCCTCATTGTGGATGAGTTGTCCCGCGGCGAACGCTGCGTCTGCGAACTCGCCTCCATGGTCGGCTCCGAAATGCCCACCGTGTCCCGCCACCTCTCCATCCTGCGAAATGCCGGCATCGTCGAAGATGACAAACGCGGCACCCAGGTCTTCTACCGGCTCATGACCCCGTGCGTGATGAACTTTTTCCAGTGCATCAAGTCCCTGAAGGGAAACGCACACAGTCCCTGAACCCTTGCCGCCGTCACCTTCGCACCCGCGCTCCAGCGGACCTCAACATAGCAGCACCATGAATCCCCCCTCCCCTCTCAACCAACCGTCCAACTTCACCATCCGCCCATGACCTCCCTCCAAGTCTACGACCCGCCCATGTGCTGCTCCACCGGTCTCTGCGGCACCGACATCGACCCCGCTCTGGTCAGTTTTGCTGCGATGCTCACCCAACTGGGGCAACGAGGAGTCCGGGTCGAGCGCTACAACCTGAGTCAACAACCCATGGCCTTTGTCCAAAACCCCGCGGTGAAGTCGCTGCTCGATTCCGACGGCGTCAACGCCTTGCCCGTCATCCTGCTCGATGGCGCGGTTCATCTGAAAGGCCGTTACCCGACCGCCTTGGAACGGGACGCCCTCACCCGGACCGCTGTCGGAGATCGCGCAGAAAGCACGCCGTGAATCTGCCCATCTACCGACCGGGCTCGTCCCCGACAACCCGCTACCTGTTCTTCACTGGCAAAGGAGGCGTCGGCAAAACGTCGCTCTCCTGTGCCACCGCCCTGACGCTCGCTCAGTCCGGCCACCGCGTGCTTCTGGTCAGCACCGACCCGGCCTCCAATCTGGACGAAGTGCTGGCGACGCGCCTGACCAACCGTCCCACCTCCATTGCCGGCGCACCCAGGCTCGACGCGATGAACGTCAATCCCGTGGCCGCCGCCGCCGCTTACCGCGAGCGTCTCATCGGCCCCATGCGCGGGCTGCTGCCCGAAACGGCCCTTCGGAGCATGGAGGAGCAGCTCTCGGGCTCCTGCACCGTCGAGATCGCTGCCTTCGATGAGTTCTCGGGTTTGATCGGCAACCCGGACACGGCCAAGGCCTATGACCACGTCGTCTTCGACACGGCGCCCACCGGTCACACGCTCCGGCTGATGAGTCTGGCGAAGGCCTGGGATCAGTTCCTGGACCAGAACACCAGCGGCACCTCGTGCCTGGGTCCGCTCGCAGGTCTTGAAAAGCAGCGCGCCGTCTACGAGGCCACGGTCCGAACCCTCGCGGACGCTTCGGCCACCACCCTGGTGCTCGTCAGCCGTCCCCAACTCGCCGCGCTTCGCGAAGCGGAACGAACCTCCAAGGAACTGCGCGCACTCGGTGTGGCCAACCAAACCCTCATCATCAACGGGGTCTTTGAAACAGCCTGCTCGACGGACCCGGTCGCCCAAGCCCTACAGCAGCGCGGTTGCGCCGCCATGGTCTCCGCCGAACAGTTCATCGCGGGCCTCCCAAGTTCCTTCGTGTCTCTCCGTCCCATCAACATCCTGGGGCTCGATGGCCTGCGCAGCCTCCTCCAGGGTGATGGAGAATCGTCGCCCCCATCCGCGCTCCAAGGGGACCCGGCCCAGCCACATCGGGATGGATCCTTGAGAGATCTGATCCCTGCCCCGGAAGCAGGAGGGATTCCGGGGGGCGAGACGCCCCCCTCTACGGCAGGCGGGACGCCCGCCGCTACGGAGGCACGGTTCATGGAAAGCCTCGAAGCCCTCGTGGCCGACATCGAACGGCAAGGCCGGGGCGTCGTCATGACCATGGGCAAGGGCGGGGTGGGCAAGACAACCGTCGCCGCAGCGATCGCCGTCACTCTCGCCCAACGCGGACATCCGGTGCACCTGAGCACCACCGACCCCGCGGCTCATCTGGCCCAGACCTTGGACGGACACGTTGCCGGCCTGACCGTCGGCCGGATCGATCCCGCGCGGGAGACCGCGGACTACCAGGCCGAAGTCCTGAAGGAGCAAGGTGCCGCCTTGGATGACGCCGGCCGTGCCTTGCTGGAGGAGGACCTGCGCTCCCCCTGCACCGAGGAGATCGCTGTCTTCCGCGCCTTCGCCCGCGAGGTGGGCCTGGGTGCCGACCGGTTTGTGGTGCTGGATACCGCGCCGACCGGACACACCCTGCTCCTGCTGGACGCCAGCGAAGCTTACAACCGTGAACTGCAACGCCAGTCGCGCAGCACCCAGCCCGAAGCAGTGCTTCGCCTGTTGGAGAGGCTGCGTGACCCGGCCTTCACCCGCATCCTGCTGGTCACTCTTCCCGAAGCCACCCCCGTGCATGAAGCGGCGGACCTTCAGCAGGATCTGCGACGGGCGCGGATCGAACCCTTCGCCTGGGTCATCAACCAGAGCCTGCTCCATAGCGGTTCCTGCGACCCGTTGCTCCAGCGCCGCGAACAGGCGGAGCACCGTTACCTGCTCGAGGTCACGGAGCAACACGCCTCCCGCACCGCCTGGCTGCCGTGGCAACCCGAAGAACCAGTCGGCCCCGATGCCCTCGCCCGGCTGGCGGCGTCCCAGCTCCAACCCATTCTCCCATGAACTTTCCCAGCGTAGCGGCGGGCGTCCCGCCTGCCGTAGAGAGGGGCGTCTCGCCTCCCGGAATCCCAGGATGACGGGCCGTGAGCAGGTCCATCTTTAACAGAAAGCTTCCCATGAGCCCACTCACCGACCCTTCCCAGCGGTCCAGTCCGGTTTCCAAGACTCCGCTACCCGTCCGAAGGCGCCGACCGCTGGGCCGCCCACTCGCTTGGCTCGCCGTGGCTGGACTCATCGCGTTCGCTGGTTACCGGTTGAAATTCCGGCCGTTGCCGGTGACCGCGCATCAGGTGACGGTCGGCGAAGTCCGGGGTGAGGTCATGGGTACCGGCACCCTGGAGGCCCGGGTCAAGACCACCATCAGTCCGCGCATTCAGGAACGACTCGCCGAGGTGCTGGTCGATCAGGGGGACGTCGTGAAGGCCGGCCAACGCCTCGCCCGCCTGGATGATGGTGAAACGAAACAGCAGGTCGCCATCGCCGAGGCTGCCCTCGCGGCCGCCAAGGCCACCGTCGATCGCGTGCTCGCCGATGACCCCCGCGCCCAGGCGGTGCTCAAACAGGCACAACAGGAGCACCAACGCTCCTCCGAACTCCTGGCCGGACGGATTTCCTCCCAGGCCGATTTCGACAAAGCCTCGGAAGCCTTGCAGGTCGCGGAAGCCGACTTGAAACGGGCGCAGTCGGCAAACCGGGAGGCGGAGAGCCAGGTGTTCACCGCCGAAAAGTCCCTGCTCTTCCGCCGGGAGCAGCTCGCCTTCACCGAAATGCTGAGCCCCTACGATGGATTGATCACCCGTCGCGACCGCGACCCGGGCGGCGTCGTGGTCCCGGGCTCGTCCATTCTTCAGCTGGTCGCCCATGACATCTGGGTGTCGGCCTGGGTCGATGAAACCGCCGTCACCGCCTTGAAGGAGGGACAACCGGCCCGTGTCGTGTTCCGTTCCGAGCCTTCGAAGACGTATGAAGGCGAAGTCGCTCGACTCGGGCGCGAGGCGGATCGCGAGACTCGGGAGTTCGTCATGGATGTGCGCGTCAAACAACTGCCCGAACGCTGGACATTGGGGCAGCGGGCCGAGGTGTTCATCGAGACGGGTCGCACCTCAGGGGTGGTGGTCGTTCCACAGTCCTTCGTTCTTTGGCGCGACGGAAAACCCGGCGTGATGGTCGACGACGCCGGCAAGGCGCGTTGGCGTGACGTCGTTCCCGGTCTCCGCGGACCGAAGAGCCTCGAAATCATCCAGGGGTTGTCCGAGGGAGATGTGGTGGTGAAACCGCCCGCCGGCCAGAAGCAGCCCCTCAACGAGGGCCAACGCATCCACGCCCCATGAACCTCGCCGTTCGCGATGTCCGGCATCATGCCGGCCGGTTTGTGCTCACCAGCGTGGGCATCGGGCTTCTGCTCATGATCGTCATGGGCATGGGCGGCATCTACCGAGGGCTGATCCACGAGGCGACTTTGTTGGTCGACCGGGTGGGCGCGGATCTGTGGGTGGTGCAAGGAAGCACCCGGGGACCGTTCGCCGAGGTTTCCAGGCTTCCAGCCAATCTGGAGGACCGGGTCCGGGCAGTGCCCGGGGTGGCGGTCGCGCGCCGTTTCGTTTCCCACACGTTCCAGCGCGAGCACCAGGGACGCGCCTTGCGCCTGGTGGTGCAGGGTCTCTCGTGGCCGGAGGACCGGGGCGACTGGGCGCCACTCGTGGCAGGCCGGCCACTCCGACAAGCCCACTTCGAGATGATTGCGGACCAGTCCCTCCAGCTGCCGCTCGGCGAAAGGGTGAGGCTGGGCAAGGACATGTACGAGGTGGTCGGGCTGACCCGGGGCATGGTCGGTTCCGGCGGTGACGGTCTGGCCTTTCTCACAGTGAGCGACGCCATGGCGGTTCAATTCGATGTCCCCGGCGAGGCGGTCCGTTTGGAACGTGCCGCACGACAGGCCCGGCTCGAGAACCTGGATCTCGGCCGCGTGACACCCCAGCTGTCCGAAAGGGCCCTCGGTCCAACCAGCGAACTGCCAGCTCTCGGTCCGCCGCAGGTCAGTGCCATCCTGGTGACTCTCAGTGAAGGCGCCGACCCAGCCCGTGTCGCCGCCACCCTATCGACCTGGCCCGACGTCACCGTCTACTCCACCCAGCAGCAGAAGGACCTTCTGCTGTCTGGCATGGTCGACAAGGCCCGCCGACAACTCGGGCTGTTCCGGGCCCTGCTCATTATCATCTCCACCATCATCATCGCCCTGATCATCTACACCCTGACTCTCGACAAAATCCGCGACATCGCCCTGCTCAAACTCATCGGCGCACGCAACCGGGTCATCATCGGGCTCATCTTCCAACAGGCACTCCTCATGGGCGTTCTCGGCTATGCCCTGGCCTGGTGGTTGGGTGGCTTCGCCTTCCCCCACTTCCCGCGCCTCGTCGTGATCGAAACCGCCGACCTCGTCCAACTCGCCTTCATCGTCCTGGGAATCTCGATGCTCGCCAGTCTCCTGGGCATCGGGAAGGCCTTGAACGTCGAGGCCAACACCGTTCTCGCCACATGAGCTCCTCCATGGAATCCGTGCCCGGCGTCGAAGCCACCCGGCTGACCAAGATTTATGGCCACGGCCACACGGAGGTGGTGGCGGTTCAGGACGTCACCCTGCGGGTCGCCCGTGGCGAAATTGTCGCCTTGCTCGGCCCCAGCGGCGCGGGAAAATCCACCCTGCTCACCGCCATGGCCCTCATCAACCCACCCACCTCCGGTCAGATCCGCATTGGAGGCCAGTTGGTCATGGACGGCGACCGGGCGCTGGTCGATCTGCGGGCTTTT
The DNA here is from genome assembly GCA_963205105.1 of Verrucomicrobiota bacterium. Taxonomy (GTDB): domain Bacteria; phylum Verrucomicrobiota; class Verrucomicrobiia; order Limisphaerales; family CAIMTB01; genus CAIMTB01. Next base: position 18,590 of record CAUJJW010000351.1, on the reverse strand, counting down.
CGACGAAAAAACCTGGGGTTTGTGTTTCAGAAGGCGAACCTGATTCCCTTCCTCAACGCCCGCGAGAACGTCCAGGTGGCGCTGGAGGTCAACGACGTCCCACCGCGCGCGGCGCACCAACGGGCCATGGAATTGCTGGAGTACCTTGGGGTGGGCACGCGGGCGGACAACCTCCCCGATGCGCTCTCAGGCGGCGAACAGCAAAGGGTGGCCGTGGCCCGTGCCCTCGCCAATCACCCCAGCCTCATTCTCGCCGACGAACCCACCGCCGCCCTCGACAGCCATCGCGGCCGGCAGGTCATGGAACTGTTCGCCCGCGTCGCCCACGAACACGGCACCGCCGTCATCGTGGTCACCCACGACGCCCGGGCGCTCGACGTCTTCGATCGCACCGTGCACATGGAGGATGGCCGCCTGAAGAACGGGAAATCGCCCGGAGGATGACGTCGTCGCACCCAGGAAAGTCCGCGGCCCGTGCCCAGGGTGAGAGCCGGCGATACGGCTGGTTGCGGGATTGCCTTCCCATGGAAGCCTTCGCGAGGGTTGAAACGGGCTCCCTCACCCCAACCCTCTCCCGGGGGGAGAGGGAGTCGCATATGCCGCACGGCGTCATGCCCGCACTCCAGCCATCCGAGCCGTCGCGACTCGCTGCTGACAAACTCCTGCTCCACCCTCCGAAACCCGCGGGGAATGTTTTTCCTCTCCCTCCGGGAGAGGCCCGGGGTGAGGGCCGCTCGCTCCACTCCTCGCGCCCCGGTTCATGGGCCGTGAGCAGGTCAGTCTTAAGCAGCGCGATGGTCATGCTCCTGGGCGTGATCTGGCTCGCAGGCCTCAACACCACCGTCGGTGCGGTCGCGACAACCGTCGCGCCTGCCATCGACCGCCCGGCTTGGTCGTCGGAAGACACCGATTACCAAATCGACAGCTGGCAAACCGAGCAGGGCCTGCCCGAGAACTCGGCCACCGCGATGGTCCAGACACCCGATGGCTATCTCTGGTTCGGAACCTTCAGCGGCCTCGTTCGTTTCGATGGCGTCCGGTTCTCCGTCCTCACTCCCGTCAACACGCCGCAGCTGCCAAGTGCCTTCATCGTCAACCTCCACCTCGACAGACGACATCGGCTCTGGATCAGCACGGACCGCGGGCTGGTCTGCCGCACTGACCGCGAGTGGCGCACCTACGGCCCCGCGGAAGGCTGGGTGGGCGACTTCGTCCGCACCTTCGCTGAACGCGGCAATGGCGACCTGCTGCTGACCACGTTCAATGGCCAAGTCATGGAACTGGCCAACGACCGGCTTCGACCCCTGCCCAGCCCGCCCGGCGAACCAGGCCGCGGTTATTATGCACACGCCGATGAAGAAGGGCGCTGGTGGGTCATCCAAAACCGTTTCGTCGGTCTCTGGGACGGCGAACGCTGGGTGGAAACGATTCGACTCCATGAACAGGTCGCCGATGAAGTGGGGGCCGGAACCGGCCAGGACGGAAGCCTGCTGCTCGTGGTGCGCAATGAATTGCAGCGCTGGCGGCGCGGTGTGAAGACCGGCGTCATTCGGCTGCCCGAGGAACCCAAGGCCATCTGGAGCGTGGCCGAGGATCGGGCCGGCAATGTCTGGGTCTCCAGCTACATCAAGGGCATCTGCCGGATACGTCCCGACGGCGGATTCCATCGATGGACCACCACGAACGGACTGACCTACGACTGCACCCGTTTCACCTTCGAGGATCAGGAACAGAACCTGTGGGTGGGAACCAGCGGCGGTGGCATCCTTCGATTCAAGAACCGCCGGTTTCTCGTCGTGGGGAAGGATCATGGGCTGTCGGAGCAAAACGTCCGCTCGGTCTGGCCCGATGGTCAGGACAACGTCTATGTCGCCACCTATGGATACGGGTTGTTCCACCATGAAGACCGACAGTTCAGACGGATCGAGGAATTGGGGGTCGCCAGCAAAACGGTCTACGGCCAATGCGTGCTCCGCGACCGCGTCGGCCGCACGTGGATGGGCACCGGTTACCGCGGCGCCTGGCTTCGAGAACCCCAAGGGATGCGACAAATCCCCGCGTCCCAGCTCGAAAGTCCCAGCATCATGTCGATGTTCGAGGACTCGCACGGGCGCGTCTGGCTGGGAGGCGACCGTGACCTGGCGTTCGTGGAGTCCGGGGTCATTCACCCGTTCTCCGACCTTTCGGGCAAACGATTGCCTGGCGTCGTCAGCATGGCCGAACAACCCGGCCAGATCCTCTGGTTCTCCACCACAGAACGAGTCTTCCGGCTCGAAGATCGACAGGTCATCGAGGTGTTCAACGAGGCGCACGAACCGTTGCGCGACATTCTGAGCCTGGCACCCAACGCGGATGGCTCCGTCTGGATGGGCACCCGCAATGCCGGACTCCTCCACTGGCATCCCAACCGAACCACCCGCCTCGACGCCGCAACGGGTTTTCCCGCACGTGGTGTCCACGCCATCCTGGAAGATCGCCACGGCTTCTTCTGGATGCCCTCCCGACAGGGCATTGTCCGCGTCAGCCGCTCCCACCTCCAGGACGTGGTCGAGGGCCGGGCGTCCCGCATCCATTGCCAGTTACTGGATACTCATGACGGTCTGGTCAGCGTGGATTGCCCCAGCGGACTTCAGCCCATCTGCACCGCTGACCCTTCCGGAAGGCTCTGGTTCGCCACCCTCAAGGGCGTCGCCACCATCCATCCCGACGACTTCCATCCGAACCAGCGGCCACCGCCCATCCAGATCGAGTCCATCGCGTTTCGAACCGAACCCGCCCGTGCATCCACCCGCGCACGCTCGAACCCGCCAGCTGGAAAGTCCCTCGACCTTGGAGGGGAGCCACCGCCGTCCGGCAGGCGGTTGGTGGAGCAGTTGCTCCCACCCTTCGATTCCGCGGTTCGCATTCCACCCGGTGGCGACGGCATCGAGATCCGCTACTCGGCCCTGAGTTTCTCCGCACCCGAAAAAGTCCGCTTCCAAACCCGGATGGAGAATCATGATTCCGAATGGCAAGACGCCGGCATCCGTCGTCAATCCACCTTCGAGGGTCTGCCCCCAGGCCAATACCTGTTTCGGGTTCGCGCCGCCAACAACGATGGCGCCTGGAACGATGCGGGCGCCGCCCTCGCCATCCATATCCAACCCCATCTGTGGCAGACCGCGTGGTTCCGCACGATCGCATGCATCTCCGTGGTCGCCGCGCTCGTCAGCTTCTATCGCCGCCGCGTCCAAGCACTCCAGAAGGCACGCCGAAATCAGGAGAGCATCTCCCGCGCCCTCATCGAATCGCAGGAAACCGAACGCAAACGCATCGCCGCGGATCTGCACGATGGCCTGGGTCAGAACCTCATGCTCATCAACAACCGCCTCCGCATGATCGCCACCCAGCCTGCCCCACCCGGCAACCTGGCCCACGAGATCGGCGAAATTTCCCAGCACACCCTGCGCGCCATTGCCGAAGTGCGCGCCATTTCCTCCGCCCTCCGACCTCCCGCCCTCGAACAAACCGGCCTCACACGCGCCATCGAATGGATGGTCGAAAAGGTCGCTGAATCATCGCCCACTCGCTTCGAAACCGAACTGGACTGCATCGATGGCCAGCTCGGAACCGAACGGGAAATCCACCTGTACCGGATCATCCAGGAGGCCCTCAACAATGTCGCCAAACACGCGGCCGCCTCACACGCTATCCTGGAGGTCAAACGCGAGGGCCGCAGTATCCGCGTTTCCCTCTACGACAATGGCACGGGCTTTTCTCCCGAGGCTCAACTCGCCCACTCTTCTCAGGGCTCCCACCTCGGCCTTTCCACCATGGCGGAACGCGCCAAGGTCCTGAATGGCCGATTGGACCTGCAATCCTCCACCGGCCGGGGCACCCGGATCACCCTCACACTCAGCCTACCCCCATCCCCGGATTCGACATGAAACCCGGCAAAACCACCGTCCTCATCGTCGATGATCATCCCATCCTCCGACACGGTCTCCGGCAGATCATCGAATCCGATCCCGCCTTCCAGCTGGTCGCCGAAGCCGGCGACGGCGAATCCGCCCTCCAATATTGTTCACGCTTCAAGCCCGACGTCGTGCTCGTGGACATCAACATTCCCAAACTCAACGGCGTTGCCCTCGTTCGTGCCATCCGCAAAAGCCCCGACGCCCCGCCGTGCCTGATCCTGACGATGAACGCCGACGAAGGCAGCTTCAACGCGGCCATGGACGCCGGTGCCAGCGGTTACCTCATCAAGGAGGAAGCCTTGGAGGCCGTCCTGCTCGGTCTTCGCACCGTCACCGCCGGCGGTGTTTACGTCAGTCCCGCAGCCTCCGCCTTCCTCCTGAAGCGCCGGCAGCGGGCCTCCGCGCTGAAGGAGGAAAAAACCGGCCTCGCCTCCCTCACCCCCACCGAAAACCGGGTCCTCCAACTCGTCAGCGAAAACAAAACCAGCCGGGAAATCGCCGCCGAACTCTTCATCAGCCCGCGCACCGTCGAAACCCATCGCGCCAATCTCTGCCGCAAACTCGATCTCCAGGGCGCCAACAAGCTCCTGGAATTCGCCATCAAACACCGGTCCCAGCTCTGATCCCCGTACCAGGGCCATTCGGCCTCGGTGAACCTACGCAGAGGTCCGGGGACTCCTACGCAGAGCGGTCCCGGAGCCCCACCGATTCCCCTCAGTCGTCGGACGTGCACAATCGTCCCATCCCGATCAACCCGCGGGACATCCTCCGTTGCGCATCCTCATCGTCGATGACAATCCCGAGATCCGGACCCTGGTCCGCAGGCTCCTGTCGGACGTCGCCGAGGACATTGAGGACGTTGCCGATGGCTTGTCCGCCATGAATCAGGCGACTCGAAATCGTCCCGACTGGATGATCGTGGATCTGGTGATGCCAGGGATGGACGGTTTCGCGGTCACCGCCTGGATCAAAAACCACCAGCCGACCGTTCATGTCGTGGTGATCACCCAATACGCCAACCCGCATCTCCGCGACCTCGCCATCCAGGCTGGCGCGGACGCCTTTGTTCCCAAGGAGGACCTGCTCCAGCTCCGGGACCTGATCCTCAAGCCATTGCATCCATCCAACCCTTGATCGGCATTTCTCACCCCCATCCACCCAACCCGGCAACTGCACTTCCCACTCACCCAGTTCTCATGAAGACCTCGATCCGAAACGTTCTCTGCGCCGCGTGGATTCTGTCAGCGGCAACCCTTGCCCATGGCCAGCAACCGACCACCGCCGAACGGGTGGCCACGCTCAAGGCCAATCTCGCCGCCAGCCAGGCCCTGCTGAAGCCGTACGAATGGATGGAAACCACCGTCATCAGCCTCAAGGGCGAGGAGAAATCGCGGCAAATGAACCGCTGTTACCACGGCGCCGACGGCAAGGTTCAAAAGGTCCCGGTCACCGCGCCCGCCCCTGCCGCCAAAAAACGCGGCCTGCGCGGCAAGATCGCCGAAGCCAAGAAGGAGGAACTCGCCGACTACATGCACGAGGCGGTTACCCTGGTGAAGCAATACGTCCCGCCGGACCAAGCCCGAATCCAAGCCGCCAAGGATGCCGGCAAAGTCTCGATCACGCCCCAGCCAGGAAACCAGGTGCGGTTGACCTTCGCCGACTACCTCAAATCGGGAGACAGCCTCATCCTCGAACTCGACCTCACCTCCAGCCGACCGCTGGAAGCCAAGGTCTCGACGTACCTGGATTCACAGAAGGAACCGGTGTCGATGGACGTGCGCTTCGGGTTGCTCGACAACAACGCCACCTACCCCAGCACCACCACCCTGGAGGCCAAGGGCAAGAATCTGAAGGTCCAGGTCGAAAACTCCGGCTACCGACGCCCCTAATCCCGACTCCCATTCCCACTCACCATGAAGCCCGCCATCCTCCTCCCCTGGCTCGTCCCTGCCCTCACCCTGGTCTCCGGCTGTTCCGCCCCGGATTCCCCAGCCTCCAAGAAGACCACCGCCACCGCCACTCCCGGTTCCGCACGCCCCGTGCACTGGGCGTATGAAGGCGAGGCCAGCCCGAAGCATTGGGGCCACCTCAGCCCCGCGTACGCCGCCTGCGACCACAAGGCCGGTCAGTCGCCTATCAATATCACCCAGGCTGGCGCCGGCTCCCCCAGCCCGATCCAGCTGAATTACACCTCCACGTCCCTCCGCATCGCCCATCACGAGCACGTCATCGACATCGTGGACAACGGCCACACGATTCAGGTCACCGTGGATGAAGGCAGCACCCTCACCACCACCAAGGACTCCTATCTCCTCAAACAGTTTCACTTCCACACCCCCAGCGAGCACACCATCGACGGTCGCCACTATCCCATGGAGGTGCACTTCGTCCACCAGAGTGCCGCCGGAAACTTCGCCGTCGCCTCGGCCCTGTTCGTCGAAGGCCCCGCCAATGACAACCTCGCCAAGTTGATCGCGCATTTCCCCAAAGCCAAAGGCGACTCGCTTCACCTGCCCGACGAGAAACTCGATCTGGCCGTTCACCTGCCCGCGAACGCGCCCGCCTACAGCTACGTCGGATCGTTCACCACTCCCCCCTGCACCGAAAACGTCGAGTGGTTCGTCTTCCGCGATCCCATCACCGCCAGCCCGGATCAGTTGAAGGCTTTCGCCGATCGCCTCCACCACAACAACCGCCCCGTCCAATCGACCGCCGGACGCCCCGTCAGCTCGGCTACCGTTGCCGGCAGTACCCAGCCCTGATCTCCGTTCCACCACCCCTCGCACTGTCCCCGAGTCATCAGCTCGGACGTCGCATCCACCCTGCCAGGCTCTCGCGCCGCGCCCATGAAACCCCTGCTCCAGTTCCGCCACCTCGCCGTCGCCACCGCGATCGCCGCCAGCACTGGCCCCGTTGCCTCCGCCCAAAGCAGTCCCGAGTTGGATCAGCTGAAATCGTCCGTTTCCGTCATGGAACAGACAATCCAAGAGCTGAAGAACCGGATTCGGGAACTGGAACAACGTCAGTCCTCCAGTCCCGCGGTTCCTGCGCCCACCCCGGTGGCGACCACCCCGACCACTCCGCCCACCTCACCGGCAACACCCGCCATGGACGGCGCCACCGCCAAGGCCGCCGTTCAGGTTCGCCCCACCGCACCCGCGGACCTCGCCGACCATGACTCGCGCATGAAGCACCGCGACACCGTCATGGAGGACAACGCCGCCGCGCCTCGACCTGGCAATGCCCCCATCGACCCCACCTACGCCGGGTTCATGCCCCTCTTCGGCACCACCACCTGGGTCAAACTCGGCGGTTACGCCAAAGTCGATGCCATCGCCGACTCCACCCGTGTCGGCAATCCCAACAAATTCATCACCTCCACCATCCCGGTGGAGGGCGAGGCGGACTACGGCAAGTCCGAGGAATTCTCCCTGCACGCCAAGCAAACGCGGCTCAACCTCGAACTGCGCTCCCCCACCGCACTTGGGTCCCTCCGCGTCGTCTACGAGAACGATTTCTTCGGCAGCAGTTCCTCGCCGGACATGTCCTACAACCTCCGGCATTTCTACGGCCAAATCGCCAACGTCACCGTGGGGCAGACCTGGTCGACCTTCTTCGACGCCGACGCCATCCCGGACACCCTCGACTTCGCGGGCCCCGGCATGCAGTCGGTTCTTCGCCAACCGCAATTTCGATACACGTACTCACCCGATCCCAAGCATCACCACTTCGCCCTTGCTGCGGAACAACCGAAGAGCGACATCGGCAACCTCCCCGCCTCCGGTTCCACCCGCAATGTGCTGCCCGATTTCGCCGGCCATTGGCGCTGGGAAGGACAGCGCGGTCACGTTCAGGTCGGTGGACTCGCCCGCGCCCTGGCCTATGACAACTCCACCGGCCCGGATGACACCGCGCTGGGTTGGGGCGCCAACGTCTCTGGCGTCCTCCACACCTGGGGTCAGGATGGTGTCGTTGCCAGCTTCACGTACGGCGATGGGATCGGGAGGTACATGCAGGACCTCCCCGGCGGCAGTTCGGCAATTGCGCTGGGTTCCGGAGAACTCGAAATGCTGGCGGCCTGGGGCACCATGATCGGCTACCGCCATTTCTGGAGCGAAAAGTGGCGATCGGAGGCGACCTACGGGTACATGGAACTCGACAACCTCGCGGAACAGGGCGCCAATGCCTACAACCACACTCACTACGCCCAAGCCAATCTTGTATGGGCCCCGTCCAAGAGCTTTTACATTGGCTTGGAGTACCTCTACGGACTGAAAGGGACACGCGATGGATCCGAAGGCGACGCGCACCGGGTTCAACTCAGTCTCCAGTACAAACTGGCACGATGAACCGACTGCCATAACCGGGACAAACAGCACCACCGCACACCAAACGACTCTCAACCCTCCCCATCTCATGCTTCACCGAAAACTACTGACCAGCCTCTGCTCGTTGGCGAGCCTGATGCTCCCCGTCGCCTTTGGGGCCCATCCCGCCTCGGAGCCCACCCACCACCGTTCCCATCTTCCGATGCGGAACACCGCCACTCCGGGCCTGATCACCTACGACGCGAAGAGCCCCGACACCGCGTACCCGCCGATCGAACAACTGCGCCCGCCCGCGGGAGCCCCAAATGTGCTGATCGTGCTCATTGATGACGCCGGCTTCGGATCTTCCAGCACCTTTGGTGGCCCGTGCCAGACCCCCACCCTCGACAAGCTCGCCGCCGGCGGACTGCGCTACAACCGCTTTCACACCACCGCCCTCTGCTCGCCCACGCGCCAAGCCCTGCTCACCGGGCGGAATCATCACTCCGTCGGCATGGGCAACATCACCGAGATCGCCAGCGGCGCTCCCGGTTACAGCTCGGTGCTTCCGAATTCCATGGCACCGCTCGCACGAACCCTCGTGTACAACGGCTATTCCACCGCTCAGTTCGGCAAGTGCCATGAGGTCCCCGTCTGGCAGACCAGCCCCGCCGGCCCCTTCGATTCCTGGCCCACCGGCGGCGGCGGCTTCGAGTACTTCTATGGCTTCATCGGCGGCGAAGCCAACCAGTGGTACCCCACCCTCTTCGAGGGAACCACCCCGGTGGAGCTCAAGAAAACTCCCGAACAGGGCTACCACCTGCTCACCGACATGACCGACAAAGCCATCAAATGGATCGGTCAACAAAAGGCCCTCGCCCCCGACAAGCCCTTCTTCATCTATTACGCCCCGGGCGCCACCCACGCACCCCATCACGCCCCCAAGGAATGGGCCGATAAGTACAAGGGCAAGTTCGACCAGGGTTGGGACCAGCTCCGCGACCAGATCTTCGCCCGCCAGAAACAGCTCGGCGTCATTCCCGCCAACAGCCAGATCACCCCGCGCCCCAAGGAAATCCCCTCCTGGGCCGATATGCCCGAGGCTCTCAAACCTGTCCTCCGCCGACAGATGGAAGTCTACGCCGGCTTCCTCGAATACACCGATCACCACGTCGGCCGGATCATCGACATGCTCGATAAACTCAAGATCCTCGACGACACCCTCATCTACTTCATTGTCGGCGACAACGGCGCCTCCGCCGAAGGCACCCTCAACGGGGCCTACAACGAAATGGCCAATTTCAATGGCCTGGCGGCCCTCGAAACCCCGGAGTTCCTGACCGCCCGACTCGACAAGCTCGGCGGACCCGATTCCTACAACCACTACGCCGTCGGCTGGGCCCACGCTCTCAACACCCCGTTCCAATGGACCAAACAGGTCGCCTCCCACTGGGGCGGCACCCGCAACGGCACCGTCGTTCACTGGCCCAAGGGCATCCGCGCCAAAGGTCAGGTCCGCTCCCAGTTCCATCACGTCATCGACGTCGCACCCACCATCCTCGACGTCGCCGGTCTGCCCCAACCCGAGTCCGTCAACGGCATCCGACAAGACCCCATCGAAGGCGTCAGCATGCGCTATTCCTTCGACGAACCCAAGGCAGCCGAACGCCACGAAACCCAGTACTTCGAAATCTTCGGCAACCGCGGCATCTACCACAAGGGCTGGACCGCGGTCACCAAACACCGCACACCCTGGCTGCTCATCGGCGCCAAAACAGTCCCCTTCGATGAAGATGTCTGGGAACTCTACTCGGATCAGGACTGGACCCAGTCCAAGGACCTCTCCAAGGAGATGCCCGAGAAACTCCGCGAACTCCAACGCCAGTTCGTCATTGAGGCCACCCGCTACAAGGTCCTGCCCCTCGACGATCGCGTGGGCGAACGGTTGAACTCCGACACCGCCGGCCGGCCCACCCTGATCCGCGGCAAGACCCAGCTCCTCTTCGGCGGCATGGGGCGCCTGAGCGAAAACTGCGTCTTGAATCTCAAGAACAAGTCCCACTCCATCACCGCCGAGATCGAAATCCCGGCGTCCGGCGCCGAAGGCGTCATCGTCGCCCAGGGCGCCAATATCGGTGGCTGGAGCCTGTACGCCAGGAACGGCAAACTGAAGTACTGCTACAACGTCGCCGGCGTGAAACATTTCTTCGTCGAGTCCACCCAACCCCTGCCTGCGGGCCAGCACCAGGTCCGCATGGAGTTCGCCTATGCCGGCGGTGGCCTCGGTAAGGGCGGCAAAGTGACGCTCTATGTCGATGGCAAAGCCGCCGGCGAAGGTCCCATCGCCATGACCCAGGCCATGATCTTCTCCGCCGACGACGGTTGTGATGTCGGCGAGGATTCCGGCGCCGCGGTGTCCCCCGACTACGGCCCCGTGGGCAATGGATTCAACGGGAACATCAAGGGGGTGTTGCTCTCCATCGCCGATGACCCAAACAATTCCGGGCATCTGGTCTCGCCCGAGGAAGCCGTTCGCGCCGCCATGGGCCGCCAATAATCGCCATCGCACCGACATCCACTTGTGAAAAAAACGTTCCACTACGCCGCCCTTGCCGCAGGAGCAACCCTGCTCCCCAACACCTACGGCGCGGGCATTGCACTGTACGAACTCGCCACCGCCGACGTCGGCCTTGCCGCCGCCGGCTATGCCGCCCGAGCCCAGGACGCCTCCACCCTGTTCTCCAATCCTGCCGGCATGAGCCGACTCGACGGAGCCCAGTTCGAATCCGGAGCCCAACTGCTCGTGGGAAGCATCGAGTTTTCCAAAGACCCCAACCTCACCGGCCCCCTACTCCGCGGCGACAACGATGGCGGCAATTCCCTCGGAGTCCTCCCGGGCGCCAGCGCCTTCTTCGTCCAGCCCATCTCCGACACCGTCAGCGTCGGTCTCGGCACGTTCTCGTACTTCGGACTGATGTCGAAATACGACGACGGCTGGGTCGGGCGCTATTACGCCCAGGAAAGCGCCCTGATTGGCATGTCGTTCATGCCCTCGGTCAGCGTGAAGGTGAACGACTGGCTGTCCGTTGGCGCGGGACTGAACGCCATGCTCGGCTACCTCGACAGCGACATCGCCATCAGAACCGGCGCACCCGGGGACGGACGGCTGTCGATCAAGGACACCACCTGGGGCTTCGGCGCCAACGTGGGGATTCTGGTGGAACCCCGCGAAGGCACCCGGCTGGGTCTGACTTACCTGTCGCCGGTGGACCTCGACTTCGCCGACACCCCGGGGTTCTCCAATCTGGGTCCGCTGAGCGGTCGCCCGATCTTTGCCGCCCCGCCCGAACTGGACCTCGGCGTCACCGTTCCCCAGTCGGTGATGTTCAGCGTCTTCCAACAGGTCAACGACTGCTGGGCGGTGCTCGCCAACGTGGGTTGGCAAAATTGGGAACGCTTCGGAATGGTCGATGTCGGGGTCGACTCCGCCGATCCCACCAACTTCACCACCGACCTCGAGTACAAGGACACCTGGCACGCCGCTCTCGGCGCCCAGTACCAGCCTTCCGAGCCATGGATCCTCTCCGCAGGCGTCGCCTACGACAGTTCCGCGGTCGACGACGCCAACCGGACCCTGACCCTCCCCATGGGCGAATCCTGGCGCTTTGGCGTGGGTGCCCAATGGCGGTTGAGTTCCAAGATCCAACTCGGCGCTGCCTACGAGTTCGTCTGGAACGGGGACCTGACCGTCACCCAGGAATCCACCTATCGGGGCACCGTGGCTGGCGTTTTCGAGGACGCCTGGCTGTCATTCCTCACCGTCAATCTCAGCTGGCGGTTCTGATCTGCCTATGTTCCAGCTTCGACCTGGGCACTCGGGTCGAAGCTGGGACCGGTTTTGAGCGGTTGAGCAGGAAGCGGCTTCTCGGTTAGGGTGTTCGCTTCATGAGCGAGACCGCCTGTCCGATGTGCGAAACCACCGAAATCCTGGAACATCCCGAGCGCTTGGAATGCGCGACCTGCGGTCACGAATGGCAACGCGCGGCTGAACCTGAAAAAGCCCGCGTCGTGAAGGATGCCCACGGCACGGTGCTGGCGGACGGCGACCAGGTGATCCTGATTAAGGCCCTGCCGCTCAAGGGCGCTCCTCACGTGTTGAAGGGTGGCACCAAGTCCAAACCCATCCGGTTGGTGGACGGCGACCACGAGATCTCCTGCAAAATGGACGGCATTTCGGTCGGCCTGAAGGCGTGCTTCGTGCGCAAGGCCTGAGGGGGAGTTTCGCCCCGGACTCGACCGCAGGAACCATTTTCGGCCACTTCGTGCCCCACGCTGCTCAGGTCGGGGCTGGACTCGGCCATCGGTTCCCCTTGCTCCGCTCCAACCCGATCACTTGACCTCATCAGGCCTGCGGGTGATCGCGAAATAGATCACGTAAAACCAGGAAAAGATCCCGGCCACGATTGCCCAGACAATGGAGCGATTGCGTTGCCACGAGCACACCACCGCGATGGCGGAACCGAGCCCGATACCGCTCTGCACCACCGTGTTGGTCGTGTGAATCGTGGCTTGAGCCAGAAGAGGCAGGATCAGGTTCACGTCGTAGGCCTACCACGGTCCCGTCGTTCGAAGCAACCGACGAGACCTCCTCACAAGGGGACAGGCTTTCTGAGCAACTCCCCACACAGGGGGACAGGCACCTGGTATCGCCCCTCTTGGGCGCTCCCCCCTGGTCCACCCCCGCACAGAGGGACAGGCAATCTGATCCCACTCCACACAGGGGGACAGCCACCTGGTGTCGCACCCAGATCCACACAACGGGACAGGCTTCTTGGGCGCTCCTCCCATGGTCCACTCCCATCACAAAGGGACAGGCAATCTGATCCCGCTCCACACAGGGGGACAGCCACCTGGTGTCGCACCCTTATCCACACAAGGGGACAGGCTTCTTGGGCGCTCCTCCCCTGGTCCACTCCCATCACAAAGGGACAGGCAATCTGATCCCGCTCCACACAGGGGGACAGCCACCTGGTGTCGCACCCTTATCCACACAGGGGGACAGGTTCCTGGCATGGCGCCGGGGGCAAGAACTGCGGGTCCCGCCTTTTTCTGTAAGATTTTGGCCGCCGCCCACGTTCTCTGAGTGTGACACGGCTCCACCCTCCCCGAACGGACTCCGGATGAGCCTCCTGATGCGGGACACACCCGCCCACGATCGTCCTCGCGAGCGTCTTGCCTCGCTGGGTGCCGACCGACTCCGCGATGCCGAATTGGTCGCCATTCTGCTCCGAACCGGCGCCAAGGCCACACCGGTGACCACGGTGGCTGAGCACTTGCTCCGGGCGTTCGATCACTCGCTGAGCCGATTGGCTGGGGCAACCTTGACCGATCTTCGCAAGGTCGCCGGGATCGGACTCGACAAGGCGGTCACGCTGAAAGCCGCGTTCGAGCTAGCCCGCCGCATGAGCCAGGAGACCCGCCGTGAACCGCCGCTGTTGGACACCCCGGAACGCGTGGCTGACTTTCTCCGCGAGGACATGCGCCATCTGGAGGTGGAAACGTTTCATCTTCTGCTGGTTAACACCCGCCGGAGGATGATCGCCAAGGAACGCCTGGCCCAGGGCACGCTCGACACCCTGCTCATCCATCCTCGCGAAGTCTTCCGTCGTGCCATCACCGCCAACGCCGCAGCCATCATCCTCGCCCACAACCACCCCAGCGGGGATCCATCACCCTCGGAAGCCGATATCCGGGTTACCCGAGACCTGATCCGCGCCGGGCAATTGCTGAAGATCGAAGTGCTCGATCACGTCATCCTGGGACATCGCACCACCGAAAGGCCCCGGGATTTCACGTCACTTCGGGAGCTGGGTTACTTCTACGGCTGAGGAATGCTTGATGGAACCGAATCGGTTAAGGCGTCTCGCGAATCCGATACAGATGGTTCAAGGAACGGATGAACAGGCTGTCGGTGGCCAGGGCCGGCGTGGCCATGCACATTTCACCGAGCCCATTGATCCGCTCCAACTGGAACGTGTCCCCGGCCTTGAACACGTAGGTGTCGCCGTCTTCGCTCAGGCAGAAAATTCGGCCTCGGTAAGCCCAGGGCGACGCCGTGAACCCGGCGGGGCCATCCGTCTTGATCCGCTGTTTGTCGTACAACTCCCGACCGCTGACCGCGTCCCGGCAACTGAGGAATCCAAAGTCCCACAAAACATAAAACCGGCCATCGTACACGAGTGGTGAAGGGTTGTAAGGAGCCGCATTCGGCGCCATCCAGGCGATATGAGCGCTGTTCGTGGCCCCTTCGGGCAGCGTGAGATCCCCCGTCGCCCCCGGCCTGACGGCGTATACCGGCTTGTTGGGCTTCATGTTGTCGCCGACATATCCGGCCGCGAGGTAAAGCAGATCCCCCGCACTGAACGGGGTGGGGATGGTGATGCTCGACATGCCCTTGAGTTGCCAAAGCTCTTTCCCCTCCAGATCGTAGCTGCGCACCTTGTTCCGTCCCGTGATCACCAACTCGGTCCGGGCGGCGTGCTTCCAGACATACGGCGTCGACCAGTTGCTGGGTTCGTCGCGCGAGATGCGCCAGGCCAGATTGCCGGTCTTGGCGTCATAGGCGGCAGCAAACGACTCCTCCTCGTTGTCGTTCACGATGAAAACCCGGCCGGCGTGAAGGATTGGCGAACTCGCTGTCCCCCAGCCATGCGCCATCTTCCGCGCCGGAACCGGCTGAGACCAAAGGACCTTCCCGTTCAGATCCAGGGCGAAGAGCCCCACGGTGCCGAAGTACGCATAGACGCGCTCACCGTCGGTGACCGGCGTCTCCGAGGCATAGGTGTTCTTGATGTGAACCGGCGTGCTGGGATTGGCGGCCCGGACTTCCGTCGTCCAAAGGACCTTGCCGCTCGTCACATCCAAACCAAGCACCTGCCATTGATGACGATGCGGGGGTGGCTCCGTTCGATCGCCGCCGAAATACAACCCCTTCTTGGGCGCCTCCAGTTCGCCCTCACTGACGGAGGTGGTGACAAAAATTCGGTTGCCCCAAACCACGGGGGACGACCAACCACGACCCGGGATCGGGGTGCGCCACGCGACGTTGGTTTCCGCAGCCCAGGCAATGGGCAGGCGATCGGATTCACCGATGCCCCGGGCGCCGGCGCCGCGAAAACCCGGCCACTGGTCCTGGGCAGGGCTGGTCAGGATGAGGGCGAACCAGCCCAGCGCCGCCATCCAAAGGGAGTGCTGGCACGGGGGAAGCAGGAGGGGGCGACGTATCACGGATCTCTCGTAACGGGAACGGAGCCTCCAGGCAACGCTGCGCTCGACGCGGGGGCGGAACAATACCGTGACGACGCCGGCGTGCCGGTAAGGGGTCCAAGGATGAATGGGTCATGTACATGGTTGATGCCGTGCTGAATGTGAAATCAGTGACGGAACGAATGCCGAGGCTGTGCACGCTTCAACCCAAGGACAGGATCAGAATCAGAAACACCCAGGCCGAAGCCAGGACGAGAGCGCAACCACCCACCTTCGAGATCCAGTTCCAATGCAGGTTCCAGTTCATGTGCTGCGAATCCTGCACCCGAGGGTGGGACAACCGCGGTCCAGGGAGTGGAGCCTGTAACCTTTTCCGGAGCTGAGCCGCCTTGTCTTGCGTGGTGTCAGGACCTCCCACGCATGGCGTTATCTCCAGACGACTGGTCGGAACGACTGGCTCGCGTCCGGCGGCAGGACGATGTGGCGGCGCACGAGATGGTCGAGCTGCTGTACCCCTTGGTCGTCCGTATCGTTCGGGCGCACCGCCCCTCCCGCATGCCGGAGGAGGACCTGTGCCAGGAGGTGTTCCTGCGCGTCATCAGCTGCCTGGATCAATTCCGCGGCAAGGTCCCCTTCGAACATTGGGTGTCACGACTGGCCGTGAACACCTGCATCGACCATCTGAGACGCCAACGATCACGCCCGGAACTGCGCTGGGCCGATCTGGAACCCGCCGAAGCCGCAGCGCTGGAGTGGCTGTCCACCACGCAACCGGTGACGGCAAGCGAGCCCTCCTTCGGAGCGCGGGAGCTCGTGGAGCGTCTCCTCGAAACGCTCGACCCCAGGGACCGATTGCTCATCCGCTGGTTGGAATTGGAGGATCAGACCGTTCGCGAAATCAGCGAACGCACCGGCTGGAGCCCCACCCTGGTCAAGGTGCGCGCCTTCCGAGCCCGCCATCGTCTCAAAAAAGCCCTCGACCAGCTTCGCCAAGCATCGCCCTATGAATCCTAAGCGCCCCCGACACGATGGCCTGGATCGCCTGCTGCACGCCGCGGCGCGAGCGCCCGTACCAGCAACCCAGGATGCCGCTCCCGCCGGTTTCGCAGCGCGCGTCTGGTCACGTCGGAATCGCCACCACACCGAAAGCACGAGCGAAAGCCTCGGGGCGCTCTGGCGCCGATGGACCACCGTCGCCGCCAGCATCGCCACCGGCTTGGCCGTGATGGCGGCCGTCCTGCCGCAAAACGCCACCCCTGCCGGGCCCGGGGCCGGATCGGAGGAGCCAACCGGCTGGGAGCTTCAGATCGCGGCCTGGGTTTTCGAGCCATGAAACGCACCCACCTCTTCACCATCGCCGGGGCGTTGCTGGTGCTCATGCTCAGCAGCGCCTGGCTCGGAGCGACACTGGCCCTGCGTTGGAATGCCAAACGCGCCCAGGAAACCCCACTGCCCCTGCCCGCCATGGCTCTCCTGGAACGACTCGAACGTCTCGAACGCCTGCCCAGCCTGACCGAAGACCAACGCCGTCGCATCGGACCCGCCGTGGACCGTGCCAGGTCCGAAGTCCGAACGCTGGCCGCCGATTCCTTTGCCCGTGCCATCGACATTCGTCGCCGGTTGCGCGGGGAGATCGACGCCGTCCTGACCCCCAGCCAGCGGGTGGAGTTCGATCGCCGATGGAACCAGCGCCCACGCTTCTTCGAACGTGGCCGCGGCGGTCCCTTCTCCCTCCCCTCGACCAATGAGGGCGCCCGCACCAGCGGCGATCGCTAACGCGGTGTAACCTTCAGCCCAGCCCATCCGCCATCTTCCTCCGACGACCCGAAGTGCGCTTCACCACCCTCCACCCAGCCGCAGGCAGGTCGAACTGAGGAACCTTCAACGAACATGAACAAGCACACACATCACATCCTGGCTGGGACCCTTCTGGCCGTTCTGATCGGAACCACCGCCCCCGCAACCCAGGCCGCCGAGCGCGGCGAAGCTCGCAAGGTCGGGCCCGTCGAACGCGCGGTGCGCTTCCGCAACCATGTCCGCCAGGTCGCCGCGGAACTGGAACTCACCGACGCCCAAAAACAGGAACTGCGGGCGATCTTTGCGAAGGAAAAGGAGGCACTCCTGGAACTTCGCGACGATGCATCCATGACCCGCCGCGAGAAGATCGCCGCGCTGCGCGAGATCCGCGCCCGCGTGCTGGAGGCCATCAAGGGCGTCCTGACCGTGGAGCAATGGGAGAAATGGCTCGCGCTCCGCGAGGACCAACGCGACAGCGTGCGCGAGAGCGTGGGCGACTAGCCCGCATTCAGCAGGGTCAAATGCCGCCGCAGGTGCCGGCCCACCAGATCCCGGTGCAAACCAATAAGGCTGGCGAGTTCTTCAAGAATGACCGCCTTGAAGGGCCGCCCTGCGGCGCTCACACCCACGGTGAGCACGGAACCAAAGGTCACGTGCAACAGCTGACGTCCCACCCGGTCATCCAGCCAGGCGCCTTCCTGTGACTTGTCCTTAAACGCCGGCAACGCCGCTATCTCGGCCTCAGTCGTCGAGATGTGGTAACTCTGGCGATCCGTCGCGAAACGTCCCCGACAGTATTCGGCGATCTCGGAGAAGGCGGACGGCGCCGTGCGCGCCACCACTCGCAGCGCCTCCAGATAGCTCGTGCCCGCGGTCTTCACATGCAGCAGGTCGCCGCACACGCGCCCAATGGCCGGGTAGACTGCGAATTTGTCGGACCCACTGTGAATGCTGATCTTGTACGGCCCGCAATAGCGCGCGATGGCGACATGTTGGCGCAACGCAGCTTCGAAGGCCGCCAGGTCGCCCCGGTAATCGATGCCTTTTTCGAAGTCGCCGATGAACCGTGGCGCCAAACTCACGACGTTCGGCACCCGCCGGACCCGGAGTTCATTTCCGAAAAACAGATGTTCCAGCGGATGGGTCGGTGAATCGGTTTCATCGACGCTGACCTCGATTTCGAACCCACGACCGGCGCACGCCGCCGCAATGGCCCGCCCCATGCGCTCGGCGTGGGCCACCGCGCGCCCATACTTCACCACCG
>CAUJJW010000350.1 GCA_963205105.1 Verrucomicrobiota bacterium | reverse complement strand
GGTCTCGCTGAGGAGATAGAGGTGGTTCCCCGAACCGTTGAAGATTTCGAACGCCGCGTTCGCCCCGCCGCCGTTGTCGATCGTCAGTTCAATGTCGGCCCGCGATATCAAAGAGAGACCCGCCACAATGTTGGAGATGCTCGAGGTGGCAATGCCTCCCGAAGCTGTCAGCTTGCCCGTCATCGTGTCCCCCGCCTTCAACACATAACGAGTGTCCACGCTCGCCAGACTGAGATCGGTCAACGTCAGTGTCCCGTTCGCCACGTCCGCCGAGGCAATGGTTCCGTCGAGAATCTTGGCCGACGTCACAGCCCCATCGGCCAGATCCGAGGCCAGAATCGTTCCGTCGAGAATCTTGGGCGAAGTGATCGCGCCATCCGCGATGTCGCCGACCGCGATGGTTCCGTCGGCCAAATCCAGCGACACAATGGTTCCGTCCAGAATGTGGCTGCTCTGGATCGAATTCGGCGCCAGCTGAGCGGAACCGATTGCCAAGTCCTGAACGGTGGCAGCGCGAAGGGCGTACGGTACGGACAGCAACGGTTGATCCGGCACCAACTGCTGGAACCCGATGACCCCGTTACTAAACCAGACCCGAAGCACCGCATTGGACTGAGCGACCGCCGTCGGAAGCAGCGGCGCCGTCATGTTGGCAACGTTGGTGTCGCCGAGTGGTAAGGAGTACCGGCCGTGAAACAGGTTGGTGCTGACCCAGCTGGTGGGCTCGCTTCCACCCACGCTGGTTCCGTCATGGCTCCACAGGGAGGTAGCACCACGGACCAAGGCGAACTTGAACCGTCCTTGCCCGTGGTAAGGAATGCCATTCACCTCCACAAACCCCATGTGGCTGATCACCGTGGGAACCTGGGCCCGCACTCCAGGCACCCATGAAACTCCCAAGCACAAGATCAGCAAGGCCCTCCAAAGATCACGTCTGAACCCCGGGAGGAGCGAGACACAACACGATTCCCGCCAATACAAATGCAGGTTCATACGTCAGACTTACCAAGTAAAATCCTTAGTCGCCTGAACGCACAAGGCAATTTTCGCCCCATCACCGAGAGGATTCAAACGCTCGAAAGAAACATAAGATTCTCATGATTAGAATCTTACAGGCGTAATATCGCACTTGAACACAACGCCTCCCACGCCCCCCGGTCGGATCGTTCGAGCAAGGCGCCGCCAAAGAGTCATCGCCTCACATCGGAGCCGCAGCGGAGCGGCGTTTCATCAACTCACGCCACGTCGTTCGCTGGATCCCGCTTTCCTCCAACACTTTTCGCACTTCCGGTGACGTCAACGCCTGGGTGTCGGCGAAACGCGAGGCGCTCGACCCGGTCACCCTGGGAAAGTCGTCGGTCGGTACCGAGGCATGGAACAGGATCTCGGTGACGCCTGGCTTGAGGGACTGCAGCAACTCCACCAGACGGCGGGTCTTTTCCGCCGGCGGCCAGCCGTAGGATCCCGTGTGGAGGTCGTCGATCACCGGCAGTCCGGCATTCCAAATTCTGGGGATAATCGGCTTCAGCTGGGCCACGGCCTCCCCATTCTCCTGCAACGCATGGGTCATGTGCCCCCCGCAGGCCAGAATGGGGATCTGCTTTTCCACGCCCACTTTGAGGAAGCGCTCGAAGTACTCCGGTCGGGCGAACAGGGTTCCCATGTGGGAATCGATGTGGGTCGGCTTCAATCCCATCGCCACGGCCAGGTCCACCTGCGCCCGAATCTCACGTTCCACTTCGTCCGCGTTCGCCCGGGGCACCACTTGCGCCACGCTCCGCCACAAGTAGCCGTCGCCATCCACCAAACCGGGCACCACCGTTCTCCCCGCCACCGGCCCCCAGCGGTAGAGTTCCCATTCCGCGGTCAATGTCAGGTGAAGCCCCGCGTCCACCCCGGGATGATCCCGGACATAGCGGACAATCTCCGGAACCCACGGACACGGCATCATGATCGCAAACGATGTCGCCACGCCCCGTTCGAGTGTCTCCTGCACCCCGCGGTTGGCGGCATGGTGCATGCCCGCATCATCCACGTGGAGAATCACCACCACCGCGTCAGGCTTCCAACCCAGTCGCTCGGCAAAGGTCATCTCCGCACTCCCCACCCGCGGCGATCCCCACGCCAGCAGGGCACCGAACAGACACCCACGGACCATCGCTCGCGGATTGAGAAACAAGGATAGCAAGCAGGAGGGCGACAATCGGCATTTCATAGGCGTGTCTGCCAAAGTCTGCCGTGCCATCGTTCACGAACGCAATGACGGCAGTCCCAGTCCCCTGCGTGAAGGAGAGCCGCGCCCAGTCAGCATCGACTTGCGCCTGGCCGCTGCCAACGACCGTGCCCTGGTTTTCATCGCATGGGCATTGGGCTGTCTGGCTGGTCGCGCTGCCGGCCTTGGTCCTCACCGGCTGCCGACAGGAGCCAAGAGCCTCAGGCCCACTCGCCAACGACGCCTATGTCTGGCAACGCACGTGGTCGCCGTCGGTCACCCACTCGGTGCGCACCCACGCAGGCGCTTTCTCAATGTTGTCGGTGCTCGTCGGCGAAGTGACCTGGGCTTCCAAGTCACCCCAAGTCGTTCGGGTGACGCCTGATTTCGCCGCTCTTCAAGCCATTCCCCAGGCAACCCAGCTGGGCATCGCCCTCCGCGTGGGCGTGTTCCAGGGCCCTTTCTCACCCGACGACCCCACCGCGCGGTTTCTCCGAAATACGGCCCGGCAATGCCTCGACGACGCCAGAAAGTCGGGTATCGACGTCGCCGAGTTTCAGATCGATTTCGACTGTGCCGAGCGGCATTTGGACGGCTACCGCCTCTGGATCGAGGCCTTGCGCCGCGAGTTGGCGCCTGTGCCCGTGGTCTTCACCGCCCTGCCGAGCTGGCTGAAGCGGTCGGCCTTTCGAAGGCTCGCCGCGTCGTCCGATGGGTTTGTCCTTCAGGTTCATTCCCTCGCCAGGCCTCGGCATGTCCAGGAACCGGCGGTCTTGTGCGATCCCCTGGCAGCCCGGCAGGCGGTCGAGCGCGCTGCGAAATCGGCGGATGGCGTGCCGTTCCGGGTCGCATTGCCGACGTATGGGTACTTGCTCGCCTTTGCCACCAACGGCGCCTATCTCGGAGCCTCCGCCGAAGGTCCACCACCCGCCCGCCCTTTCGGCACCCAACACCGCGAACTGAGCGCCGATCCTTCCGCCATGGCCCAATTGGTTGCCGATTGGACCGGCGATCGGCCCGCATCCATGCAGGGACTGATCTGGTACCGGCTTCCCGTGGAAGGCGACCGTTTCAACTGGCGGTGGCGCACCCTCGAAAACGTGATGGCCGGCCGCACTCCCTTCGCCCGACTCGAGGCGGTGCTGGAATCGCCGAGCCAGGGGCTCACCGAGGTTCGGGTGGTGAACCAAGGCTCAGCCGACCGCACCGGACCCGTCAGCATCCGTCTGCGGTGGGCCAACGCTCAAAGGCTTGGCGCCGATGGAATCCGCGGCTTCGAAGCGATTTTCGCAGGTCCACACGACGTGTTATTCACCAATGCGATTTGCCGCTTGCCGGCGGGGGAAGGGAGTCGTATCGGCTGGGTGCGCCTTAATGCACCTGTTCCGATCACGCTGGAAGCGGTGGTTCCGTCCGATCTCTCAACCCCCGGCAACCCCTGAAGTACCCCCATCCGCATTTGCCATGAATGTGCGGTCCGTAGTGGCGGGCGTCTCGCCGGCCGGGGAGCCAGGCGTCTCGCCCGTTGGGATCGCCGGTTCAAAGCCCGCGAGCGACACTTCCACTCCCCGCACATCCTCCCCTTCCCGCTTCGCATGCTCCGGCGGCCTCGTCGCCGTGTGTGTCGCCGGCCTCTGGCCGGTGCTATGGGCCTGCGGACCCTTCTTTCCCAACTCACTGCTGTTAAGTGGCGACGACGCCATCCTTCAGGCGCCCGAAGTTCATTTTCTCCGCGAGCTCGACCGACTCCAACTCGAGCCTCCGCCAGGTTTGATCCAGCATTCCGATGAAGCATCCGAACGCGAAGGCACCCTGGCCGCCGAGTTCCGGGACCTTCGGCGTGCCCTCGGCGGTGCCGGCATGGGAACCAACGAGGTCGCCGAACTGGTGCTGGCGTTCAGCCGACACCGGGCCGACCTGGAGGAACATCTTCAAGCGCTGGATCGATGGCGGTGGAAAACACAGGACTCCGCACGACTTTCAACGCCCTTCGCCGATGCCATCGCGGCGGCTCGCGACACCAACACAAACACAGACGCCGATCCGGCGGAGCCGCCGCGGTTGTCGGTTCCCGAGTTGCCGGCGGCCATCCCGCGCGAGTTCAGTCTCTACCTGCACGGCGCCCAGGCGTGGCATGAACGCGCCACCAATGCGGCCCGGTCGGCGTGGGAAAGCATTCTCTCCCTGCCTCCCGCCCATCGTCGCTTCAAGTCGACCTGGGCCGCCTTCATGCTCGGCCGGTCCTGGCACGATCAGGACCCCGACCGCGCCACCCACTACTACCAGTCGACCCGAAAGCTCGCGCGATCCGGGCTCATCGACAGCGCCAGCCTGGCCGTGGCCAGCCTGGGCTGGGAAGGCCAGCTGAAGCTTCGAACCAACGACTTGGGTCCCGCGCTCCGCCTGTATCTCGATCAATACGCCGCCGGCTCCACACAAAGCGCCGGTCTGTCGCTTCGCGTCGCCGCCGAACGGGTGACCGTCGCCCCGGCGGAAGTCCGGCTGTCCGTCGCCCGCGACCCCATCGCCCGGCGCGTCGTGACCGCGTGGCTACTTGCCAACACCGGCTACGACCCAACCGACGCCTCTCCCGATGCCAGCCCTGAGACCACCTCACCCGCCCAGAACTGGCTGAAAACACTCGAAACCCTCGGTGCCGCAGAGGTGCCGCTCGCAGAACAGCTGGCCCTGCTGAACTACAACCGCGGCGACTGGGAGGCCGCCGCCCATTGGATCAGCCTGTCCGGGGACTCGCCCGTGGCGGACTGGATCCAAGCCAAGCTCCTCCTACGGGAAGGTCGTCTGGCGGAATCCGCCGCCAAGTTCTCTGAGGCGATCGCACGACTGCCCATCACCCCGCCCGATCGCGATCGCACCGAAGCCCCCCACTTCATCGAAAGTCTCTCGGATCCCTCCGATGCCGTGCCCGCCCGACGCATGGTGCTCGCCGAATCCGGCGTGCTCCACCTGTCCCGCGGGGCGTTCCTGCAGGCGCTCGACGCTCTCCTGCGCGCCGGCTACTGGATGGACGCGGCGTATGTCGCCGAACGCGTTCTTACCCTGCCCGAGCTCCGCGGCTACGTGGATTCCCACTGGCCCGCCGTCGCCCGCAAGCCAGGCACTTCCGAACCACCCCCCTCCAACGATCCCAGCAGCGTGGAAGGTCAGCGCCAACGCATCCGTCACCTGCTCGGCCGCAGGCTGACCCGTTCGAATCAAGGCATCGGTGCCACCGCCTACTATCCGGAGGAATGGAGGACAACCCACCAAACCTTCATTACCCAACTGGGACAGGGCGAGGACACCACCCACCCACCCTTGATCCGCGCCCGCAGCTGGTTTGCCGCCGCCGGCATTGCCCGAACCAACGGGCTCGAAATCCTGGGAACCGAGGTCGCTCCCGATTGGGCCATCTGGTCCGGCCAATACGAATACGGCCCCACCCACTCGCTGCGCTCCGCACGCTCAGGCGGTTTCCTGCTCCCGTCCGCCCAGGAACTGGAACGAGCCAGCCAGCACACCGCCGATCCCGAAACCCGTTTCCACTACCGTTATCAGGCCGCTTTCCTGGCCTGGGACGCTGCTCAATGGATGCCTGACAACGACCCCGAAACCGCCCTGATGCTGCACACCGCTGGCTCCTGGCTGAAAGCGCGGGATCCCAAGACCGCCGACCTGTTCTACAAAGCACTGGTCCGACGCTGTCGCGCCACCGAACTCGGAAACGCCGCCGATCGCCAGCGCTGGTTCCCCGAACTGGACGCCACCGGGAAACCCATCGTCACCCGAACCTCCCGGCTCCGCACCACCCCCGAACCCGCACTTTCCGAAACTGAACCCAGCGATCACGAATCGATCGAACCGGGGGACGACCCCAACGAAGCCTCGCCCGCCGAAAACGCCGGTGATGCGGAGCGGTTCCTTGAGGATTCCGATCTCGAAAACGAGCCGTTCGCACCATTTCCTGAACCCTGAGTCGATCCATCCCCGATGCGACCTCTCGTCATTGCCTGCGGCGATCACGCCGGAATCGGTCCCGAAGTCACCCTCAAAGCGGTCGCTGCCGAACGTCGCATCCTGACTTCAGGGGTCATGCTGGTGGGCGACGCCGTGGAACTGACACGGCTCCGAACGCAGCTGAACCTGGACCTCACGTGGTGCCCGTACTCGCCTGCTCTCGACGACACGATCAGCCAACTCCCAAAACCCGCTCCGTCGCCCACCGGTCCCTGTCCGGTCTGGGTCCTCGATGCTGCACCCCAGGCGCGGGCCGACACCGGTGTCGCAACACCTTCCTCCCATGCCGCGCTGGCGGCCCTTGCGTATCTTCGCCGCGCGGCAACCGGATGTCTCCGGGGTGAGTTCGCCGCCCTTGTCACCGCTCCGGTCAGCAAGGAAGCCATCCTTCGTTCAGGCGTCCCGTTCGTCGGGCAGACGGAGTACCTCGCCGAAATGGCCCACGTGCCCGATGTGACCATGATGTTGCTGGGCGACGACGAACGCGGTCGATGGCTCCGGGTCGCGCTGGTGACGACGCACCTTCCACTCAAAGACGTTGCCGCCTCCATCTCGCAGCGCG
Source organism: Verrucomicrobiota bacterium (assembly GCA_963205105.1). GTDB lineage: Bacteria > Verrucomicrobiota > Verrucomicrobiia > Limisphaerales > CAIMTB01 > CAIMTB01. The sequence goes on along the minus strand of CAUJJW010000350.1, from coordinate 2,623 downwards.
ACGTGACGCGCGCCATTCAGCATGCCGCGGACGCGTGTCGGAAACTGAAGTTGACGCGCGCGCGGGTGGGAGTCGCCGGCCTGAACCCGCACGCGGGCGAAGGTGGCATGCTCGGCGACGAGGAACTCCGGGTCATCCACCCCGGCATCGAAGCCGCCCGACAACTGGGCTTCGACGTCGCGGGACCGATTGCCGGCGACACGGTTTTTCATCAGGCGCTGCGAGGTGACTTCGATGTCGTGGTGGCGATGTACCACGACCAGGGACTGGCTCCCCTGAAGTTGATCGCGTTTGATCGGGGCGTGAACTGGACGCTGGGCCTGCCCTTTGCCCGCACCTCGCCGGATCATGGCACAGCGTTCAACATCGCCGGACAAGGCGTGGCCGACCCGTCCAGCATGCAGGCCGCCATCCGCATGGCCTGCCAACTGGCCTCTTGATCCTACAGCCCGCCCAGCCACTTGCGCATGCGGCCACCCGACGAAGGAGCCTCTGCGGAATGCCCCGGCCGGAAATGCGCCACCAGGACCTGACTGCGGGCGGACGTCAGCGCCATGATGAATTCGTCGTAACTCTGAAAGCGGTCGGCGGGATTCTTGGCCATCGCCCGCCAGAGCGCATCACTGGTCGGCTGGGTGATGTCCGTTCGGACGTGATTGGGCGGCGTCAGCGGCGTGTGAATGTGCGCCTCCACCAACTCCTCGATCGTGGGCGCCTCGAAGGGCACATGGCCAGTCAGCCCGTGGTAAAGCGTGCCCGCCAGGCTGTACATGTCCGAGAGGAAGGTCTCCTGTTCGCGTTTCACCTTCTCCGGAGCCACATAATACGGGGTGGCCCACAACGACGATTCATCCACCCCATCGTGCTGGGCGGACCGAGCCAACCCGAAATCCACCAGCTTCGGCTCGCCATCCGCATTGAAGAGGATGTTGCCCGGCTTGATGTCGCGATGGAGCAGGTTCTTCTTCAGCGCGGCATCCAGCGCGCCCGCGACCTTGATGCCCACGTCGAGAATATCGAGTTCGGGTAGCGCGGTCTCCTTCTCGATGCGGCTGTCCAGGCTGCCCCGATCGGCGAGTTCCATCACGAGATACAACTGACCGTCCAGTTGTCCGAACTCGTAGATGTGAATGATGTTGGTGTGGTTCAACGCCCCGCAGGCCCGGGCTTCGCGCTGAAAGGCCTCGATCGCCTCCCGGTCCGCCACCAACTCACGGCGCATCATCTTCACCGCCACATCACGCAACAACATCTCGTCGAAGGCGCGATACACCGTTCCCATGCCACCCGATGCGATTGGCCCGCGCAGCTCCAGCTGCCTCATCTTCAGCGGGACCATCAGGGGATGCCCGCACTTCGTGCAGGGTGTGAATTCCAGCGGAGCAAGGTCCGCGGGGATGAACACCCGGGCACTGCACCCCGCACACGTCACAAGCTTGAGCGGTCTGCGCTCGGGGGCGGCCGGTCCGTTGGCTGTCACGCGCTGAAACTACCACGCCACTCCCATGAGACAAGGCATCAGGTCCCACAGAAGTGCGCTCGACATCAGTTCTTCTTCTTCGGATCCAGGTTCTGCTCGATCTCGCCGCTCGCCAGACTCGTCTCCGCTCCGCCCGCGGGAACTTCCACCTTCGCGATCCACAGCAGACCATTCAGGACAACCTTGCGGAAATCGGGATTTTCCCAGTTCCGATGAAAATGGCCGCCCGTAAATCCGAACCCGCGCCCGCCATCGTCCCGCTCCCGCACCCACATCATCGATTCCGGCCGCCCTTTCGCACCCTGGATGTGGGGGTAAGGCCCCTTCGGCCAGACATAAGGCCCCTCGCGAACCGCGTCCGCCGGCGTCGCCACCAGAATCGGCACGATCCCCTTCATGTCTTCCCGGAAGCGCATGTTGAAATACCACTCGTCCCGGATCGAAAACGGTTTCACCCCGCGCGCCACCGCATGCTCCGGGAAGGTCTTGAACTCCGGCGACCACATCGGGTTGCAGGAGAACTCGTGCTCGTAATAGCCCCCGATCCATTCCTGCATCGCCCGGCCCGGATCGCCCTTCGGCACTTCCACCCCGTAGTGCATGAAGCCCAGCCCGACCCCTTTCTTCGCCAGGCCATCGATGAAGTTCATCCGATCCAACTGGATCGCTGGATGCCCCGCCCCGCCGTCCGCGTAGATCGCCACCGCAGCAACTCCCTCAAACGCTGAAGTATCCGTCGGCCATCCATTCGAAGCCACCAGCGCCTGAATCCCAGGCAACGTGTTCAAGCTCCGCTGGATCAGCAGCATGCCGGCCCGGAATTCATGATCGCCCGGCCCATGACTTTGTCGCCCGGCAATCAGCAGAATGCGCGCCGGGTCCGCCTGGGCCGCCAGTGACATCAGCCCGGCGACCAACACAACAAGAATGGCTTTCATCGGTTCAATCCTATCGGTGACGGCGTATCCTGAGCCTTCCATCGCCCTTTCCGCAACTGCTTCGGGGCCGCGCCCACGCCGCAGGGCGTATCGGTGTGTTGTGGATGGGAGATCCAAGCATCGAAGGGTTTTGGACAGGATTCACAGGATGAACAGGATGCTCAGGAACCCATGCGTCACGGCATTTCATCCGGCTCATCGTGGT
>CAUJJW010000349.1 GCA_963205105.1 Verrucomicrobiota bacterium | reverse complement strand
ACGAGGGGAGGGCAGGTTCGTGGAGAGCCCCCACAATTCGCCAATCGCGCATTGGGACAATGAACCGGGGAGCGAGGAATGCAGCGAGCGGCCCTCACCCCGGTCCTCTCCCGGAGGGAGAGGGAGAATATTTCCCGCGGGGTTCGAAGGGTTGAGCCAGGCGTTCGCCGGAACGAGTCGCGACGGCTCGGAAGGACGGAGTACAGGCATGTCGCCGTGCGGGATATGCGGCTCCCTCTCCCCCCGGGAGAGGGTTGGGGTGAGGGAGCCCGTTTCAAACCTCGCGATCGCTGCCACGGAAAGGTCCGTGGAGAGATGCTCGATCGCCCCTGGCCGGGATCACCACCAAAAGCTGGGATCGCCGTCGGTGCGGACGTTCATGCGGTTGAATTTCACCCAGGAGGAATGTCCGTCGAGATAGGTGTGGTTGCCGCCAGCGGGGACGAGGCCATTGAGGTGAGGGGCTTGGTGCCCGCGCCAGCCGCCGTCGATCTTGGTGTAGCGATTTCGGGAGCGGTCGGCCTCATTGCTGCCTTGGGAGATGGTTCCGTCCGCGGCGATGACGCGTTCGGAGGGGCCGGGGTTGAGGGTGGTCCCGTCGCGCATTTTCCACGGTTGGGGGAGCAGGCCCTCGGTGATGTTGGTGAGGCGGATGCGGCCGGCTCCTTTGAAGGCGATGGCGTACCCGATGACCCGGTAGCCGGTGGCTCGTTCGCCGGCGACCTCGTTGGTGACCCCGGTGGTGAACGACCAGAGTTGGTCGTTGTCCTGTTTGCCGAAGCCCGGGCAGTAGAGGATGTGTCGTCCACCGCCGTTCAGGACGAAGGCATCAGCGGCCTTGGCGGGAAGATCCCAGGGCCAGACGGCGCCGGTGCAATCGGGGAACATCTCTTTGTTGTCATCGGCGTACATGCGGATGGCGAGGCCGAGTTGCCGGGTGTTGCTGGTGCACTTGATCTGGACGGCCTTGGTTTTGGCCTTGGCCAGCGCCGGAAGGAGCATGCTGGCGAGGATGGCGATGATCGCGATGACGACCAGGAGCTCGATGAGGGTGAAGCCGGTGCGGGAGGAACGGACAGCGCGGACGAAGGAATGGTTCATGGGAGTAGGGTAAGGGTTCGGAAAATCACGCGCCGACACAGGAGGCAACTCGGCGTCCGCCGCAGGCCTGGGAGAGGATGATGCAGCATGGTGATTCCATGAGTTAGAAAGGATACTCATCCCAACGCCAAACGAGGACGCTGGGTTGGTAACCAAGGGTGATTTCTAGGAGGAACTTAGCGCGTACCGCCGTCGTTTCGGCAATGCGTTAGTTCCGCGAAAAGGGGGTGTGCGCGCAAATGGATCAGGGAAGACCCAGGTCGCGGGAGCGGAGAGCGTCGAGGGTCCAGGTGTATTCCTGGGCGAGTTGGTCGACGACTGCGCGGGACTTCAGTTCCTGGGGCAGGACTTCCCAGGTGTAGGTTTCCATTTCGAGATGCGGCGCGGCGTCCGGGTGGGCGTGGAGCCAGTCGAGGGTTCCAAGGACGTGATCGGCGGTGGTGGAGAAGAGACTGGCGGGCTGGTGATGGAGCGGGATGTGGAAGTGGATGCGCCATTCCAGCTGGGCCATGGGTTCGGTGCCGTGGGATTCCGCCAGGGCGTGGGGCAGGTCGAGCCATCGCCGCAGGGAGCCATCGGGGGATCGCTGAATGACCTGATGCAGGTAGGTGTCGTCGGTGAAGGCCTGGAGGGCGCGGCGGGCTTCGGCGGTGGGCTGGACCCGAAGCGCGTTGGAAAGGTGGATCTTCCCGATCCGGATGCGATGTTGGCGCAGACGTTCCAGGGCTTCGCCGGGCGCCTCGAATTCAATCGCGAGATGGCAGCAGTCGTAGTTGATGCCGAGATGTTCCTCGAGTCGCATGTCTCCCGGGCGGTCGGCGCGCAGGCGATCGAAGAACGCAACGGCTTCGGTGGTGGTTTCGAGGGTGCAGAGGGGTTCGGGTTCGAGATCGAGGTGGAGGGATCGGCCGGAAGTCCGGGACACCCGTTCGATGTGGTCCACGGCCTGCCACAGGTGGTTGCGGGCGACCTGGAGGGCGCGGTCGTCGGGTTGGAAGCCCTTGAATGAAACAGGGGCGGTACTGACGCTGCCCTCGACGCCTTCGGGCAGAAGTTGGGCGAGAATGTCGAAGAGCAGCCGGGTATATTCGAGGCGGTCGGGTTGGGTCCAATCGGGCACGTACACCTGCTCTTTCACGCGGGTGCCGTGGAATTGGCCGAACGGAAATCCATTGATCGTGAAGACGTAGCAGTTTTCGTGATCGAGCCAGCGACGGAACGCGGTGAGACGGTCGGGATCCTGAAGTTCGCGGGCGGCACGCGCCGAAAGTCGGAGACCGATGGCGAACGGCTGCCCGCGTCCGACGCGATCGCGAACGGCCAGGGTGTGGTGCCCGAGGGCGGCGAAGATCTCGTCCCACGACTCGCCCCGGTGGATGTTGGTGCAATAGGCGAGGTGCCGTCCGTGGCGCAACTTCATGGTTCAGGGAGGTTGAACGCAGGAAGGCCCGGTGTGCAATGGGCGTGGTCCTGCCAAGCGGAACGATTCAGAAGAAATCGATTGAGTTCACGCCAAGCCGCAAAGACGCCAAGGAAGGCCATAAGACCGAGGGATCGGGAACCTGGCAATCGCCCACACCTTTGGGTTCGCGATTCCTTCTCGGCGCGATCCTCTTTCTAGGACGGTCCTTCTTGGCGTCTTCGCGTCTTGGCGTGAGATGCATCTGAATCGGTACGCTAAGGACGCACCAGCCGGTAAAACGCAGGGCCGTCGGTGAGCGGGACCGCCTGCGTTGCGTCCGAGCCCTGAACGGCGGTTGGCCCGGGAACCGGTGTCCAGGACGCGTCGGCGCCAAGGCGTGGCGATTGTTCCAACCGCCAGTCAGCGAGTTGGGCCGGCCAGGACAGCAGGATCTGGCCTTGGGCGAGGCGGGCGGTCACGCGTGGCACGGTGGGCAGGGCGCTGCGTTGTCCCAGCAATTCCAGATCGAAGCCCAGGTCACTGCTGGTTCGGGAAGCCTGATGGACTTCGACCGCCAGCACGTTGCGGCCCTCCACCAATGCCGTGGCTGGAATCACCCGTTCCGTGAACACCACTTCCGCGTCGTCGCGAACTTCCGCCTGGGCCAGCAGCGTCGGGGTGACCGCTCCGGTTCGAATGCCGGATCGGAAGAGTTCCTGGCCGTTGAGGTACACCACCGCGCCGTCATCGCGAGACAGCCGGCAAATCAGGTTGGTCACCGTCGCGGCATCCACCAATTCGAAGGCGTGCCGGAACCAGGAGGTCACGTGGCGCAGGGAGGCATTGGGACCAAAATCGATCACCGTGGTTTCCCCGTCTTCGCCATAGCCCAGTCGGGCGAGCCCGGACGCCCAGGCGGTGTCGTCGAACGCGCGCCCCGTCCAGGTGGCATCCGGAGCGACGCCGGTGTCCAGGTAACGCCACGACGATCCGCGGCGGATGAACGTGGGGGTCAGCGCCGCATCACGGACAACCGTCGTGACGGGCGACGACGCCAGGGTGGAGCCGTCGGTCAGCCTGGCCTGGGCGCTGAGGGTGTGCTCGCCGGCCGGTGGGTTGATCCAACTGATGGTGTACGGCGGTTGGGTGGCGGAGCCGATCACTTGGCCGTCGGCGAGAAACTCCAGCCGCAGGAGCGGCGAGCCGGGCAGATCACCCAGAGCGGCGCTCAGAACCAGTCGTCCCGGGGTGGAGAAGCTCTCCTCGGCGGAAGGGCGCACCAGGCGGACACCGGGTTCCACGGTTTGGATGACGTCGGCGGTGAGCCTCAAGTCGAAGGCGATGTCGGAACTGGTGATGGACGACTGGTGGATTTCGACGGCGAAGAAATTCGTGCCGGCCACGAGTCGGGTGAGGTCGACGGCGCGTTCGAAGTAGGTGGTTTCGTCGGTGCCGCCGACCGCGGAGGAAGCCAGGGTCTGGGCGGTGAGGGTTCCCGAGGGAAGGTTGTCGCGGAACAGTTCCCTGCCGTTCAGATACACGACGGCGCCATCGTCGCGCAGCAGGCCGATGCGGAGGTTGGTCAGCCGCGCGGGATCTTCGACCACGAACGCGCGGCGGAACCAGGTGGTGATGTGTTTGCGGGAGGAATTGCCGCCAAAATCCACCACGGTCGTTTCGCGGTCGCCGCCGTATCCCAGAATAGCGGGGCCCGCATTCCAGGCGGAGTCATCGAAGGCCGCCTGGATCCAGGAGGCGGCCGGAGCGGTTCCCTGGTCCCAATAGCGCCAGGCCGAACCGGCGGCCAGCAGGGTCACCGGCCGGCGCTGCACCACATCGACGGCAGCGAAATCCAGGTTGGTGCGGGATGCGGTCAGGTTGACCGGGTTGGTGAAAGAAACCGCTTCGAAGGCGGTGCGATCAAGCGTGGCGACGAGTGTGTACGTCGCGGGGGTGAGTCCGGTGAGGGTGTAGCGACCCGCGCTGTCGGTGAATGTGTAACGATCGGCATTGGCGCTCACCCGGGCGCCGGTGACGGGTTCGCCATCGGCGGTGATCCGTCCCGAGACGCGCAGCGTGGTGGGGGAACCGATGCGAACCACGGCATGGGCGCGGGCCACGCCGCCCTTCATGTCGCTGGCCGTGCATTGGACGAGGTATTCCCCGTTGGCTGTCCATCGATGGTTCAGGCTGGGGGCGTTGGTTCCCAGGGTTTCGTCGCCGAACTCCCAGAAATAAGCGAGCGGATCGCCGTCGGGGTCGGTGGCGATGGCCTGGAATTCCAGGTTCGAAGCGGTGCTGCCTTCGAGCGCGGGTGCGATCAGCTGAACGGACGGCGGTTGGTTGTCGGGGAAGGCGCCGCGCTGCACCACGACGTCGATCCAGGCCGGGGCGGTGCCTCCTTTGGCGATGGGCGTGAGGTGGACGGCGGCAACGGGGTCGGAGTAGGTGCGGCCGAGGGTGACGGCGGCATCGTCCTTGTCGCGGGGTGAATCGGGGGTGGTGTCGAGAAGCAGGCTGGATTCGTTGCCACGGCCGGCCCACCGGATGCCGACGCCGTTGAACAGCCAGCGGTTGCCGGAGAATCGCTGTCGCAACTCGACCCAGTAATTGGTGCGGGCATTGGCGAAGACCTGGAGGCCGCGGCTTCCGGCGACGGCATTGGTCTGGTCGTGGGCGTGCAGGCGGTAGGTGCCGTTGGTGGTGGCGACGGTGAACTCGCCGGTCTGGAGCCAGCCGAGGCGTTGCTTGTAGCGGGCGCTGAAGTGGTTGTTGCCCGCGCTGGCGGCGCCCATGGTGTCGAACTTGTCGCCGTACTCGATGCTTTGGCCTGGGCCGGTGACGGTGGGGCCTTCGGTGTCCCAAAAATTCGCGTGGTTCAATCCATAGTTATGGCCGAGTTCATGGGCCGTAACCCCCACGGAGGACGTGCCGCGGATCCAGGAACCAGGCGCGCCGACGAAGCCCAGTCCGGCCCAGCCGAAGCCAGGCACATTCCGCAGGCAGGTCACGTCGTAGTCGTAATCGGTCAACACGTAGCCGGCGGCGCGTGCGGCGGCACGGGCGTCGGTGCGGAGGTCGCCGGCGTCGTCATTCGAGCCATAGCTGGCCGCGGTGCGCGGCATGCGAAACACAGGCGTGACATCCGAACCGGAACCGATCTCAAAAAAACCGGCGCGCCCGTAGGAGTTGTCCTGGTAGAAGCGGTGGAGTTCCCGGGTGAGGTCCGCCGCCCGGCTGGTGGTGAAGGACTCGCCTTCGAGGTCGGAGAAATCCACGCGAATGAAGATCAACCGTTTCATGCCCTCCGTGGCAGGCGACGCCGCCAGGGGAACGGAATCTTCGGAACCCGGGCTGGTCCCGGTGCCCGCAGCCGCGAGCCGTGCCTCGAAGCGGTTGGCGTGGTCCGGGCAGCACAGCAGTTGGGTCGTTCCATACGCCTCCAGCACGCGCGCGAACGGTTGGGAGGCGGCGTGGTTCGGTTCTTCGGCGCACAGCGCTCCGGGTTGCGCCGCCAGCGCGGCTTGCGCTTCCGCGGGTGGCAGTTCCCGCACCGGGCTTTCATGCACCGCCATGTGGCGGCCTAGGGCGATGCCGTGAAGGGAAACGTCCCGGAGGGTGGGTTGTTGGGCGCGCCGCCCGTAAACGTGGGCCGTGAACCTCTGTTCGCCCAAGACCACGTAGCGCCGGATCGGGCGGACCTCGGATTCACGCCCGGGTTCGGGCAGGGCACACAGCACTTCGTAGTCGCCGCGCCCCGCCACGCGTTCCTCCAGGAGATCCGTGATGCTGGCCGGCAGGGTGGCGCGCACCGCATCCGATACTGCAAGTTCCAGGGCTCGGCGCGGATCGGCTTGGATGAGGTCTTCCATCTGGTCGCGCCGGCGTTGGGCCAGCGCCACGCCTTCGATTTCGAGCACCGTTCGGTCGGCGGTGGATGTTGATGCGTCGTGGCGCTGGAGCCAGTTCTCGAACGCGGCGAAGGCACGCTCGTAGTGCGCGGGGTGGAGGGCCGGCTCAGCGTGGGGCCGGGCGATCAGGTCCGGTTGGGACTCGAGCGTTGCCGGGGAAGGGACCGTCGGATGGGTGGCATCGACGACGTCCGCGGAGGCTGCCGAGGTGGTTTGTGTCCCCGCTGGATGGGGTGGCTCGGGAGCGGGGCGGACCGGAGGCAGGGGGCTGAAAAAGCGGGTGCCTACGAGGGCGAAGAAAGCGAGAACAACGACAGCAGCGGCGGAGAACTTCATGGGTTTTGCAACGGTCCCGACGTGTCGGCACTGAATCACACTTGTGGGATTCAGGCAAAGACCGAGGAATTCCCGCTTGCTCCGTGGCAGGTCGACGTGTAACCAAGGAGCGGTCTTGGCGTCCGCAAAGGACGTCACCGATGTGCGCACGTGGCGGAATTGGCAGACGCGCTAGATTCAGGTTCTAGTGAGTAACATCGTGCAGGTTCAAGTCCTGCCGTGCGCACCAGTCGGATCTCCAGGGTTCCCTTTCCCCAGTCACCGGCTACGGCGTGGCCTGGGTTCTCGGTTTCTCCCGGATGTCGAACTCCTGGATCAACGGCGGGTTCTCCGGCGTCAGGGTGAAATAAACTTCCAGGTCGGCTTTGGTTCCGTGGAGGACGACCGTTCCGCGCAGTTGGTTTTCTGCCACGGGCGCATCCGTGGACTGGATGGTACCTGCCTTGGCGAAAAGTTCCCGGGCGGTGGTCCGCAGCGCTTCGATTGGGTTATCGGGGAAGAAGTTTTCGGCGAAGATCCCGGACGTCTCGGCGTCCTTCCAGTCCGGCAGGAGTTGAATCAGGCCGGTGGCGCGTTCCTGAAGAATGGGCGAGGCGGGGAGGATTCGCGGTTCCAGGTGGGCCCGGTCGATCAGGAATTCGAGGACCTTGGTGTTGACGCCGTTGAAGCCGGCGTAGGTGACGTTCCCGAGGCCTACGATGCCCAGGCCGTATTCCGGAAGAATGCGCCACTGACTTCCAAATCCTGGCAGTCCGCCCGAGTGGCCGATGCGCACGCGTTCATGGCAGTCCTGCCCCCAGGCCAGCCCGTAACCATACGCGCTCATGCTGGGACAAGGCGCGTTGGCGCTGTCGCGACCCCGGGCATTGAGCCCGCTCACTCGCCACGGATGATGCATTTCACGCAGGGAACTTCGACGGAGCACCGGGGATTCCGTTGCATCGCGCGGCGGCCAGGCGGTGAGGTGGAAGGCGGCGTAACGGGCGAAGTCCTCGACGGTGGAGAACATGCCGCCCATCGCCGCGAAGCTTCCGTCGCCGAGCAACGTCTCCTCCTTCCAGAGGCTGTCCTCCCAACGATAGCCATGCGCCAAACGATCGGCGGGCACGCGTTCGGGTTCCCAATAGGTCGAGTTCATGCCCAGCGCTCCCAGGATGTGTCGGGTGATGTACCGCTGGCAGGCTGTGCCCGAGACGCGCGCCACCGTCCGCCCCAGCAGGGCGAAACCCAGGTTGCTGTATTCGTAGGCCACCCCGGGCGTGTTCGAAAACCACACCGGCGACCGCATCAAGTCGACCAATTCCTGGTCGGTGTCGGCGAGTTGCCGGTCGCCCCAGGGGTTGTCCTCGGGGAATCCCGCTCCGTGGGTCAGCAGGTGTCGCAGGGTGATGGCGGGTGCGTCGGTGGTGGGCAACGGGAGGCGTCGAAGTTCAGGCAGGTACTTGGACGCCGGCCGATCGAGGTCGAGACGGCCCGCGTCGCGCAAACGCAGCACGGACATCGCCGTGAAACTCTTGGTCATCGAGGCAACGCGAAAGACGGAGTTCGGCGTGGCGGGGATCTTCTGCTCGAGGTTGGCGAAACCAAGCCCGCCGGAAACCACCAGCGCTCCGTCCACGACGACGCCGTAGGCGACCCCGGGAATGTGGTTGGATCGGGCGTGTTCCTCGAAGAACGCGTGCACGTCCGCGGCCAGCGCGCGGACCCGGGCGGCGCGGTCCGCGTCTGACGCGGCGAACGCAGGGGTGACGAACAAGCGGTCCGCTCCGCGGGAGGGTGGTGAAAACGCAACCAGACCCAAGGCGACGATGGCGAGGTGAAGGCAGGAAGAGCGCATAGGGAGAGTCGTCGGTCGACTGACCTGGGACCATGCGAGGCGCAGGAACGGGTGGCGAGTGCGGAGGTGGGGGAAGCGGGATGGGAGGAATGGAGCGGGCGGCCCTCATCCCGGCCTTCTCCCGGAGGGAGAAGGAGAAGATTCTCCGCGGGTGTCGGAGGGTTCAGCCAGGCGTTGGTTGGAACGAGTCCAGACGGCTCGGAAGGACGGGGCTTAGGCATGTCGCCGAGGGCCGGACGCGACTCCCTCTCCCCCCGGGAGAGGGCTGGGGTGAGGGAGCCCGTTTCAACCCTCGCGATGGTTGGCATGGGAAAGGTCATGGAGAGTGCCCTGTTCGGAACCGACCTGCTCACGGACCTTGAACCTGGAGGGCTTCCGGGGGGCGAGACGCCCCCCTCTACGGCAGGCGGGACGCCCGCCGCTACGGACGTGCCCCAAAGCCCTGCATTCTCTACAGGTGTCGAGTTTGTGCTTGTCATTCTTTACAGACGTAGAGATAACCTGCGGGCAACACGATGACCTTGAAATCCAGGAACGACGATCCGGTGGAGCTGACCGCCGCCGAGTGGCAGATCATCAAGGCGGTCTGGGAGAAGGAACCCTGCACGGCGCCGGAAATTCAGGAGCGCCTGGCGTCGGCGACCCGGTGGACCTACAGCACCGTTCGCACCTTGATGGATCGCATGGTGGCCAAGGGACTGCTCTCAGCGACCAAGCAAGGGAAGGTGACCGAGTTCCGGTCCCGGGTGAGCCGGCAGGATGCCCAACGCGGGGAATTGTCCTACGCGCTGCGGAACGCCTTCGACGGTGCTCTGACGCCGATGCTTCAGTGTCTGATCGAGGCGAATGAGTTGTCGGCGAAGGAACTGGCGGAGATCGAGGTGATGATCCGGGCGCGCCAGGGGAAGGGACGAAAATGAGCGCCTGGATCGACACAGTGAACACCTGGGGTGAAGCGTGGCTGAGGTGGGCGGGAGCGTCGGCGCTGCAATCGAGCCTGTTGATCGTGGTGGTGCTGGCTTTGGCGCGATGGCTGCGAGGCCGGGTGAATCCGGTGTGGATTCATGGTTTGTGGATGCTGGTGCTGGTGAAGCTCGTGCTTCCGCCGACGGCGATGTCGCCGACGAGTCTGGGTTACTGGTTGCCGCGGCCGAACCTGGTGGTGCTGGCGGAGAGCCACAACGAGGCTTTGACGCGGGTGACGGTGGGGGTTTCCACCATGCCGTCCCTCTCCGTGGTGTGGACCGACAGGGGAATGAGTGAGGCCCCGGGGTATGTGTCGACCGACGGCGACGGTCTGACCTGGCAAGGGGGTTTGGCCGGGCTGGGGCTGCTGGGACCCCTGGGTGTTCTGGGATGGGTGGGAAGGGCTGGGGGGCGGGTGCGACGGGAGATCAGGCAGTCGAGGTTGGCGGACGCGGAGTGCACCGCTGCGCCGGCTGAGAGACCAACACCCTAGAAACTACGGAGCGATCCGGAAGTGCTATTCGCCTGAAGG
>CAUJJW010000348.1 GCA_963205105.1 Verrucomicrobiota bacterium | reverse complement strand
ATCCGGAATCGGCGGGGGGCTGGCTGCGGCTTTCCTTTGCCCTTCGACGTTCGACGGCCGGCGGCTTGCAACGTGCCTGGGAGGCGCTCCGGCCGGCGGCGGATCAGTTCCCCGAGGAGGAAACCGTTGCGTATAACCTGGCCTGCTATGCGACGCAGTTGGGCCGGTTGGACGAGGGTTGGGAGTGGTTTCTGCGCGCGCTGGTGATCACCTCCAATTCAGCGGGGCTCCGGCGTCTGGGCCTCAGCGACTCGGATCTGGAGCCTCTTTGGGACCGAATCCGCGGGTTGCGTTAAGGCACGGACAGCGGGCTGCCGATCGCGATCCGGTGCTCCAGATGATAGCGGGCATTGGCGACATACTTGTCCGCCCAATACTTCAAACCTGCCCGCTCGGAGTCGGATAAGGCGCGCACCACTTTCCCGGGGGAACCGAGGACCATGGACCCAGGTGGAATCTTGGTGCCCGGGGTGACGAGGGTTCTTGCGCCAATCAGGCACTGCGCGCCGATGTCTGCTCCATCCAGAATCACGGCGCCCATGCCGATCAGGCATTCATCGCCGACGGTGCAGGCGTGCACCACTGCGGAGTGACCGACGGTGACAAACCTCCCGAGAACGGCGGGATAATCATCGGCCAGATGCACCACGGCGTTGTCCTGAATATTGGTGCCTTCGCCGACTTCGATGCGGTTGATGTCCCCGCGCAAGACCGCTCCGTACCAGACGCTGGCGTCCTTGCCCAGGGTGACGTCCCCGACCACCGTGGCTCCCTGGGCGATGTACACGCCTTCGGCGAGGCGGGGTGGTTGGCGCAGGAACCGATCGAGCCGGGCACGCAATGCATCCATGGGCGACGGTTTAAGGCCCCGGGATCTCCGGGGCCAACCCAAAAGCCGTCCTGTTTCAACGCGGGACGCTTACCAGCCCACCGAGAATCCCACCCGGAATCGGGGAGGGCAGGGCGGGGCCGGGCGGATCACCACCGGCGGCGGGCAGTGCGGGGCGGCCACCACCACGGCGGGCGGAGGGCACGCATAAACCGGCGGCGCCGAGACGAACACCGGGGGAGGGACGTGCCGGCGGGGCGGATGTGCGTAGTAGACCACCGGCGCCGGAGGGGCATACACCCGCACGGGGGCGGGTTGAACCACCACGACAGGCGGCGGCGCCACCACGGTTTCCGTGGTGTAAACCACGCGTTGCTCGGAAGAACTGGCAATTGCCGCACCGGTGACCGCGCCCGCCACGAAGCCGCCCAGGGCCCACCAACCGGCGTTTCCACCGCCACGGTAATGTCCATGTCCGTGTCCCGGACCGGCTTGAGCAGGAATCGCGCTTGCCACCGCCATCGCCGCCACTACTGCAAGGATTCGTGTTTTCATGTTCCTCGATTTCGTTCCGCGAGTTGAGACGGCGGCCGAAATCGTTTATTCAGGCGCTGTCCGCGCCAACCCGCTTAGGCCTTTGACCTTGCGGAACTCACGGGCCACCAGGGACATGAGCCATAAACCACCCGAGAAGACCACCCCCTATAAGCCCCAGCGGCGCATCCCCAGATCCTTTCGCGACCTCACTCCGAGCAATCATTTCAGTCCCGGGACCTTCTTTCATCAAATGGTGTGGAAGGCCCTGATCACCCGGCGTACGGGCACCACGAAGGAGCCCAAGTTTCCCCCCTTGCAGCATGGCCAGGTGGCCATCACCTGGATAGGGCACGCTTCTTTTCTGATTCAGTTCAGCGACTTGAACGTTCTGGTGGACCCCAACTTCGCGAACTGGCTGTTTCTGCTCAAACGGTTGAGGCGCGCGGGGCTCAAGATCGAGGACCTGCCACCCATCGATCTGGTGCTGCTGACCCACGCCCACTTCGATCATTTTCATAAGCCCTCGCTCCGCCGGTTGCCGAACCCGCGCATCGGCATCATGCCCTGGGGCATGGGCGATCTGGCCCGTGGTCTGGGCTTCCAGCGCATCATCGAGCTCCAATGGTGGGAGGGCTTCACCCACGGCGACTGGACCGCCACGCTCACCCCCTGCAATCACTGGGGCGCCCGAACCCTGCACGACCATCATCGCGGGTACGGAGGGTTCGTTCTGCGTCACCAGGGCCGGACGATCTATCACGCCGGCGACAGCGCGTACTTTGACGGTTTCCGTGAAATTGGCGAAAAATTGGCCCCCGAAATCGCGCTTTTGCCCATCGGAGCCTATTTCCCGGACAGCTTCCGTCGTGTCCACATGGGGCCCGATGAGGCGGTGAAGGCGTTCAAGGATCTGCGGTCGTCCTGGTTCATTCCCATGCACTTCGGTTCGTTCCGACTTTCCTTCGAAGACCTGGATGAACCGCCCCGTTGGCTGGGAGAATTGGCCCACCACCACGGTTTGACCCAGCACATCAAGATTCTGGAGGAGGGTGTTCCGCATGTGTTCTGACCGGAACCCGCAATCGTTGCCACTTCCCTGAGCGTACCCGCACTGTCTACGATCCGCCGACGCGCCGATGGAGAAGTCCGCTGAAATGACGAAACGCCCAACCCCTCCGACGGCCACGCCAACGCCGCCCCGGTCCTGGCTGGATTCCTACGAAGCGTGTCCGGGTGTGTTCGATGAGCTGATCACGCCGGAGCGCAAACCGCGTCCCCATTTCCAGAACCTCCTGGATCAGCTCTCGGAGTTTGACGCTCCGGAACTTCGCCGCCGCACAGAGACCGCCCAGCGCATCATCCATGAGCAGGGCATCACCTATAACGTCTATGGTGACCCGCTCGGGATGGAGCGCCCCTGGCAGTTGGATGCCATCCCCTTTGTCATTTCCTCCGCGGAATGGAAAACCATTGAGGAAGGACTGATTCAACGCGCCTCGCTGCTCAACCGGATCGTGGCCGACTGCTATGGCGACCAGGAACTGATCCGGACCAACGGCCTGCCTCCCGCCCTGCTGTTCGCGCAACCCGACTTTCTGCGGCCCTGCCACGGCATCCGCCCCCGCAACGATACCCATCTGCACCTGTACGCCGCCGATATCGCCCGCTCCCCCGACGGACGCTGGTGGGTGCTGTCCGATCGTACCCAGATCCCCACCGGCGCCGGGTATGCGCTGGCCAATCGCCTGGTCACCTCACGGGTCATCCCGGAGGCTTTTCGCGCGTGCTCGGTGCATCGGCTGGCCCCCTTTTTCCGCGACATGCAGGCCTCCCTGGCCAGCCTTTCGCCCCGGCCCACGGACAATCCCCGGGTGGTTCTCCTCACTCCGGGGCCGTACAACGAGACCTACTTCGAACAGGCCTGGCTCGCCCGTTACCTCGGTTACGTGCTCGTGGAAGGCCAGGACCTGACCGTCCGCGACGACCGCGTCTTTCTGAAAACGCTCAGCGGGCTGGAGCCCGTCGATGTCATCCTGCGTCGCGTCGATGACGACTGGTGCGATCCGCTCGAACTGCGGAACGATTCGACCCTGGGCGTGCCTGGACTGCTGGAGGCGTTGCGGGCCGGGAATGTGGCGGTCGCGAACTCCCTGGGAACCGGAATCGTCCAGACGCCCGCCATCATGGCGTTTCTGCCGAGCCTCTGCCGGCGGTGGTTCGATCAGGACCTGATTCTTCCGTCCGTGGCCACCTGGTGGTGCGGACAACCGTCCGAGCAGAAGTACGTGCTCGAGCACCTGGATCGGCTGGTGGTCCGGCCCGCCTTCGGATCCGGGCGCGCGTTCGAACCGGGCGGGGCGCTCTCCGAGGATGAACGCGAACAACTGCGTCTACGCATCGCCTTCCGCCCGCACGGCTTCGTGGCCCAGGAACGGATCCAACTTTCGACCGCGCCGGCCTGGGAAAAATCGCGGATGGTGGCCAATCCGGTGGCGGTGCGGGTTTACCTGGTTGCCTCGGGAGGCACCTACCGGGCGATGCCGGGCGGATTGACCCGGGTGGCCCCCGACCCGGGAGGGCGCTTCATTTCCATGCAGCGCGGTGGTTCGAGCAAGGACACCTGGGTGCTGGCCGACGGTCCGGTCGAGGAAATCAGCCTCCTTCAATCCAACAGCCAATCCATCGAACTCCGACGGGTCGGCAACAATCTGCCCAGCCGGCTCGCCGACAACTACTACTGGCTGGGCCGTTACTGCGAACGCGCGGACGCCACCGCACGGCTGCTTCGCAGCACGCTTCTGCGCTTTTCCCCGGAAAATCCCGGGAGCGCGATGCCGCTCCTGGAACCGTTGCTCAACGCGCTCACCGCCCAGGGCCAGCTTTCCGGCATCACCGACAGCCCGGAGTTCCGCAACAACCCCGAGGCTCTCGAAGCGGAGCTTCTGGCGGCCATCTTCGAGCCGGAACGCAAAGGGAGCCTTCGTCGCCTCGCGGATCACCTTCAGCACCTCGCCATGCTGGTTCGCGACCGCACGGCCAACGACCTCTGGCGGGTGCTCAGCACCATCAACGACCGGCTCACACTTCCCGCCGGCAGCCCGGTAATGCTGGCCGGCGATGCGGTGGGCGTGCTCAACCAGACCATCCTCGGCCTCGCGTCCTTTCACGGCCTCGCCCGCGAGAACATGACACGCGCCCAAGGCTGGCGCTTCCTCGACATGGGCGTGCGCATCGAACGTTGCATCTACACGGCCACCTTCCTGGACTGCGCCCTCCGCTCGCCGGAGGCCGACAATCCCAGCGTGCTGGAGTCCGTGCTCGAGGTGGCCGACAACGCCATCACCTACCGGTCCCGGTACAACCTGCTTCCCAATATCGCCGCCGTCTTCGATCTCGTGATGCTCGACGACACCAACCCGCGGTCGATTCTCTTCCAGCTCAATCAGATGGTGAAACACTTCGAGCGCCTCCCGCGCGAGAAACAAAGTGCCCTCCCCAGTCCCGCCTACCGTCGTCTGATCGAGTGCATCACGCGGGTTCGCCTCACCGATCCCAGGCCCCTGGCCCGCCTGAACGGCGAGTGGCACACCGATGCCGTCGGCCAGACCTTGCGGGCTGTGCTCGCCGATCTCCCACGGCTCTCCGATGCGATCGCGGTGAGTTACTTCGCCCATTCCACCACCTCGCGCGCCGGAGGAGGGGCCGGCGCCCGATGAACTACCGGATTTCGCACAGCACGATCTACGAGTACGACGAACCCGTCACCGTGTCGCATCATGCGGCCCGCGTGAAACCCAGGATCACCGCCCTCCAGGATCGCAGCGATTGGTCGTTGCGCATCTCCCCCGAACCGGCGGTGCGCAAGATGCGCTCCGATTACTTCGGCAACCGCGTCTGCTTCTTCAGCATCCAGGAATTGCACCGCCGGCTCGAAGTGGTCACCGAATGCGAGGTGAGCCTCTCCCCGGGCCTTCCTCCCGAACCGGAACACAGTCCCCCCTGGGAACAGGTCGCCGCCGCACTCCGGGAGCCCGTCACACCTGAAGCCCTCGACGCCCAGCAGTTCGTGTTCGACTCCACCCACGTCCGGATGTCGCCCTTGCTGGCGGAACTGGCCGAACCTTGTTTTCTCCCCAATCGCCCATTGCTCGACGCGGTGCTCGACCTTAACCACCGCATCCACACCGAGTTCACCTTCGACACCAAGGCCACCACGGTCGCCACCCCGCTGGAACAGGTGCTCGAGCGTCGACGCGGGGTTTGCCAGGACTTCACCCACCTCGCCCTCGGTTGTCTGCGATCCCTTGGCCTGGCCGCCCGCTACGTCAGCGGCTACCTCCGCACCCATCACGCCCCCGACCGGCCGCACCTGGTCGGCGCGGATGCCACCCATGCCTGGCTCGCGGTCTTTTGCCCGGGTTATGGCTGGGTTGATTTTGATCCCACCAACGACCTGATGCCGCAGTTCGAACACATCACGGTCGCCTACGGACGCGACTTCGCCGACGTCAGCCCGGTGAGCGGCATCATCACCGGCGGCGGCGACCACCGGGTTCACGTCGCGGTACACGTCAAACCCATCTGAACGTGGGGACCCGGCCGCCAGCGGAATCCTGGGGGCGCGGGCGATGAGGTCTTGCTGGCTTAAGCTGGCCGCGACTTGGTTTCTCAGCGTCCTCGGAGACCCGTGTTTGGCGCAGTTTCAGGGCGTCACGTTCGCTTCAGATTCGGTTCCGCTACGGGTCGCCTACCACCGGTACGAGGATGATCACCGATTGTATTTCCTGCCCACGGAAGAGGGGAAAGGCGTCGATTTTCTGATGTTCGGCGCGGGGATCACCAACCTCGTCTGGGTGTTGCCTCCGGTCGCCGGAGACTCGGAAAGCCCGGCATCCCGCCATTTGGAATCCCCGACCGAACCCGCCGACCTGTTGAAACGGTACCTGTCCTGGGATCGTTGGACCACCGAGCATGGGCTCGCCGGAAACAAGATCTGGGCGCTGTTTCAATCCCGGGATGGTTCTCTCTGGATCGGCACGGAAAGGGGGGTGACCCGTTTCGATGGGGCGCAGTTCACGGTGTTGACGCCAGAGAACACCCCGGGATTGAGCGAGGCGGTTCCCATTCGGGACTTCTTCGAGGATGACGACGGCAGGATCTGGATCGGCACTTCGGTGGGGCTCCAGTGTCTGGCGGCGGGGAAAATGGTGTCGTTTCCCGGGGATGCCGCTCTCCGGGAAGCGGAGGTCAACGGCATCGCGCGCCGTTCGAGCGGTGGCTTTTGGCTGGCGACCGACATCGGGCTCGGGGTTTGGGATGGGCGTGAACTCCGGCCGATGGCCGTGCCTGGCATCGAACGTCCTGTCTGCCTTGCGGAATCGAGTTCCGGAACCCTTTGGGTCGCGTCCAGTCCAAACGCCTTGCATGAGATCGATCCGGTATCAGGACGCATGGTTTCGACTCGCGGAACCGCCGGGTTCCAGAGCTACGCGAATCAACCGCTGAGTGTTTTCGGCATGATGATGGATCGACGCGGAACACCCTGGCTCGGCTGGGCAGAACAGTATCGCGATGGGATACCGGGGATTCCCCTTCGGGTCGCCTTCAACGGCTTCTCGGCGACCGCTCAGCTCGTGCCCCTGAGCGCAAAGTTTGCGGAGGACCGTCGAGGCGATGTTTGGGCCACCGCTTCAGCAGGATCGGGCGGCATCATCTGCTTTTCGGACAACCCGGCCAAGTCTGCGCACCTCCCCTTGGGTGCACCTTCGGCTTACACCCGATGTATCCTGGTCGATCGCGAGGATTCCATTTGGGTGGGGGGTTGGAATGGGCTGACCCGTCTGAGATCCATTCCCTTCCGAACCCTGCAACTGGGTTCGAATGATCGCGAACGGTCCGTCTACACCACCAGCGTGGGGGCGGATGGCCGTCTCTGGATCGGAGGAGACAATTGGTTCGCCGAAATGGCCGGGCACGAACTCGCCTTCTATGATCTCCAACGCCATCACTTCAGCCCAACAGCGATCTGCCATGGGCCGTTGGGTTCTGTGTGGGTTGGCCTCCGAGGTGGAGGAATCCTGGAGCTTCCCGGCGACCGTCATGGGCGAAGTCAAACCGTTGACTTGCGACCGGCATGGACCGAACTGGGCCCCATCCATGCCCTGCATGCCGGTGTCGGTGGGTCGCTTTGGGTGGCCAGCGCCACCGGCCTTCACCACATGACTGCGCCTGGTGTGATCGGGAAGGTGGAAGGGTTCGATCGCGCCGACATCAGTGCGCTGGCTGAGGATGGCGCAGGTTCCTTGTGGATCGGAACCCGTTCCGGCGAAGTGTGGGAGTGTGGTCCCGAGGGATGTCGTCGCCACACCCTCCCGGAGGGGGTGGAGTCGGGTCCCATCCAGGGCATGACCTTCGATGCCGACGGAAGCCTTTGGGTGGGCGTCGGGGAGACCCTGCTGCG
Organism: Verrucomicrobiota bacterium; assembly: GCA_963205105.1. Lineage (GTDB taxonomy): Bacteria > Verrucomicrobiota > Verrucomicrobiia > Limisphaerales > CAIMTB01 > CAIMTB01. The sequence goes on along the minus strand of CAUJJW010000348.1, from coordinate 11,305 downwards.
TTTCAAGGGCGGTCGATGGGACGGGTTCGGAGGCGCTGCGGGCCTGCCGGAGGAGGAGATCCACGGGGTGATCGAGGACCAGCACGCCCGCCTGTGGATCTTGCATGCCGCGGGGGTTTCCCGGGTGGCGCGCAGCGAACTCGACGCGTGGCTCCTGGACCCCGAGATGCTTCCCGGCGTCGCGCATTTTGGAGCCAGCAGCGGGATCAGCAGCCTGGAAGGAAGGGGAACTTCCCAACCGTGTGCCCGCACTGCCGATGGCCGGCTTTGGTTCGCACGCCGGAACGGGGTGTGCGTGGTGCAGCCAAAAGATTTCCCGTCTGATCCTGCGATGCCTCAGGTTCGACTGGAGACCTTGCTCGTGGACGGAGAGGAAGTGCCGGTGACGGGTTCCCTCACGTTGCCAGCTGGAAGTGGTCGTCGGGTGGAGATCGTTCACTCGGTGGATAGCCTGCTGTCCCCGCAGCAGATGGTCGTGCGGCATCGCCTGGAGGGTTACGAGACCTCCTGGCGCGACTCCGGACCCCAGCGACGTGCCCGATACGTACGACTTCCTCCAGGGCGGTATGAGTTCATCGCCCAAGCCAGGAATGCCGAAGGTCGTTGGGGCCAGGCTTCCGCCTTGTTCACCTTTCGCGTCGCACCTCATTTCTGGCAGGCATGGTACTTCTACCCGGCCCTTGCGGGCGTCACCGCCTTCGGCGTGGCGGGTTGGGCCCGTTGGCGATTGGCCCGCCAGCGCCGCCGCCTGGAGCACGAGCGCAGCCAAGCTCTTGAAAGGGAACGCACCCGCATCGCCCGTGATCTTCACGACCACTTGGGAGCCCTCCTGGCGGAAACCGCGCTGTCCGGCGGGCTTTCGGCCGAGGCCCGGCTTCGGTTGAAGCAGTCGCTGGAGGAGTTGGGCGATCTCATCTGGCTGGTCAGTCCCGAAAACGACAGCGCGGGAGGCTGGGCTGATTTCGTGTCGAGTTATGCGTCCCGCTTCCTGACCAGCGCCGGGATTTCCCTGGAGTTGGACATCGTCGTGCCAAACCCCGAACAACCTCTGTCCGGCGTCGTTCGTCATGAATTGGCCTCCATGCTCAAGGAGGCGCTGCGCAATATTCTTCAACATGCCAGCGCCACCCGGGTGTGGATCGGCACTTCGGTGACGGCCGATGAGATTTCCCTGACGATCCGGGATGACGGTCGGGGCTTCGACCCGAACCAGCTCGCTGAGGAACTTGAGTCGGGCGCGGTGCCATCGCTTCGAGGCCATGGCTTGCTCCATCTCCAGGCACGAAGCACCTCCCTCGGCGGCACGTGTCGTTTTGATTCCGCGCCGGGGAAAGGAACGACGGTCAACGTCCTGGTGCCCGCCCGGTCCCTACCCACGGAGCGTACGTCCGAGTGGTTGCGGACCCTGGAAGACCTGCCGCAACGCGATCGAACCGCGTGACTTCCGGGTCGCCTTTTCTGATGGTGACCCACTCCCATGAACTCCATGAGCCCCGTGCAGGATGTTGGCCAGACTCCGCGACCGGTGCGGTTGGCGCTGGTGGAGGACAACGCGGGGTTTCGACGGCAGTTGGTCGAATTGATTCAGAGCGAGGCCGGTTGGCAGGTTGTGGCCGAGTGTTCCTCGGCCCAAACAGCGCTGGTCCGTGTGCCGGCAGCGGCTCCCGATCTCGTGCTGCTGGATGTCCGGTTGTCGCCTGGGTCGGGGGTGGATCTGGTGGCGCCTTTGAAGGCGGCCTTGCCCCAGGTGCCCATTCTGATGCTCACCGTGGTGGAACAACCGGATATCATTGTCCGCGCCATCCGCTCCGGGGCCTCCGGCTACCTGCTGAAACGGGACGTTCCGACCCTGGTGCAGAGTCTTCGGGAGGCCCTGAAGGACCAGTCCCCGGTGATGAGCCCGCCAATAGCCCAGCGTTTGTGGCAACTGGCCAAAGCGGCGGAACCCAAGCCTTCCCGCACCCGGTTCCAGCTCAGTCCGCGTGAATGGGAGGTGCTGGTTCTGGCGGCGCGCGGTAAGCAGCACGGGGAAATCTGCCAGGAATTGGGCATCGCCATGGACACCGTGAAGAACCACTTCCGCAGGATCTACGAGAAGACGGGAGGACATTCCCCGATCGAGGTGCTGGTCCGATTGAAGGAGGGGCGCGGGTTGTTGGACGACGCTCCGCATGACCCGTAGAGGTCATACCGACCCAGGCGGAGACCCGATAGGGTCGCTCGCTCAATCCGACCCCGGACTGCGATGGTTCACCCCTGGCGGGTGAGCCGCTGCGGAAGCGTGTGACTGAAATCCGGGTGGGGAGCGATTTCACAACCCACGCCTATGTCGTTACCCAGCGCCTCTGCCGCCGCGGTTGTGCGCCTCTTTGGTCGGTTGGTGCCTTACTTCCATCGCCCGGTACCTGCCTGAATGGCACCATCATGAACCCCTCGCTCTTCTCGATAATCCCCCGCAAGCAACGTTTAGGTTCCTGGCGCAAAGTCGGCGTTCTCATGCTTGCAGCAATGGTTGGTCTGCTCGCTGGAGCCCGGCATGCGCTGGCGCAATCGGCCGCCACCAAGATCGTGGCGATCACGGGTGGTGCCCCTCCCAATAATGACGGGCGGTTTCGAAACACGGGCCTTGTTCTGGGCAGCTTGAATGACCAGGGCAAGGTTGCCTTCGCATTCAATCTTGTAGGAACTTCGAAAGGCACTGCCAATGACCACGCTGTGTTCCTGGGTGACGGCGTTTCGCTTCGGGAGATCGCGAGGGAAGGCGATTCCCTTCCCGCTGGCCCGGGAACCATCAGGACCCTTCACGTTTCTTCCGGCATTCCGGTGAACGTGCTGGGACAGGTGGCGCTCCCGGTGGAGGTGTTGGAGAACAACCTCCGTGACAATCGAATCTACCGTAGCCCCGGGGAGATGGGGCCATTGCAGCTCATTGTCAGGGATGGCGATCCCTCGCCCACGGGCCAGGGTGTGCTAAGCCCAAGCGTCGGCGCTCCGGTGCTGAATCATCGCGGGCAGGTGGCGTTTCGCGGCGCGGTCCTCGACACCAGTAATCCGTCCGTCGCCGCCGGCATCTTTTCCGGAGATGGGGTCGAAATCAGAAGCTTGATTGCTCCAAATCAAAGGGATGACTCCGCCGCATTTCTGGTGCATCCCCTGGGCGACCAGAACCTGATTTCGTTCAACAACGCGGGTCAGGCGGCCGTGTTTGCGCAGATCCGAATGTCGCCGACTTCTCTCGCTGAATCCGCCCTGGTGATCGCCAGCAATGGCACCCATGTCGGCGTTCTCTTGCGCGTGAACCAACCGGTTCCCGACGGCTCCGGCTCGTTTTCCGCACTGGCCTCGGCATGCCTGTTGAATGAAGCCGGGGATATCCTGACCATTGCCAACGCTGTCGGAGCGGTGGATCCCTTTTCCGGAATGTACCTCATCCGGGCTGGGGCCTTGACCGAGATCTCGCGCACCGGCGCGAACGCTCCCGATTCGCGCTGGCGTTTGAAGCAGTACACAGGGCTCGATCTCAACAATCGCTCGCAGGTCGCATTCTCAGCCCATGATCTGGATGGAGTGTCTGGTGGAGTGTTCCGCGGGGATGGCACGCGTGATGGACTCAGGCGATTGGTCAGTCGGAATCAGGACGCCCCCGACGGTAATGGGACCTTCAGCATGGAACAGAACCTGGCGACCATCGTCGACATGAATGACACGGGACAGGTTCTGTTTCATAGCGGGCTTCGGAATACGGCGGGTGGGTCCGCAGATAACCTTGGTTTGTTTCTATTCGATGACTCGCTCGGGCTGCAAACCGTGGTTCGCAAAGGGGATCCCATACTCGGAAGCACCATCCTCGATATTCCTTTGCTGGGTTTCCGGTTGAATCATCGGGGCGACGTCGCTTTTCAGTTCGCGCTGGCGGATGGCCGTGTGGGGGTCGGCATTTGGTCGTACGACGTTTTCGCAAACAACAGGGCTCCGGAGGGCACGGCATTTCAGGCCACGATCAACGCAGGCAGCACACTTGTCTTCTCCTCGACGAACCTTTTGCAGGATGTGAGTGACCCGGATGGCGGCGTTATTCGGGTGGCTGGGGTGTCCTCTCCAACCAAGCAGAATCGGCCGATATCCCTTAGCTCGTTCACTCAACTCTACTCCTATACTCCGCCGGTCGGATTCACGGGTGTGGATGAGTTCACCTATGTGGTTCGAGACGATGCTGGCGCATCGACCACCTTCATCGGCCTGATTCATGTCGTGGATCCTAACCAGGCCTCCATTGGCCCGGGTCTCATCGTTCATGTGCAAGAGGGTGAATCCGTCCGAGTTCTCTTCGACGACATTCTCGCCACAATCCCGGATTCCGAAAGAAAGCCATTCACCATTGGCAGCATGCCGGCCACGACTGCGGGAGGCGTTGCGCTGGCTCGTGTGCGTACCGAGCTGCGCTTCCTTCCTAACGCAGACCTTACTCGGGACCACGTGGATGTTCCTGTCTTGGACAAACAAGGGAACCCCGGTTTCGTGCGCGTGACCGTGGTTCTTCCCGACTCGCTCAGCGGGTTTCGTATGGAACGAGGAGCGGTTGTGTTCTCAATCACCGGTTCCCTCGGCACCTGGACCGCGCAAAGGGCAAGCACGCCAGAGGGGCCGTGGACTTCCATTGGGAGCGTGACCATTGCGCTCAGAAGGGTTTCCCCCGGCATTCACCGCCGAGGGTCTGGCTGCCCCAGCGGCACCGTCTGCCGGGGTACGGCCGAGTTCCGTGACCCGAATCCACCTCCCGGAACCGCCTTTTACCGGATGATCCGGTAGTAGGCTCACGCGTCCGGAAAGGCCATGGCGTCCACGAACGTGTCGAGGAACTCGGGATCGTCGTTCAACGCGACGTGGCGGGTGATGTCCCGCAACGCCCGATAGTCGCCGCGCTCCGTGGGGAGCTGGAACAACGCCAGTTTGGCCCCCAGCAAGGCGGTGTTGCCCACCGGTTTCACCCGCTCGATCGGGAAGGGCAACAGCCCGATCCGCCGCGCGCTGGCCCGGTGAATGGAGTTGCCGAACGCACCCGCCAGCCACACCTGCGTGACGTCCTCCCGGGTCGCGCCCCATGTCTTCAACAACAGCTGAAGGCCCGCGGCGATGGCTCCCTTCGCCAATTGAAGTTCCCGGATGTCGGCTTGCTGCAACGTCACTGGGGCCTGCACGACCAGTTCGCTGTCCGACGACAACCGACCGTCCGATCGAATCCATCCGAGCTCCAAAGCGCTTGCCACCGCGTCGACCAGTCCGCTCCCGCAGATCCCGCGCGGCGCTCCCCCGCCGAGGACCCGGCATTCCAGGCCTGATCCGCGAACCGAGACTTCGGCGATCGCTCCCGTGGCGGCCCGCATGCCGCGCGCGATTCGGGCGGCTTCAAAGGCAGGCCCCGCCGCCGTCGACGCGCAGAGGATTCTTTCACGGTTTCCCACCACGATCTCGCCGTTGGTCCCCAGATCCACCAGCACCTGCAACGTGGCGCTCTCGTGCAGGCGCGTCGCCAGCACCCCCGCCAGCAGGTCGCTGCCCACGAATCCGCCCAACACGGGGAGGAAGTTCACTCGCAAACCGGCGGGGAGGTTCGGACAACCTGAGCCGTCGGCTCCGCCAGACCAGCCAAGTTCGTCGGCGCCGAACACTTGTGCCTCCGACGATTCCGGTTCGAAGGGGTGCATCGCGAGTGGCGCCAGATCCAGCCCGCTAAAGAGGTGATGCATCACGGTGTTGCCGACCACCACGACGTCTTTCAGCCAGTCCCGGGGAATGCCGGCGTCGGTCAGCAGGTCCTGGATCAACCCCCCGATCTGTTCGCGAATCAGCCGGACGAGTTCCGCTTGAACGCCCCGGTGCACCGCCGCCTCGATGCGGCTCATGATGTCCGCCCCATGCCGCGCCTGGGCGTTCAACGCTGTCCGAACGGACAGAATCCGGCCCGTTTTCAAGTCGAGCAGCTGGGCGGCCAGGGTCGTTGTTCCCAGATCGATCGCCACCCCAAAGCCTTCCCGCGGGGTGACGTCGAACGGTGTGTCGTCCGCCAGGATCGGGGTTTCCCACTGGGCCAGGTCGAGCACGAGATCTCCGACGACTCGCGCCTGGCAGGCGAGTCGCCAACCCTCGGCCAGTTCGTGCGCGGGGAGCCGTTGGGCGTCGTCGACGGTCACAGGCAACTCGCCGGACACGACCTTGACCCGACATCCACGGCAGCGCCCCCGTCCGCCGCATGGAAACTCGACGCCCTGGTCGAAGAGCACGTCCTGGAGTGGGCTTCCAGGAGCCACACGCACCTCGCGCCCGTGCGGTTTCAACGAGACGAGAACGTTCGCCTGGGTGGAAGGGTCCTTGTTCACACGGGTCCCGGATTCTCCGCGCCGACGATCGATCCGTCGTAGCGTGCGACCAGTTGCTGGCCGGGGGGCACGACCTGAAACTCCATCTCGGACCAGACCCCGTCGACGAAGCGTTGCAACAGGCCAAGGTCGCCCCGGACCTTCTCGAAGCGCCAGCCGCGCCGAACCGCCTCCTCCCGGGTGTGGCGTTCGAATCGATCGTCCGGCTCCACCCCCATCTCGATGAAGGTGAACTGGGCGTAATGCTTGGGGCGCTGGCCGAGTTCCTCCCAGAGGTACTTCGCGTTGTCTTCGCCGTAGCGCGCCACCAATTCCTCGTACGAAGCATCCATGCTGTTTCGGTGCGCGATGGAATGCTGGTCGAGATCCTGGGGATTCGTCTCGTGCTCGATCCAGCCACTGCTCTTGAAGTACGTGCCGGGGTTTTTCTCGAAATAGTCCAGGTACCGTTCCTGGCTGCCGAGCAGCAGGGTGATGCAGTCGTGGGCCCGGGGAACCACGAGCGGAAGGGCGCGCGCCGTCAAACCGGCAAGGCCGTTGTTGCACAATCCGTACCCGAGCAGCACCGCGTCGAACCCCGGAGGAACCGCGTCGACCGCCGCCTGAACCCGTTCCCGCATCCCGCCCGCGGGAATGTTGTGCAACCCTTTCGACAGAGTCTCGATCTCCACGGTGTGCGGGGATCGGGCGACCACCGCCGTCATCTCACGATCGAACACCTGGCAGGTGATCAGTTTGAGACGCATGGCGTGGCTTAGCTCGTACGCTGTCGCGATGCGAGTTGTTCGGCGATCGCCCGGATGAAGTCGGGCGAGGTCCCGCAACAGCCGCCGACGAAGCGGGCTCCGGCCTCGATCAAGGCCGGCACTTGGGCGGCAAACTCGGCGGCTGTGGTTCGGTACACGGTTCGACCGTTCTCCAACTCCGGAAGACCGGCGTTGGCCTTCATCCAGAGCGGAAGACCGGTGGCCGCTTTCAACCGGCGGCAGATCGGGATGAAATCCGCGATCCCGCGGCCACAGTTGGACCCGATCACGTCCGCTCCGGCAGCGGCCAACGACTCCGCATCCTGTTCGGGCGTGGTGCCCATCATGGTGCGATCCCGGCTGGCTCCAGCGTCATAGACCATGGAAGCGACGACGAGCAGGCCGGTGGTTTTCGCGGCGGCGACGGCGAGTTTGGCTTCCTCGACGTCCATCATCGATTCAACGACCAAGGCGTCCGCACCGGCGGATGCGAGGGCTTGGGCCTGTTCCAGGAACGCGGCGCTGACTTCCTCGGGCGTCACATCCCCGCTCATGAGCAATTTGCCGGTCGGCCCGATGCTGGCGAACACCCGGGCGCGTTGTCCGGCGGCGCTTCGGGAAATCTCGACCCCGCGACGGTTGATCTCGGTGACGCGTTCCAGGAATTCGGGTTCCTGATCCATGAGCCGAAGCCGGTTGGATCCGAATGTGTTGGTGAGGATGACCCGGCTGCCGGCGTTCACGTATTCGCGGGCGACGGCTTCCACCCGGTCCGGTTGGGCGAGGTTCCAGGCGTCGGGGAATTCTCCCACCGGCAGGCCTCGGGCTTGCAGTTGGGTTCCCCAGGCGCCGTCGGTGAGGATGACAGCGTCGCCGAGACCGAGATCGACTAGGGATGGCATAGGGTGTGGGGAGGAAGGGTTCAGGTCACTGCAAGCCCCAGGCACTTGCGGGCAAGGTTCACTGCCGACGGTGCGTTTTCGCCGTAACCATCCGCGCCGATCTCATCGGCGAACCGCTGCGTCACCGGGGCTCCGCCGATCAGGATCTTGACCTGATCGCGCAGGCCCGCGGCTTTGAACGCCTCAATGGTCAGGCGCATGGACGGCATGGTGGTGGTGAGCAGTGCGGACAAACCGACGATCTGCGCCTTCTTTTCACGGACGGCGGCGATGAACTTCTCGGGAGGCACATTGACACCAAGGTCGATGACTTCGAAGCCGCCACCTTCGAGCAGTGACGCCACCAGGTTCTTGCCGACGTCGTGGAGGTCGCCTTTGACGGTGCCGACCACGGCCCTTCCGATGGGTTCCGTGCCGCGGGCGGCGAGGAGCGGTCGAAGCAGCTCCAAGGAGGCCTTCATGGCCCGAGCGGCGAGCAGGAGTTCGGGGACGAAGAATTGATTGCACTCAAAGCGCTTGCCGACCTCGTTCATCGCCGGGACCAGGTGGTCGTTGAGCAGGGTCAACGGCTCCACATGGGCCGCCAGGGCCTGCTCGGTGATGGTTTTGGCGAGCTTCCAATCGCCGTGGAGCACGGCGTCGTTGAGGGGTTGCAGGTCAGGCATGGCAATCGGTGGGTTGGAGTTTCGACGAAAGCTTTGGAGGCGGCTGGACCCAGACGCCTTGACGTGCGTCACGATCTCCCGGCTCAGTCGAGGAGAACCTGAAAGCCCGCGCCGGCCCATCACGATGAACCACGAGCCACTCTACCAGGAGCGCCTGCGTCGCTATGTCACCGCCTTGCGCAACGAGCGACCGGACAAGGTCCCCATCCGACCGTTCGTCGCCGAGTTCGTGGCGAAATACGCGGGCATGACATGTCAGGAGGTCACGCATGATTATCAGAAGGCCTTCGACGCCGTTCTCGTGACCGGCCGCGATTTCGACTGGGACGCCATGGTGTGCAACATGGTCTGGGTTTGGACCGGCCTGACTCAGGCGATCGGGCTCCGCTATTACGGCATTCCCGGCATCGGTATCCCGCATGAAACCGGCTTCAACTACATCGAGCCACCCGAGGAGCAGGCGTTCATGCGCGAAGACGAATACGACGCCCTCATCGCCGATCCAACGGGCTTTCTTTACGACGTCTGGCTTCCCCGCGTCTCCACTGAAGTGGCCAAAATCGGCGAACCATCCACCCGAAGGAACAACCTCTCTTTCGTGAAGGGCGGGATGGCCATGATGGTGTACTTCATGGCGCTGGGTCCGCACATCCAGCGCATGCGGACCGAGAACGGCACCGTCTCCGCCATTGCCGGCATCTTCAAGGCACCCTTTGACATCCTGGCGGACAAACTGCGGGGCTACATCGGCCTGACGATGGACATGCACACCCAGCCGGAGAAGGTGCTGAAAGCGTGCGAGGCGTTGGTGCCGCATCTGACCCAGGTGGGTTTGGGAACGGCGGACCCTGCCCGACAGGTTCCCATCGGCTTCTGGATGCACCGGGGTTGCGTGCCCTTCATCAATCCCGGCCAGTTCAAGTCCCACTACTGGCCCACCCTCCGGCCCTGCATCGAGGAATTCTGGAAGCACGGACATCAGACGATGTTCTACGCCGAGGGCAACTGGGACTATCACCACGACGATTTCCTGCAGCTCCCGGAACGCAGTATTTTGTACCACGTGGACCGCGGAGACCTGTTCCTGGCTCATCGGAAGCTCCACCGGAAATTCGCGCTCAGCGGTGGGATCCCGAACACCCTGCTCAGTTACGGGAAACCGGATGAGGTCCGTTCCTATGTTCGCAAAGTCATCGACGAAGTGGCCGGCGAGGGCGGTTACATTCTCGACGCCAGCGCGATCATGCAGAACGACACCTCGGTAGAGAACCTGCGCGCCATGACGGAGGCGGCCCGCGAGTACGGCGTCTACTCTGCCTCACCCACGACCTCGCCGGGGGGTGAAGCGGTGCTCACGCCTCACGACGGTTCCGACGTCTCAGGGCTGAAGGGATTGGAAGGCTGGCCGCCGTCGGCGGTGCCTCCTGGAGTTTGTTTTCCCTGGGAAACCAAGGTTCAGGAACTCCCCGAGATTAGCGGGGACAAGGAACTCCTGCGCCGGATCTGGCAGAACATCGATTCTTTGGGCAACACCTACATCTGGCAGTGCCTGCTCAGCTTCTGATCCGGCGCCACGACCTGCGAGCTGTCAGCTCCTTTCACCGGGCCAGCGAGGCGCAGACGATTTCACGGTCGTTCCTCGCGTAGACCGAGCGATGGGCGAAGGCCGGATGAGACCACACCACGGGACGGCCGGGATCGGGGTTGGTGGCGTCCAGCAAGTGGGTGCGGCTGATCTCCTCGTACTTCTCAGGCGTCAGACGAGCGATGATCAGATCGCCGGTTTCGCTGAAGAGAAAGGTGCGGTCCCCGTTCTTCACCACAAAGGCGTGCCCCCAGCGGGCCGATTTGCCGCTGGTGGGTGCGAAGGTTTCCCACAAACGCTCGCCGGTCTCCACGTTCAGGCAACGGAACTGGCCGTAGCTGCACGGGCTGTAGATGAAGCCGCCTTGGATCAGGGGCGTCGCCATGACGCTGTGCAGTCCGTCGGTGTCCTTTTCGCTCACCTTGGTGCTTTGCCAGACCACTGACGGCTTATTCCCGTCCAACCGCAGCATCAGTGAACCGTTGTAAAAGGAGGTCAGAAAGAGCCGGTCGCCGACCTGGAGCGGGCTCGGAATCGTCATGCCGAAGCGGATGTCGGGCGACATGGGGTGCGACCAGTGGACCTTGCCGGTTTGGGGATCGAGTCCGCTCACCGCCTCGGGATGCCAGACAATCAACTGCCGGCGTCCGCCGAACTCGTGGATCATGGGCGGGGCATATCCGGGTTCCTTGGCGCTCAGTGCCCGCCAAAGTTCCTTGCCGGTGTGTTTGTCGTACGACACGACGACGCAGCCGTCTCCGCCCGCGAGGCAGATCAGTTGGTTGCCCTCCACCAAAGGGTGCGCGGAGAAGCCCCATACCGGAGCCTTGATGCCGAAATCCTTCTGGAATTCATGGGACCAGACCACCGCGCCGGTGTCCGCTTCCAGGCAGGTGAGGTGGCCTTCCGTTCCCAGCGTGTAGACTTTCCCGCCGTCGACGACCGGTGTCACCCGCGGTCCGGAGGCATAACTGACGGTGTAGGCGCATTCGTACTCGTGCTTCCACAGCACTTTCCCGGTGGCGTCGTC
>CAUJJW010000347.1 GCA_963205105.1 Verrucomicrobiota bacterium | reverse complement strand
GGTGGTGTTCGTGGCGTGCCCTGAACCGGCCCGGGGGGGGGGGGCTCCGGGGGGGGGGGGGCGGGGCGAGGTGAACCGTCCATGCGGTGTGGAGTGGGACGGAAAGGGTGGTGTCGGCGAGCCCGGTTCGGCCGGCATTGGCGCGGTGGGTGGGCCAGTCAGCGCGGGTGAGGGGAAGGAAGAGAATGCAGGCGGAGACCAGAAGAAGGGAAAGAACGTTGGCCCCTGGTTGGGGGCGTTGGCGATGGGCAGGTGCCTGGTGGATCATGGCTGAGGTGCGGGTGGGCGGGGTTCGAAGCGGCGGCTGGGCCGCCTTTTGCCGGTGGGCCGTTTTATGCCGTCGCGGAGCGACGAACGAAGGTAGCCGGGCCTTTCAAGGCCCGGATGATTCACGGTGTCGACCACCGGAGCGTCGCGGAGCGACGCTTGAATCCGTGGCTTCCGTGGGTCTGGCGACGTTCCAGGCGCCGGGTTCAACCGTCGCTCCGCGACGGAATCTCTTCGCTCGCATCGGTCCAGGCGTTGAAACGCCTGGCTACCATAGGATGTCGCTCCGCGACACCGGCTAACCCGACCTGGGGGCAGAGACCATGGCTCCATCTCCAAGCGGCGGCGGGGCCGCCGCACTCCAGGACGTCGGAGTGTGGGCCACGGTGGGATGGGGGCAACGGGGCGACACATGACAAGGGCAGCCGGGGCACGGTAGCGATCCGGCAGATTGGGGCAAGCGGGGTTGGCGTTTGGAAACGGTGCCTGCGAAGGTCGCGGGATGCGCGTGTTGATTGTGGGCTGTGGCTACGTGGGCTTGCCGGTGGGGGCGGCTTTGGTGAGCCAGGGGCATCAGGTGGTGGGTATGCGACGGACGGCGGAGGGCGAGGCCGCACTACGCGAGGCCGGCATGGAACCGTGGATCGGGGACATCACGGCGGACTCCATTGCGCTGCCGGAGGGACGCTTCGATGCGGTGGTCTTCACGGCGTCTGCAGGCGTCACCGCCACGGCAGCGGTGACACGGGTGTTGCAGGTGGAAGCCATGGCGCGTCTGGTGGCGCATGTGGCCAAGGAACCACCGAAGAGGTTCATCTTTGCGGGGAGCAAGGCCGTTTATGGCCAGCAGGACGGTTCGCTGGTCAAAGAGACCAGTATCACGAAACCGGAGGGTGCCCGGGCCCAGGTGTGGGTGGAGGCGGAGCAATGGCTGCTGGGAGCTGGGAAGGTGGTGTCGCCGGTGGTGCTTCGGTTCGGCGACATTTACGGGCCGGGTCGGGAGCTGTTCGTCGAGGATTTCGCAAAGAACCGCCTGAAGATCCGCGGCCAGGGACAGCGGCATTTGAACATGATTCACCGCGATGACGCGGTGGGGGTGATTCTGGCGGCGCTGAAGAACGGGAGGGCGGGCGAAGTGTACAACGCGGTGGACGACGAACCGATCCGCGAGACTCAGTTCTTCTCCTGGCTGGCGGAGACCATGGGCAAGTGGCTGCCGCCGACAGGGCCGGAAGAGTCCGAACCGGTGCGGCGTCAGGAACTGGCGAACTGCAAGGTTTCGAACCGTCGGCTGACGATGGAACTGGGGTATCGGCTGAAGTACCCGAATTTTCGCCAGGGCTACACCGCGGAAATCAAGCGGATGACCGACGACGGTTCGCTGGAGATTGTGCCGGAAGATCGGTGAGATTGGTCAGGCGCGGCCGCGGGCGAAATTTTCCGGGTGTTTGGCGCGGCTGGTGGCGACGTCGTAGGTGATGAGGCACTTGAGGTAGAGGTCGTTCAGGCAGTTGTCCATGAGCACCATGCCCTCCTTGCGGCTCATCTGGACGACGTTCTCGAGTTGGTGCAGCTGATTTTCGCGGATGAGGTTGCGGACTGCGCCATTGGCGAGGAGCAGCTCGTAGGCGAGAACGCGGCGATTGCGGTCCACGGCGGGGAGCAGGTCCTGGGCGATGATGCCCTGAAGCGAGTTGGCGAGCTGAAGGATGATCTGCTTCTGCATGGAACCCTCGAAGACGCCGATGATGCGTTCGAGGGATTGGGCGACGCTGGGGGAGTGGAGCGTGGCCAGGACGAGATGGCCGGTCTCGGCAGCGGTCAGGGCGGTGGCGACGGCTTCGTGGTCGCGAATTTCGCCGACGACGATGACATCGGGGTCCTGGCGGAGCACGTGATGGAAGGCGCTGTTGAAGGAGCGGACATCGGTGAGAACCTCCTGTTGGACGACGATGGCCTTCTTGTTGCTGTGAACGAACTCAACGGGGTCCTCGATGGTGACGATCTTGCAGCGACGCTCGCTGTTGATGAGATCGAGCATGTAATTGAGCGTCGTCGTTTTTCCGGCTCCCGTGGCGCCGGTGATGAGGATGAGGCCGTTGGGTTTGCGGGCGAGTTCATCGACGCGTTCCGGCAGGCCAAGGTATTCCCGGGAAGGGATCCGCTCGCCGCAAAAGCGGAGGCTCATCTCGGGGAAGCCGTTGTGGCGGTAGAACGTGGCGCGGATGCGGCCGGCGTCGGGGTGGCGGATGGAGACGCACAATTCCCAGGCCTCCTCGAACTTGCGGCGCTGAGGCTCGTTGAGCAGGCCTTCGACCATTTCGGCGGTGTCCTCGCCGGTCAGGGCGTCGGAATCGGCGAGAATGATCTCGCCGTTGACCCGGTAGGCGGGAGGGACACCGACGATCAAGTGGAGGTCGGAAGCTTCGCTGTCGGAGGCGGCGACGAGGAGTTGGTCGAGTTTGGGGGTGCTCATGAGGATCACGAACCGGTGAGTCGTCGCCAGAAGCCGGCGATGCGTCGGCCGAGGCCGGTGGAACTGGCCTGACGCAGGCCCTCATGGGCCGCTTCGCAGAGGGGGTTGAGTTGGAGCACCTGGGCGAACGAAGCGCGGGCGGCGTCGACGTGGCCAAGGGCGAGTTCGCATTCGCCGCGTTGGAGCCAGAGCATGAAGCGGGCGGACTCGAACTCGATGGCTTGTCGGAGGACCTTCAGGGCCTGGGCAAACTGCTCGTAGTAGATGCGGACGCGGGCGGCGAGCCAGGCGACGAACCAATCGCGCGGGGCGAGGCCGAGGGCCTTTTCGAAGCAATACTCGGCGCGTTGTTCCTTGCGGGCGAGCAGGACATCGGCGCGGGCGAGCCAGACGAAGGGCGAGTTGCCGCGTTCCTCGAAGGCGGCGTCGGAGAAGGCGAGCGCTTCATCGAGATCGCCGAGGCGGCCGAGGGCGACGGCTTTGGCGGCGAGCAACTCGGGATGGTTGGGATGGGTTTCGAGGGCTTTGTCGGCCCAGGCCTTGGCTTCCCGGAATTCGCCCAGCTCGAGGAGCATGCGAACCTGTCCCGTCCAGGCCGCGGGGCTCTTGGGGTTTTCTTCCAGAGCACGGGCGTACAAGCGGAGACCCAGCTCGAAGTCGGCGGCCTCGAAGGCGCTCTGGGCTTCGCCCAGGTAATACACCTCGTTCTTGATGACCTCCTCCTGCTGGGGCTGGAAGGCGTCGTCGTTTTGGCCCTCGAATTCGAGGTTTCGGAATCGGCTCATGGGGAAGTGGTGAGGACCTGCTGTCGGTGGAACCAGCGGGAGAAGGGAATGCCGCGGAGGTTGGCGAAGGGAACGGAGGACTGGCTCAACATGACTCCGCGCACGGTTTCCGCATCCACGCCGGCGGTGTTGACCGCCACGTGCAGGCGCGGCCAGACGAACCAATGGCCTTCGGGAACGACCATCGAGCCTTCGGTGGGCATGTCGTTCTGGCGGGGGAGGTCGGTTCCGTTGACCCGAACAGCGGCGCGGGTGAAGACGACGGTGTCGCCGGGTAGGGCGAGCACGGGGGCGAAGGAAATGCCTTCATGGACACGGACCACCCCCCACCCGGAGCGGCCGGTGGTTTGGTGGACAATCCAGGTGCCTCGGCGGACCCCTTCCGGATTCCGGGTCGGTCGTACCACGACGGAACCCTGGTCGGTGACGATCGGGGTGAAGAGCTTGTGGTAGGTCAGCTCCTGGAGGGGCAAGTAGGCGAAGACGATCAGTCCCGCGACGGCGGCGAAGCTGGCGAGGATGCGCTGCGGGGCGCCGAGTTCGCGCAGCCAGGGGCTGATGAGGTGAACGATGCTGGTGGCGTGGAGCGAGATGGCGAGGCCGAGAAACAGGTTGCCGACGCTCTCGCCAAGGAAGGCGAGACCGAGGGTGAACAGGATGGGCCAGATCGCGACCAGGGCGGTTCCGATTTTAGGGCGACGGTGCAGGACGAACGCGAATCCGGGGAGGAATAGGCCCAGCACGAAGGCTCCGAGCCCGATGTTCCCCGGGGTCGGAATCTTTTGAACCCGGGTGGCGGCGAGGGCGGCGTAACCTGCTTCCCGGGCCGGGGCGTACCAGGGCGCGCGGGGCGGGTAGTAGGGGCGGTTGGGCTCGGGCATGGCTAAAGGCTGGCCAACGGTGCGTACACGGCGAAATAAACGAACACTGCGACTGCCACGCTCATCCCCACGGCGACGACGATACGCGACTCCCGGCTGAATCGGGGCAGGGCGACCCGGCAGAGCAGGTGGACGGTGCTGGCGATGTGGATGCCGGCGGCCAGTCCGAGCACGAGGTAGACAGGTTCATATTGGATGGTTTCGATCAGGAACGTCCGGGAACGGACGGTGTACTGAAAGCCCAGGTTTCGGAGGGCCAAATAAAGGGCGAGGACCAAGCCCCAGCTGATGAACACCGCCATGCCGATGACTCGCTGGCGATGAAGCCACCAGGGAAGGCCGGGCACCAGCGCGGTGAGCAGCCAGCGGCACGCCTGGAAGGCCCGATGCCGGAGGCGGACGATGCGAGCGCCGGTCGCTGCCCGGCGACCGACCCAGATTTTGTCGGCACGCGGTGGGTAGAAGGTTTTCGGTGGGGTGGACACCGGCGTTCCGTCAGTGGTGTTGGTCGATCTGGTAGCGGACCTGTTCGTCGGGCTCGTAGAACTCGCTGGTTTCCCGGCGTTCCTTGGTCGGCCCGATGATTTCCTCGAACATCTTGATGGCTTCGAGGCAACCCTTGCCCTTGTAACCCTGGACATGGACCTCGACGGAGCCGTCGGGGGAGATGGTGATGTCGAATTCGCGCTGTGGCATAAGGGGATTCTAGATGTTCAATGCGTGAAAGTCTGTCCGTCCTCTGTCCTCCGTCCCCGGGCAACTAACCTTCCCAACGGCGGACCTTGAGGTGGATGGCTTGGTTTTCGTCGATCTGTTCCTCGACGACGTTGTACCCCCGGGTTCGCATTTCATCCATCATCCGTTGGTAGACGTACTGTTGAACGACCTTTTGGGAGAGTTCCTCTCCCATGGCTTGCAGTTCGGCGTCGGAGTGGCCTTCGCCGGTGACGCAGATGGAGGCGCGGCCGCGGGAGTCGCGGGAGAAGACGACGGTGACGCTTTCGCGGGTGAGGCGGAGACGTTGGTCACGGCCGAGGGTGCTGGTGACGATCTCGCTTTGGTCGATCTGGAGCTCGACGCGGTTTTGGACCTGTTCGGCGACTTCGCCACGGGCTTCGGCGACGACCTGATAGCCCAGGGTGACGGCGGCGGCCGAGACGGCGGCGCTGAACGCGGGCCAGGCGGCGATGACGACGGGGGTGAGGATGCAGACGGCGCTCATGGTTGGGGAGGGAGTTCTAAGATTGGGAAACGTCTTGGGACGATGAGCTGAAGAGCGAGGCGTGGAGCGAGCGGCCCTCATCCCGGCCTTCTCCCGGAGGGAGAAGGAGAATAGGCGCCGCGGGTGTCGGAAGGTTAAGCCAGGCATTCACCAGAACGCGTCGAGACGGCTCGCACGGATGGGGACCAGGCATTTCGCCGAGGGCAGGCCGCGACACCCTCTCCCTCTGGGAGAGGGCTGGGGTGAGGGAGCCCGTTTCAACCCTCGCGATGGCTTGCATGGGAAGGTTCATGGGCAGGAATTGACGGAGGTGTAGGACCGGTTCATGGCGAGGCTTCGAATGGATTCGACAAGGCAAGTCTCGAGTCGTCACGGGCGCGCCCAGACTTTTTAAAACTCCATCTTCCGCCGTGGAGCATCGTCCTCTTCACGGGGTACGCTGGCGTTCCGGGCGCGGCCTTCCGCCCAGGAGCGGAGGCGGAGGAGTTGTTCCGACATGGTCTTGGAAAGCGGCACGGTCTGGCGGAGTTCGTGCACGAGATGTTCCGTGGCCAGATCGACCTGCTTGTAGAACGCCTCGAAGAGCGCGCTGATGACCGCCTGTTCGATTTCGGCGCCGCTGAATTCCTTGCTCGCGGTCACCAGGGCATCGAGGTCGAAGTTCGCCGCGTCCCGTCCGCGTTTCGAGAGGTGGATGCGGAAGATATCCTTGCGCTCCTCGTCGGAGGGCAGGTCGACGAAGAAGATTTCGTCGAGGCGCCCCTTGCGCAGCAGTTCGGGTGGCAGTTCGGAGATGTTGTTGGCGGTGGCGACGACGAAGACCGGCGCGGTTTTCTCGGAGAGCCAGGTGAGGAAGGTCCCGAAGACGCGGGCGGTGGTGCCTCCGTCGGTGGACCCGGAGCCGCGGGAGCCGGCGAACGCTTTGTCGATTTCATCGACCCAGAGGATGGTGGGGGCGACGGACTCGGCGACGGCGATGGCGCGACGGACGTTTTCCTCGGACGAACCGACGAGGGAACCGAACATGCGGCCCATGTCAAAGCGGAGCAGGGGCAGGCGCCATTGTCTGGCGACGGCTTTGGCGCAGAGACTCTTGCCGCAGCCCTGGACGCCGAGCATGAGAATGCCTTTGGGAGCGGGGAGTCCGAAGGACTGGGCTTCGGGAGTGAAAGCCACCGCGCGTTTGACCAGCCAATCCTTGAGAATCGGCATGCCGCCCACGTTCGCGAAGGATTCCTGGGACTGGTAATACTCGAGCAGGCCGCTCTTGCGAATAATCTGCTGCTTCTCGGCGAAGACCTCATCGACGTTGTCGCCGGACAGTCCGCCATCCTTGATGAGGATCTTGGCGAACACATTCTCGGCCTCGCTCATGGTGAGTCCGAGGGCGGCCTGGAGCAGGCGTTCCCGACCCTGGGCGTCGAGCGCGATCTGGACCTGCTTGTGCTGCTGCACGTCTTCGACGATCCGGTCCAACTGCTCGGCGAGGTCCTCCTTATTGGGCAGGGGGAAGTTCAGGACGGTGACCTCCTTGTCCAATTCCATGGGTAGATCGAGCACCGGGGAGAGCAGGATGATTGTCTTGTAGGAATTCTTGAGGTGAAGGGCGATTTCCTTGAGGCGCCGGATGATGGCGAAGTTGTTCCGGCTCAGGAAGGGATGGAAGTCCTTGAAGACGAAGATCGCGGGTTCCACCAAATCGATGACCTGATCGAGGGCGTTGAGGGGATCCTTGGTGGGGGCGTTGCGGGTCTTCTGGGACTGGATGGACGTTCCTGAAGGGACAATGCCGGTGCTGTAACTCCACTCGAAGACCTTCTTTTGCCGCTTCTTGGCGATGGCGTTGACGAGGTCCAGGGCGCGGGCCTCCTCGCTGGTGACGAGGTAGAGGATCGGGTAGCGGGCGCGGATCAGGGTTTCGAGTTCGGTGGAGAAGGTCATGGGAGATTGGGTCATGGGTGGGCCGAGGCGGCGCGGGCGGCCATGGTGGCGTCGTGAGGATTGAGACCGGCCAGGATTTGGGCGAGGTCCGGGGTCAGGTTGCGGGCGTAGATGGTTCCGTCGGCGAGGATCATGAAATCAGTTGCGGCGGAGGTTTCAGGAGGCTGAGCCGCGGGAGGGCAAGGTGGCGTGTCGCCGGTGACGGGAGGCGCATTCGGAGGAGGCTCCATGTTCAGAATCGGTTGGGTTGCGATGGGTGAGCCGGGGGGGGCGAGAAGATTGGGATGGGGATGAGGAGTGGAGCGAGCGGCCCTCATCCCGGCCTTCTCCCGGAGGGAGAAGGAGAATCGTCGCCGCGGGTTGCGGAGGGCTAAGCTGGGTGTTGGCTGGTGCGATTCGCGACGGCTCGGAAGGACGGGGTTCAGGCATGTCGCCGAGATCAGGACGCGACTCCCTCTCCCTCCGGGAGAGGGTTGGGGTGAGGGAGCCGGTTTGCATCCTCGCGATGGCTTGCATGGGGCGTTCATGCAGAAGGCGATCTGGAGTTCATGGGATCAGGTTCAGGCGGCACTCGTTCGCCAGGGCGAGGGCGCGATTCAGCTCGGTTCGAGCCAGCGGAAGGCGAAGTTCGGGATGACGGGCGGCATGCCAGGCCGGCCAATAACCGGTGCGCAAGCTGACTTTGGCGGCGGGCAGATGCTGGGACAACCATCGGGCCGCCGGTTCCCAGCAGCAGTCGACATGGCCGGGCATGAGCAGGTGTCGAACAATCACCTCGGCTGTGTCCTGTTCGGCGGCCATCCAGAGCAGGTTGTTGGTGACGGTGTTCCAGTAGTCGGCGGCGTGAGGAATGGCGGCCAGACGGTCCGCGCACTCGGCGTTGCCGAACTTCAGGTCGGGCAGCCAGACATCGAACAGGCCTGCGAGGAGCGGACGGGCGCTTGGGGTGAAGCACGCATTGGTCTTGAGCACCAAGCACGCGTCGTCGGGCAGGGCGGCCACCAGTTCCAGGAGAGCCGGCAGGTGGATGGTGGGTTCGCCGCCAAGGATCATGACCGTGCGGGCTCCCTGGACGAGGGCGTCGCGGGCGCGATCGGCGAGGCGCGCGGCATCGAGATCCGAGCCTGCCCGTGGATTCCAACTGGGGCCGCCGGTGATGCAGAAATCGCAGCGGAGATTGCAGCCGCTGAGGGATACGGCGAACGAGGGCAGGAGCTCGAGTTCGTCGGAGACATCGGTTTGGGCGGCGAAAAAGCGGGCATTGGCGCCGGCGTGACAGCGTCCGGAAGGGCCGGCGAGGCGGTTGGTGCCGCAGTGATGCAGGCAGAGGTGACAGTCGGCGAGCTGTGCCTGAGCGAGTTCGACGCGTTCGCGGGCGACGGTGGAGCGGGTTGGGATTCGCCGTTGGCGGCGCACGACCGAGGTTGCGGGCTGGAACTGTTCCCAAACGCGCGGGGCGTTGGCGCTGGGTGGGAGGGTTGGAGCCGCGTTCATAGTTCGATGCGACTGACGCGGCTCCGTTGGCCGGTGGGTGGTTGGCGGCGATCGGACCACCGGGCGTGGAGTCGGAGGAAGAGCCAGCCGGCGGGAGCACCGGCGGCGATACCTGGGGTCA
The DNA here is from genome assembly GCA_963205105.1 of Verrucomicrobiota bacterium. Classification (GTDB taxonomy): domain Bacteria; phylum Verrucomicrobiota; class Verrucomicrobiia; order Limisphaerales; family CAIMTB01; genus CAIMTB01. Next base: position 6,947 of record CAUJJW010000347.1, on the reverse strand, counting down.
GGATCCAGCCGCAGCTGAGCGCGGCGGGCACGATCATAAAACTCGCGGTGACGCAGGCGGCGACGGCGGCGGAGACTTCAGGGCCGCCGAACAGGAGAAAGCGCTGAAAGCGGTTAGCTTGAAACCAGGCGACGATGAGGCCCATGAGTGCGCCGGCATTGGTCAGGAGCCCGAGCGGTGCATTGCCGAGGATTAGGCGAAACACGACACCGGAGGCGGCGGCACAGACCAGGAAGTAGGTGATGAAGAAGCTTGGACTCCAGGAACGTTCGGCGCCGGGTCCGATCAGGATCAGAAAGAGCGTGCCGAAGAAGACGCCGACGGCATCTCCGGGGACCAGGGCGTAGGTGAAGAGACGCCACAGCTGAAACCCGGCGAGGGTGGATTCATTCAACGAGATGGACTCGCTCAGGTCGACGCGGGCGACGAGCCGGACAATGAGGAGGACGAGGAACCCAAAGAACGACAGCAGGGTGAGAACCCGGGTGCCTTTGGGGATGGAGCGCCAGTATTGGGTCAGTTGGTTCATGAACGCGGTCGTTGGCAGAGTTGGGTCGGATATTGAGTGGTCAGGGACGGAGACCGAGCAGCCGTTTCCACCAGGAAACCGGGGGTGGTTGCTGCTGTTGAGCGAGGGAGGTTGCGAGGCGCTGGGTGAGATCCTGAGGGACAGGGGTGGTTTGGCGATCGGCCCGGAGCGCGTCCTCGGGAGTAGGAAAGACATGACCTTCGGGCCGGGTGTTGGTGATCGGCACGCTTTCCTCCTGCTGCCGTGGGTTGAGGCGGGTTTCGTGGTTCATGGGCAGGGCTGAAGATTAGGCGGTGGTGGCGAAGGCGGCGGCGAAGGCTTTGCGGGCCCGATGGAGCTTGCCGCGGACGGCGTCCGGGGATTGGCCGGTGAGTTCCCCGATCTCGGTGTAGCTCAGACGTTCATCCGCAACGAGCAGCAGGAGGAGTCGGTATTCCTCGGGCAGGCGACCCAGGGTGGAACCGATCCGTTCGCCCAGCTCCTTGATCTCCAGAACGCGGAGCGGGGAATCTCCGGGCGACGGGGCGGAATCCCAGAGGGCGTCGTCGGAGCTGGCAACGAGGTTCCGCGACGCCCAACTGGCGGCGAGATTGCGGCAGTGGTTGATGGCGATGCGATACAGCCAGGTGCGCCAGCTGGAGTCGTGGCGAAACTCGCCCAGGTGCTGCCAGGCCTTGAGAAAGACGTCGTGGGTGACGTCCTGGGCGCGGTTGGGGTCGCCGAGATAGCGAAGAGCGAGGTAATAAATGGCCTGCGAATGCTCCTGGTAAACGGCCGCAAAATCCTCGGAACCGAGATTGGAAGCGTCCGTCCCGGGCGGGGGGATTGGCGGTGATTCGTTCACGCTCTCGGCGACAGGCATCGACACTTTGACAGGGCAGGGCGACGGATGTCACGCGGGGTTCAGGGGAAGCGCCATGTTCCGAACTCGACCGGCTCACGGGCCATGAACCGGAGGAGGCGGGGGATTACGATGAGGAGTAGGAGTGCGATGACGAGGGGAGGTTCATGGGTAGGAGCGTTTTCCAAAATTTGGACACGTATTGTGAGCATCAACCGGGGAGCGAGCAAAGCAGCGGGCGGCCCTCACCCCGGCCCTCTCCCGGAGGGAGAGGGAGAATATTCCCCGCGGGTTTCGGAGGGTGGAGAAGTGGGGGGAGCTGGAGCGAGTCACGACGGCTCGGACGGCTGAAGTTTTGGCATGTCGCCGTGCGGGATCTGCGGCTCCCTCTCCCTCCGGGAGAGGGTTGGGGTGAGGGAGCCCGTTTCATCCCTCGCGATCGCTGGCATGAAATGGTTTATGGGTAGACGCGGGATTGACCGGAGTCTGAGCGGATGGTCCTCTCGGCAGCATCAGCCGCGGGCTTTTCCTGGGATCGGGCGGAGCCGTGGTGTGTGTCGGGAACCAGCACGAGTATGTCCATCCATCGAAACACCCGGTCGGCGCGGACTCCAAGGGCCGGCGCGTTCACCCTGATAGAACTGCTGGTGGTGATCGCGATCATCGCGATTCTGGCCAGCATGCTCTTGCCGGCGTTGAGTCGGGCCAAGACCCAGGCCTTGACCGCGCGGTGCATTTCCAATCTGCGACAGGTGGGCATGGGGTTGGCGATGTACACCGGGGACAACAACGACAAGTTCCCGTTTTCGGGCCGTGGCTGGCCGCAGATGCCTTTCGTGGATCTGCTGCGTTTGATGGACCCCTACATCAGCACCAATGGGCGCAGCTTTTACGTGTGTCCGGCGGACAAGGGGTTGCCTTGGAACATTGCGTGGACCCGGGTGAATGGGGCGGGCAACGGCATCCGAACCAACGAACTGCCGTTCCCATGCTCGTACTACTACTATCATCAGTTCTACAACGACGACACCCAGGCGCCGAAGCTGACAGCGCGGTCGACCACCGAGGTTCGGCACCCGTCCAAGAAGGCGATCTCACCGTGCTTTGCCGAGCCGGAGCATGGGAACCTGGGAGATCGGAACATTGCGCATGGGAAGGAGGGCTTTCCGTTGCTGTTCGTGGATGGCCATTCCGAGTTTGTGAAATACCGGCGGATGAACAAGACGGTGCCGTACGGTGAATACAACCTGGATTGGACGGTGGGTGGGTTGGGTGCGGGTGCGGATTTGAAATGATGGTGGGTTGCAAGTCAGCGGACTCGACCCGACCCGAACCGGTTGCCGGCGGCGCTCCGACGGCGTTGTTGATGACGACGCGCTGGCGTTGATTCGCAGGGTTGTTGTTTTGGCAGAGTGGTCATACCCTCATTCATCGTGAAGACCCTGACCGTCAAAGTATCCGACGCGCTCTTCGCAGAAATCGCCGGGGACGCAGCGGCGCGCAACGTTCCTAAATCGGAAATCGCCCGCGAACGCCTGTCCCGGAAACCAGCGCCGAAGGGGCATGGGAAAGGGTCGCTCTGGAGCCGTATGGAAGACCTTGTGATCAGGACGGAGGATGTGCCGCATGACCTTTCCTCCAACAAGGAGCACCTGAAAAACTATGGCAAGAACGGTGCTGATCGATAGCGGACCACTGGTCGCGGTGCTCTGTGAGCGCGATCGAAATCACCGATGGGCACGGACGCATTTCGAGGCCAGTGATGAGCCTTTCCTCACCTGTGAAGCGGTGATTTCAGAGTGCTTTTTTCTGCTGGAGCGCACCCACGAGGGCAAGGAGAAGCTTTGCCGGTTGTTGGAGCGTGGCGTGGTCATCGTGGGATATTCGTTCACGGACCAACTCGCCGAAACCATCCGCCTGATCCGGCGCTACAAGGACACGCCGATGAGCCTTGCTGATGCCTGTCTGGTGCGGATGTCCGAACGTTCGGGCGACACCGCAGTGTTGACCACGGACAGTGATTTCCGGGTGTATCGAAGAAACGGGCGCCAGATGATTCCGGTGATCATGCCGGAATGAAGGCCGGCTGATCACCGACTGGACGGCAAACGCTGAAGGAAGCGCTTTTCACCCCCGAACTGGAGCCAGACCTGCCCAGGACGCCCGCGTGAACGTTTGTCGGGTTGGTCCTTAGCCAGCAGCTGGCCGTGAAGGGGCAGGTTAAACAGATTCAACGTCGTCTGTGCGTTCCCAGTGAAAACCGGAATTCGGGCTTGGATTCGGGGTGCTGGTTCTTTACTGACGAACGACCGCATGAATCCCACCCCGAGCAATGTGTCGGCGCCCTGGTGGCGTTCGTTGAGCCGCTACCATTGGTTCGTCTTCAGCATGGCCAGCCTAGCCTGGCTGTTCGACTGCCTGGACCAGCAGTTGTTTATTTTGGCGCGGCCTGCGGCGATGAAGGCTCTGCTGCCGCCGGGGATGGATCCAAACGAGTACGGTGGCTATGCGACCGCGATCTTCGTGGCGGGTTGGGCGACGGGCGGGCTCTTTTTTGGCGCGATCGGTGATCGGATTGGCCGGGCCCGCACGCTCACCATCACCGTCCTGATGTACTCGGTGTTCACCGGCCTTTCCGCGTTGTCGACGGGGTGGCTGGATTTCGCTGCCTACCGGTTCATCACAGGACTGGGAGTCGGCGGTGTCTTTGGTCTCGCGGTGGCCTTGATTGCGGATGCGCTGCCGAACGATTCACGGACCGGGGCTTTGGGCATGCTGCAAGCGCTGTCGGCGGTCGGGAACGTGACCGCGGGACTGATCAGCATGGGGGTCGGTCAACTTGTGGCGACCAACAAGCTGTCGGCGGATTGGTCGTGGAAGCTGATGTTTCTGATTGGGGCCATTCCGGCCTTTCTCTGCGTGTTTCTTCAACTGCGACTGAAAGAACCCGAGAAATGGGTCAAGGCGCGTGAAGAAGGCCGTAGGACCGGTGTGGCCTTCGGGTCGTATGCCTCGTTGTTCGGGGAGGCGCGATGGCGGAAGCCGGCCTTGTTCGGGATGATGCTGTGTGTGGCCGGGGTGATTGGATTGTGGGGCATAGGATTTTTCGCGCCTGAGTTAGTTGGACCGGTGATTGAACGCTCACTGCGTGAACAACAGTTGCCGCCCGAACAGATCGCGGGTGCACGGGGGATCTGGATCGGCATCAACTCCATCGTGTTCAATATCGGGGCCTTCTTCGGGATGATTCTGATGACCAAAATGGCGCAGCGGTATGGTCGGCGCCCAGCGTTCGCGGTGGCGTTCGTGGCGGCGATGTTGGCGACGGCGGGTTACTTCCAGTTCTTCAATGGCAAGAGCGACATCTGGATGAGTGGCGTGATGGGCGCCTGCCAGTTGGCCTTGTTCGCCGGGTTCGCCATCTACCTTCCCGAACTGTTCCCCCTGCGACTCCGCAGCACGGGGACCAGCTTTTGCTACAACGTCGGTCGGTTCCTGGCGGCCAGTGGTCCGTTCACGCTCGGGCAGCTCCAGGCGGCCCTGAAAGCGGGCGCCACTTCCCCGGAAGCCAAGATCGAGGCGTTTCGGAATGCGGCGAGCTACATGAGCGTGATCTTCCTGCTGGGACTGGTGGCTCTGATCTTCCTTCCGGAAACCAAGGGTCGGCCTCTGCCCGAGGACGAAGTGGCGCCATCGCCGTCGCCGACTCGCTGAGCTGAGCCGCCTCAGCGCGCCGCACACGCGCGGAGGAAGGAATCAAAGATCTTCGCGTGAATGGGTTGGCGGTCCCGAAGGCGTTCCGGGTGGAACTGCACCGAGAGGAGATAGGGTAGGACTTCCAAGCCGGGCTGTGCTTCGAGGGCTTCGATGACCCCATCGGCGCTGCGGGCGGCCACCCGTAGCGCCGGCGCCACGCGGTCCACCGCCTGATGATGGGTGCTGTTGACGCCGAAGGAGGCGTTGTCCGCGAGTTGGGCGAGCAGCGTTCCGGGTTCGGGCATCACCTCGTGGACGGCTTGGAAGCGCTCGGGTTGACGGTTGTGGGCGATCCCGCCCGGGCGTTGCAACGGCAGGTCGGCGATGAGGCTGCCGCCCAGGGCGACGTTCAGGATTTGCTGACCCCGACAGATGGCAAGCAGGGGGCGTCGCTGCCGGAAGAGTTCGTCGATGAGGATCAGTTCGAACAGATCACGATCGCCATCGGCGGGAACGACGGTGGTGGCGACGTCCGGAGGAAGATCGGCGCCGTAGAGTTCGGGTCGTACGTCCTCACCCCCGCTCAGCAGGATGCCAGCGCTGTGGCGCACCGCTTCGCGCACGATGCCCTGGTCCCGGGTGCAGGGCAGGACGAGGGGCAATCCTCCGGCGGCATAGATGGCGTCGGAGTAGCGCTGGGACAGGCTGATGGCGGCGTCGGGGAACTCCGATCCCTCGCGTTCGGTGTGCGCGGAGATGAGGATGACGGGGCGCGTTTTCGACATGGCGGTGGCTGGCTTCGGCTAGAGCATGTCGCACGCGCGCATCAGGGCTTCCTGGATGTCGAGTTCGACCGCCGCCGTGACCGGCAAGGGTGCCCCACCACGCACGGCGGTGGCGAGATCGCGGAATTCGTCGACGTACCGTTGGTAGGCGGGCAGGGGCACCACTTGGCTGCCGGCGGCGTAGGGCCCGGCCGCGGACTTGAGATCGAGATGAAGACCCGGAGGTTCGAGGGGTTGCACGCGGGCGCTACCGGAGGTTCCAAGGATTTCCAGGAAGCGATGGGGACCGGCGTTGGGTTGGAGGGGGGCACTGGTCACGATGGCCAGGGCGCGCGGGTATTCGAAAACGGCGAGGGTGTTGTCGGCGAGTTGGTCGTTGAACGGACCGGAGGTTTTCAGGAATGGGGTGACCTTCTGCGGGCGGCCGAGCAGGCGGACCACCATGTCGACGAGGTGCGATCCCTGCTCGAACATGGCGCCGCCTCGGAAGCGGGCCCAATCGGGTCGGCGTGGGCCGGCGAGGGTGGTGTTCATGGTGGCACGGACGAGGAAGATGTCGCCGAGCCAGCCCTTTTGGGCGGCCTCGATGGCGGCGCGGACGCCGGGGTTGTAGCGCCACATGTAGCCGATTTGCAGCACGCGCTGGTGGGTTTGGGCGAGATCGAGGAGTTCGCGGAACGCTGGAAGGGAATCGGCGGGAGGTTTTTCGAGATGAACGTGCCGGCGGGCGAGCAGGGCTTCCTTGGCATCGCGCGCGTGATGCTGGGGTTCGCTCTCGACGACCACGACCTCGACGGCTGCGAGCAATTCCTGGCGGCTCATCCAGCGGGCGCCGGCGGGGCCACGGGCGCGGACCTCGGCGGAATCGTCACAGAGCCCGACCAGTTCGAAGTCGGCGGACTCCCGGAGCAGGCGGTATTTGTCGGCGAAATGGGAATAGGCGGTGCCGAGGAAGCCGACCTTGACTGGTGTTTGCCGGGTGTCGGCGGCCCGGGCTGGGACAACCCATGGGGCGATGGAGGTGGCGGCGAGGGAGGCGAGGAATAGGCGTCGGGAAGGCATGGTGAAACGGGTGGGCGAGCCAATGGAGTGTGGT
>CAUJJW010000346.1 GCA_963205105.1 Verrucomicrobiota bacterium | reverse complement strand
CGTGTCCAATTTTTGGAAAAAGTTCCCTCCCATGATCCGATCGTTCCTGGTCGTCCTCGCCCTCGCACTCGTCGCCCCGCTGCCTTCCAGCGCCGCCAGCCCGGAATGCTTCCAGATCGGTCCCGACCAAATCGACCAACTCCCCGGCGGCAAGGAAGCCGACGGCATCCTCGGCGATTTTCTCCTGCGCAATTCCCTGGTCGAAGCCGTCATCGGCAACGGACGCGCCAATCGAAAGCCCAATCTCTTCGTCTACTACGACGGCACCCCAACCCCCGGCTGTCTCTACGACCTCACCCTGCGCGGCCGAAACAACGATCAGCTCACCGTCTTCGCTCCCTCCAATCTCCGCGGCGAAGTCTCCCACGTCCGCAAGGTCGAGGAGGACCGCGAAAACGAGGCTGCTGTCGAAACCGTCCTCTCCGCCGCCCAGAACAAGGGACTCTTCGTCCGTCACGTGTACCGCCTCCGCGAAGGCTGGCCCGGTCTTCTGATCGTCACGTCCCTCCGCAACGAGTCGACCCAACCCATCGCCTTCGATCCCTCCGACCGCTGGACACCGCTGGTCAATGTCCAGACCGTTCTCGGTTACACCGTGGGCGACGCGGTGAATCCCGCCGACAAATCCGGCTACGCCTACCGGTGGCTGGAGACCGAGGGCTTCACCCCGCCCCCCGAATCCATCGACCTCGCCCCAGGGGCCGAGATCAGCTACGCCCGCGCCATCGCCGTGGGTGAATCCCCAGCCGCCGCGCTGGGAAGCCTGGCTGGCTTTCTGGAGGGAACGTCACGCATCCGCGGCACGTTGCGCGATGATCAAGGCCTCGCCATCACCACCGCCCGCATCGACTTCGAAATCCGCGACCGCAAGCTGGCCGCCTACCCCGACGCCCGTGGGAACATCGATTTTCCCCTGCCCTTCGGCGAATACCCCGTCGCGGTCACCGACGCCGGCCGCGCCCCCGTCACCGCGCGCCTGATCGTTCAGCCGGACCGCGAAAGCCGCCTGGATCTCACCCTGGGACCCCAGTCGCGGATCGCCATGGACGTGCGCGACAGCGAAGGCCGCTCCCTGCCTTGCAAGGTCCAGTTCCTCGGCACCCAGGGAACTCCCTCCCCCAACCTTGGCCCCGCCAACCGCGCCCACGGTTGTCTGGACCAATACCACTCCGCCTCCGGCCAGTTCTCCGTCCCCATCCCGCCCGGCACCTACGACGTGGTCGTCACCCACGGCCCCGAATTCAGTCATGCCCGCGTTCCCGTTCGCGTCCTCACCGGCGAATCGCTTCCCGTGACCACCCGACTGACGCGGGTCGTCGACACCACGGGCTGGGTCAGCACCGATTTTCACAACCACTCCACCGAGAGTGGCGACAACACCACCGCCACGGACGATCGACTCATCAACCTCGCCGCCGAACAGGTCGAGTTCGCCCCCACCACCGAACACAACCGCATCTTCGACTGGACGCCGCACATCCTCCGTCTCGGCCTTTCCAACGAACTCTCGACGGTCCCCGGCATCGAACTCACCGGCCCCGGCGCCCACTTGAATTCCTTCCCCTTCCAGCCCCACCCGCGGACCCAGGACGGCGGCGGACCCTCCTGGCAAAAGGATCCCAGAATCAACGCCATGGTCCTCCGCGATTTCCAGGGCCACGAACCCGGCCGATGGGTGCAGATCAATCACCCGGACCTGATCGAAAACTGGGTCGACCGCGACGGCGATGGCCGGGCCGACGGCGGGTATGTCGGTCTCACACCCCTTCTCGATGCCGCTGAAACCTGGGGCCTCGGCATCCTCACCAACACTCCCTACCTCCTGTCCCGCTCCCCCAACGGCAAGGACGCTGTCTACCCCCAACGCGAGTTCGTCTGGCTCCAGTTGCTCAACCAGGGACACCGCCTCCCGTGCGTCGCCGTCTCCGATGCCCACGGCATCCACGGCGCCGGCGTCGGCGGCTGGCGCACGTACGTGCGTTGTTCCACCGATCAACCCGCCCGCATCGATTGGCGCGAAGTCGCCCGCAACGCCCGCGCCGGCCGGAGCTTTGTCACCACCGGCCCGTTCCTCGAAGTCACCACCGAGGACGGCACCGGGCCCGGCGGATCCACGCGCGTCGCCGCCGGCGTTCACCTCCGCGTGCGCGTCCAGACCACCGACTGGATGCGCATCGACCGCGTTCAGGTGCTCGTCAACGGCCGACAGCCGCCCAAGCTCAATTTCACCCGGGCTTCCCACCCCGACGCCTTCCGCGACGGTGTCGTCCAATTGGAACGCCAGATCGGGGTCCCGCTCAGCCAGGACGCTCATCTCATCGTCGTGGCCGTCGGGGAAAACTCCAACCTCGCCACCGGCTTCGGTTCCAGCGCCCAAGCCAAGTGGCAACCCTGCGCCTACCACAACCCAATCTACGTCGATGTCGACGGCAACGGCTGGCAGCCGAACCACGACACGCTCGGCTGGGACCTTCCCGTCCGCCGCATCGACCCCGATGAGGTCCGGAAGCTGATCGAAGACCGCGCCCAGCGGCTTTGAGCTGGAAGGATTCCGGGGGGCGGGACGCCCGCCACTACGGACGCACCCCGACCGCTCGCTTGCGAGCAGGCGCCAGCCCGCGCAGGATGCGCGCGCTTACCCATCATGACGCGCTCCTTCGCCGCCCTCCTCCTTGGCTGTGCCCTCGTCGCGGTTCAGCCCACCCGCGCCGAGCTCCCCGCGAACGGCCTGTTCGCCCGCAGCAACTTGGTCGCCTGGTGCATCGTGCCCTTCGACTCCGCCAAACGCACCCCGGAGCAACGCGCCGCCATGCTGCAGTCGCTGGGCATCCAGCGCCTCGCCTACGACTGGCGCAACGAACACATCCCCACCTTCGACCGCGAAGTCGCCGAACTGGCCGCCCGCAAGATCGAGCTCACCGCGTGGTGGTTCCCCGCCAGCCTCGGACCCGAGTCCCGCGCCATTCTCGAGTGCCTGTCCCGACACAAATTGTCCCCCCAGCTCTGGATCACCCTGGGAACCGAACCCGAACCCGACCCGGCCGCACTGGAACGTAAGATCGCCGGCACCGTCACCGCCCTTGGTCCCCTGTGCACCGAAGCCGCCCGGATTGGCTCCACCATCGGCCTCTACAATCACCTCGGCTGGTTCGGCGAACCCACCAACCAGCTCACCATTCTGTCCCGACTGCGCGCCGCCGGTCATACCAACGTCGGCATCGTCTACAATTTCCACCACGCCCACGATCAGATCGACCGCTTCCCCGCCCTGCTCGCCGCGATGAAGCCCCATCTCATCGCCATCAATCTCAACGGCATGGTCCGGAACGGCGATCGCACCGGCAAAAAGATCATCCCGCTCGGCACCGGCGACCAGGAGCTCGCCATGATCCAGGCTCTCCAGGACAGCGGCTGGCGCGGTCCGGTCGGCATTCTCGGTCACACCGACGAGGACGCCGAAGTCAAGTTGCGCAAGGAACTTGCCGGGCTCGAAGCACTCGTCCCAAAACTCAAACCCGCGCCAGCCAAACCCGCGAATCCTCCGGCTGCCGCAGCCGGTCGCATCAACCGGGACGAGCCTTGGAAGCAAGGCGAAGGCGACTGGATCGACGACCGCGTCCAGCAATCCATTCTCGCCCGGTGGCAGGCCTATTATCTGCCCACCCCCACCGGCACCGTGCGCAAAGGCCTCGCCCTTCGCCTCGGCGAGTCCTCCGAAGCCGGCGTCTGCTACGACACCGCCACCGGCAACTGGCGCGCCGCCTGGACCGGCGGTTTCCTCCGCTTCGATCCCGCCCGGTTCGGCCTCATCAACGCCCCCAAACCCCTCGGCCCCATTCAACTCGCCCTCCCGGAAAACCTCGGCTGGAAGGGAGCCGCGTTTCATTGGAACGACTTTTCCATCCACGGCGACCGCGTCCACCTTCACTTCGCTCTGGGTGACCGTCAGGTGTTCGAATCGCCCTGGGCCGCGACCGTCGACGGGCAAGTCGTGTTCTCCCGCGATCTGGAACTCGGCCCCTCCACCCAGGTCCGCCCCACCGTGACCCTGCTCAACCAACCCGGCTGGAAGCCCGTGGAAGGCATGCTTCAGGAAACGCCCTGGCACGGCTTCGAGAACGGCGACACCGTCCACGCCGTTCTGTCAGTGGGCGCCCCTGGAGTGACCATCCTCCGCACCAACGAGGGCCGGATCGATGCCTCCTTCGAACCGAGCGCCGCCCCCCTGCGCGTTCGGTTCCTCTACTTCTTCGGTCCCAAAGCCCGCCTGAACGCACTGCTCGAAGCCCGCCGTAAACTCGGCCCATCCCCCGACTTCCATGCAGCCCCCAGCCCGACCGCCCCTTCGGCAACACCCACCCTCGTGCTCCAGGGACAACGCGGCGCCGACATCGATGCCTATGCCATCGACACCATCCCGGTGCCTTACGACAACCCCAACCAGTCGCTCATGTTCTGTTCCGGGGTCGGCTTCTTCGACAACGGCGATGCCGCCGTCGCCACCATCCATGGCGATGTGTGGCGCGTCTCCGGTCTCGACGACGCCCTTCGCCAAGTCACCTGGCGTCGCATCGCCACCGGGCTTTACCAACCGCTCGGCCTCACCGTCGTCAGCAATCAAGTCATTGTCCTCTGCCGCGATCACCTGACCCGGCTCAAGGATTTGGACGGCGACGGGGTCACCGACCGCTACGAGGCGTTCAGCAGCCTGATCGACACTTCCGGTTCGGGGCACGATTACGTGACCAGCCTGAACCGCGACGACGCCGGTAACTTCTATTTCGTCGATCCCAAGGGTGCTCACCAGATTTCCCCGGATGGCCAAACCCGCACCACCATCGCCCAGGGTTTCCGCAACCCCAACGGCATGGGAGTCAGCCCCGACGGCAAAATCGTCACCGTCGCTCCCCAACAGGGAACCTGGACGCCTTCCTCGGTCATTCATGAACTCCGTCCGGGCGGTTGGTACGGCTACGACGGCCCACATATCACGCCCGAACGCCCGCTCGGCTACGACGCCCCGCTCTGCTGGATTCCCCATCGCATCGACAACTCCAGCGGCAGCCAGGTCTGGGCCACCAGCGATCGGTTCGGCCCGCTCTCCGGCCAGATCCTCCACCTGTCCTGGGGCCGCTGCACCATGCTGCTTACGCTGCGCGATGTCGTCGACGGCACCGCCCAGGGCGCGGTGATGCCGCTCAAGGGCCGCTTTCTCTCCGGCCCCATGCGGGGCGCGTTCCATCCCAAGGACGGACAACTCTACGTCGTCGGCTGCCAGGGTTGGCAGACCGCCGCTGCCCGCGACGGAAGTTTCCAGCGGGTGCGTTGGACCGGTAAGAAACTACCGCTGCCCACCGCCTGGAGTGCCCACCCAGGTAACCTGCGCCTCACCTTCAACGAACCGCTCGACCGTGAAACCGCCGAGGACCCGGGAAGCTACGCGCTGGAGGCATGGAACTATCGCTACTCCTCCGACTACGGTTCGAAGGAATGGTCGGTGGCTGAGCCGAAGCGTGAAGGGCACGACACCTGGAATGTGACCTCCGCGAAACTGAGCGCCGACGGCCGCACCGTGGACATCGCGGTGAGTGACTTGAAGCCGGTCATGCAATTCGCGCTCCGCTTCAACCTCGACACCGCCGGTGGCGCCCCCGCCGCCGGCGAACTCTACGGCTCCATTCACAAGCTGCACTCATCGAATCATCTCGAGTGAAGCGTCGGAATCTGGAGCGCCGACTGCATCGGGACGCATCCGATGTCGTCCATGGAGTTCAGGCCAAAGGTGTGAGGAGGGTCCATGAAGAAGATTGATCTCAAAAAGGAACTGAAACAGCTCTACACGGCCTCCGCGAAATCCGTGGAGCGAGTCACTGTACCGCAACTCAGATACCTGATGATGGATGGCAAGGGTGACCCCAACTCTTCCCCAGAGTATGCGCAGGCGGTCGAGGCGTTGTTTTCCGTCTCTTACACCGCGAAGTTTGCCGTGAAGAAGGGGGCGGAAAAGCTGGACTACGCGGTCATGCCGCTGGAAGGACTTTGGTGGGCGGATGATTGGTCGGATTTCGTGACGGGAAATAAGGCGAACTGGAAGTGGACCATGATGATTTTGCAGCCTTCGTTCGTGCCCGACAAAGTCATTGAGGATGCCATCCGTGATGTCCGCAAGAAGAAGGATCTGCCCGCCCTGAACCAACTGCGGCTGGAAGAATTCTCTGAAGGTCTGTGCGCCCAGATTCTGCACATGGGCCCGTTTTCAGCAGAGGGTCCGACCATTGGAAAGTTGCATGAGTATATCCTCGGCCACGGAGAACTGACCGGGAAGCACCACGAGATTTATTTGAGCGATATCCGACGCGCAGCCCCAGCCCGATGGAAAACCATCCTGCGGCAGCCCATGAAATGACCGCTGACCACCGAGATTGCGCCTGCTCGAATTAGAATTCTAGCACCGTCTCCATGGGATCAGGTCCCAACATTCCCTTTTGCGCCTCGTTCCAACGCCTTCACCGAGTTCACTCGTCCTGAATCCGGGCACACTTCACCCTTCCAGCTGCCCCACGCTGGCCCCCCCAGGGGTTTTAACCTGAGACTGAATCGCCGTGAGGGTCATTGACCGCGGATTTCAGCCCGTCCGGCGGACACGGACGCGAATCGAAATCGTCCCACGTTGTTATGGGCAGCCCAGCTTTCACAGCACGCCACAGCATCTCACCAGCGCCAACGGCGCGCCCTCAAACCAGCCTGGGGCACCCGCCCCAGGACCAAGAGCCCAAACATCCTCAGGGCTGAAGGCCCGATCCATCACCACCCTGCCGCAAGAACTGCGGATCCTCCTCCTCCGGCGGTGATCTCATCGCAGGCGCTCTCGGAGTCACGCTGGGTTTCCCACGATCAAAACCAGCCGACTAGAAACGGGGTCGGGTATGAATGCCCCCATTGTTGGACAAGGCGATTCCGATTCCGATTCCGATTCCGACGGTCCATCGCCGTCAACAACTCGGAGCTGCACCCCTGTTCGCGCTTCTGCACTCCTGCCTTGATCAGCAACCCATCCTCCCTTCAGTTTCAAACCATGAAACGCCGGCAGTTTATCAAGATCACTGCGGGAGCTGTCGCCGCAGTTCCGAACGTCCTCCCCTCCCACGTGCTCGCCCAGGGCAGTCCCAATGACCGAATTAATGTCGGCGTCATCGGCGTCGGCGGAATGGGCATCGGCGACATGCACGGGGTCATGCGCCAGGACGGAACCCAGATCGTGGCGGTCTGCGACGTGGCCTCCGGCTACGGAGACAAGGGTCGCGCCGGAGCCAAGGCCCAGGTGGAGAAGTATTACGCAGGAAAAAACGGCAGTGGCACTTTCAAAGGGTGCGACACCTATTCCGATTTCCGCGAGCTGTGCGCCCGCAAGGACGTCGATGCCGTCATCGTCGCCACCCCGGATCATTGGCATGCCCTCGCCACCCTCGAGGCGCTCCGCAACGGCAAAGATGTGTATTGCGAAAAGCCGATCACCCACCTCTTCGCCGAAGGCCAGGCCGTCTACCGGGAAGTCGCGAAGCGCAACGCGGTGCTCCAGACCGGTTCGCAGCAGCGTTCCGACACCAAGTTCCGGATCGCGGTCGAGATCGTGCGCAACGGCCTGCTCGGCAAAATCAAGCAAGTCGAGGTCGGGCTGCCTCGGGGCAATTCGACGGACAAGTCCGGCCGGATCGGTCAGCCGGTTCCCGACGACATCGATTACGACCTTTGGTGCGGTCCCAGCCGTTATCTTCCCTTTCACCCCGACCGGCTGCACTGGAACTGGAGATGGTGCCTCGACTACGGCGGCGGCCAGCTGATGGACTGGATCGGCCACCACCACGACATCGCCCAGTGGGGCCTCGGCCTCGATAAAAGCGGACCCAACAA
>CAUJJW010000345.1 GCA_963205105.1 Verrucomicrobiota bacterium | reverse complement strand
GGCCAACTATGCCGGCACTTCGTTCGCCACTTTGGACAAGTGGAAAAGCGGGAAATTCCAGTACGGCAGTTCCCGGGTGAATCTGGTGGCCGACAAGACCGAACCCGGTTCCCTGGGCGCGGTGGGGTATGACGATGAAGGCGTGCCCACCAAATCCTGGCCGATCGTCAAGGACGGCATCCTGGTGGATTACCAGAAGACCCGTGACCAGGCCCACGTGGTCGGACAGACCGCCGGCGACGGTTGCAGCTACTCGCAGCACTGGTCGGACGTCCAGTTCCAGCGGATGCCCAACGTGTCCCTGCAGCCGGGCAAGGAACCTCTGACGCCGGAGGAGATGATCCGGGGTGTGGAAAAGGGGATTTACATCATCGGCAACGGCTCGTTCTCCATCGATCAACAGCGCTACAACTTCCAGTTCGGCGGGCAGTTGTTCTACGAGATCAAGGACGGCGCCATCGTTGGCATGCTCCGGGACGTGGCGTACCAGTCGAACACCCAGGAATTCTGGAATTCGTGCGTGGCGATCTGCGACGGGCGCGACTACGCGTTGGGGGGATCGTTCAACGACGGCAAAGGCCAGCCATCCCAATCCAGCGCCGTGTCGCACGGCAGCTCCACGACCCGGTTCAACAAGGTCAACGTCATCAACACCGCCCGAAAGATCTGAAACATGGCCATTCTTTCTGAAACCGAGGCCCGTTCGATCCTGCAAAAGGTCCTGGCGCTGTCCCGGGCCGACGCCTGCGAGGTCACCCTGGGCGGAGGACGCAGCGGGAACCTGCGCTTCGCCCGCAACACCGTCTCCACCAGTGGAGGCTCGGAGACGCTGGAACTGGGTGTCAGTTCGAGCTTTGGAAAACGAACCGGTTTCGCCTCGATCAACGAGTTCGATGACGCGTCGCTCGCCCGGGTGGTGCGATCCGCGGAGGAACTGGCCCGCCTTGCGCCGGAGAATCCCGAGCACGTGGAACTTCCCGGCCCCCAGAAGTACCTCGAACCCGCCGGCTACTTTGCTTCCACCGCCAACCTCACCCAGGAGGACCGCGTACGACAGGTGGCCGCCAGTATCGGGATCACCCGGGACGCCAAGCTCGTGGCCGCCGGATTCCTTGCCGACAACACCCGCTTTTCTGCCCTGGCCAATTCCAAGGGACTATTCGTCTACGACCGTGGCACCAGTATTGAGTTTTCGATCACCGCCCGCACCGAGGATGGGACCGGGTCGGGGTATGGCCTTGCCGATTTCAACGACGCGTCGCGCCTGGATGCCGCGGCGGTGACACGCGTGGCCGCCACAAAGGCCGCGATGTCGCAGGGCGCTCGGGCGATCGAACCCGGCAAATACACGGTCATCCTGGAGCCCGCCGCCGCCAGCACCCTGATCAGCCTGATGGTTGGCCGCATGGACGCCCGCTCGGCCGAGGAGGGGCGTTCCTATTTGAGCAAGGCGGGTGGCGGGACGCGGCACGGCGAAAAACTCCTGGATGAGCGGGTCCATCTCTATTCCGACCCGCTCCATCCCGACGTTCCTGGGAGCAAGTGGACTGCGGACGGACTGCCGCAGCGACGCATCGAGTGGTTTGAAGGCGGCGTGGTGAGCAACCTCCGCTACTCACGCTATTGGGCCCGCAAGAAGGGGCTGGCCGAGGATCAGGTGGCGATCGGCGGAGGGCCAACCCTGATGAAGGGCACCGACACCAGCCTGGAAGATCTCATCAAGGGCGTGAAACGCGGCGTTCTGGTCACCAACCTCTGGTACATCCGGCAGGTCGATCCCCAGACCCTTCTGCACACCGGCCTGACCCGCGACGGAACCTTCTACGTTGAGAACGGGGAGATCCGCCATCCGCTGAAGAATTTCCGATTCAACGAGTCTCCGGTCATCATGCTCAACAACCTGGAAGCCCTCGGCCGGGCGACGCGGGTCAACGGCGACCTCATTCCGTCCATGGTCGTCCGCGACTTCACCTTCTCCAGCCTGTCGGACGCTGTCTGACCCGGGGCATGTCCGAGTTCGTCTTTTCCCGACTCCAGTACGACTCCGGCGACTGGGACAAGGTCGACCCGCGGATGCCGTCCAACCTGCTCGATTCTCTGGTCGCGTACACGACCCTTCCGGTGAGTCCCCAGGAGGTGGTTGTGCCGCTCGGCAGCACGGACGTGTTCGATGCCGCCTTCTGCTACCTGAGCGGACGGCGGTTGGTTCAATTCTCGGAACGCGAACGGGTGAATTTCGAACGCTACGTGCGGCGCGGCGGTTTTGTGTTCGTGGACGACTGCAACCACGACGTGGACGGTCTGTTCGCCAAATCCTTTGAAGCGCAGATGGCCGCGGTGTTTGGTCCGGAATCGCTCGTGAAGATCCCGAACGACCACGCGCTGTATCGGGCGTTCTTCCGGTTCGAAGGCCCGCCCACGACGTCGTTTGAGCTGAACGGTTGGGGTGACGACCTCGTTCACGACTACCTCAAGGCCATCGAAGTCGACGGCCGGATCGGGGTTCTCTATTCCAACAAGGACTACGGCTGCGAATGGGATTATGACCTTCGCAACAAACGATTTCTCGCCGAGGACAACACCAAGTTCGGCGTCAACATCGTCGCGTACGCCCTCGGTCTCTGAATTGGCACCAAGCCCTCTGCACCATGCCCGCACCCCACGAACTGACGGAGCAAGAAGCCTCGGATCTGCTGACCAGGATTCCGCTCCTGCGAGCCGAGATCGCCAAGGCGGTCGTCGGTCAGCAACGGGTGGTGGATGAGTTGCTGACGGCCTTTCTCGCGGGCGGTCATTGTCTGCTGGAAGGACTTCCCGGCCTGGGGAAGACGCTGCTCATCCGCAGCCTGGCCCAGGCGGTTGCGTTGTCCTTTCATCGAATCCAGTTCACGCCCGATCTGATGCCCTCGGACATCATCGGCACGGAAGTGCTGGAGGAGGATCACGCTACCGGCCGTCGGTTTTTCCAGTTCAACCGCGGACCCATCTTTGGGCAGCTGATTCTGGCCGACGAAATCAACCGGACACCGCCCAAAACACAGGCGGCTCTGTTGGAAGCAATGCAGGAAGGGTGCGTGACCTATGGGGGCAAGACCCATCCGCTCGAACGACCGTTCTTCGTGCTCGCCACCCAGAACCCCATGGAACAGGCGGGAACCTACCCGTTGCCGGAAGCCCAACTCGACCGGTTCCTGCTGCAACTGACCATCGAGTATCCGACCGAGCAGGAGGAGAAGACCATGCTGACCCGCACCACGGGGGGCGCGACGGAATCGCTGCGCCCGGTGATGTCTGCCGCTGAGATTCTCCAACTTCAGTCGCTCACCCGACGCGTGCTGCTCAGCGAGCCGTTGCTGGACTATCTCAACCGCCTGGTCCGGACCACACGCGACCGCACGCATCCCGTCCTGGGCCGCTGGATTCGCTGGGGCGCCGGGCCTCGGGGTGGCCAATCGCTGGTCCTGGCGGCCAAGGCTCGTTCGCTGCTCGCGGGCCGGTTTGCCGTCACACTGGCTGATATTCAGGCCCTCGCGGCTCCGGTGCTGCGACATCGGCTGATCCTCCAATTCGAGGCCGAAGCCGAGAACGTCACCCGCGATCAGGTGGTCCGGGAACTGATCGCCGCCGTGCCTCCGCCTTCCGACCCGCTGAGGTGATGGACGCGACGCCGATTCCGCCCCGGGATGCACCGTTGCTCGCTGTCGCCGAGCAACTGACTCTCATCGCGCGGCGTCTCGTGGCCGGGGCATTGGCCGGCCTGCATGCCAGCCTGCATCCGGGGCGATCCGACGAATTCAGCCAGTACCGCGCCTACCAGCCCGGGGATGAACCGCGCCAGATCGACTGGAAGTTGTTTGCCCGCTCGGATCGCTACTTCCTCCGCGAAAGCGACGTCGACGCACACGTCGCGGTGGCGCTGATTCTCGACGCCACCGGTTCCATGGAGCATCGCGGAAGCTCGGCTCACGAGCCGCGGAAGTTGGATGGTGCCCGGGCCATGGCCGCGGCGTTCGCTCTGATCGCGCAGAACCAGGGCGATCCGTTCGAACTGCATACCGTCGGCGGGGGCGAGGTGGGTTCGCTGTCCACGGCCGGATGCCGGGAGCCCTTTCGCCGGGTGATTCATCGCCTGGCGTCGCTGGAGCCTCGCGGACGTTGGCCCGCAGATCCCACGCACCTTGCCAGAGCCTTGCACCAGACCCGGAACAGCCGTGGTTCCGCCGGTCCGGCAGTCACCCGTCAACTCACCGTGCTGCTCACCGATGGACACGAGCACGACGACGAAATCCGGGCGGCGCTGGCCTCCCTGCGCGCCCGGCGACACGAGGTTCTGTTCCTTCACTTCATCGCCCGGGATGAATGTGAATTTCCCTATCAGGGGCCGGTCCTGCTCGAGGAATGGGAGACAGGGCGCACCCTCGAATGGGAGGCTTCCGCCGTGCAGCAGCACCTGCTCAACGCGGGGCAATCCTCGCGTCAGGCCTGGTCCAGGGCCTGGGGCGATTCCAACTTCGACTACCTCCCGGTGTTCAGCGATCAACCGCTCGAGCGCTGTCTGCGGACCGTCCTGCGCCGCCGCATGCGCCACTGAGGCACCGCATGGTCCAACTCCTCCAGCCGCTGGGATGGCTCGCTCTGGGCGCCGTGGCCGTGCCCATCCTGATCCATCTTTGGCGCCGACCGCTCCCGGTGGTCCGCGTCGGCAGTCTCCGTCCGTTCCTCGCCCACCGTCGTCCTTCCCGTTCCCGATGGGTTCGTGAGTGGCCTTTGCTTCTGCTGCGGTGCGCCCTTCTGATCGCTCTGGCGCTGGCCTTCGCAGGTCTGGTTTGGACGCCCCGAACACCGTCCCCGGCCCGCTGGTGTTTGCTGCTTCCCGGCACCAACCTGCGGGAGAACCACCTGAACGAGTGGCAGGAACGTCTCGCCCAGGGTTTCGAACCGCGCTGGCTGGCACCCGGTTTTCCGAAGGTTGTGAATCGCGAGTCGTCGCCAGAGGTCAGCGTGGAGGCTCCGGTCTGGCCCTTGCTGAGCGAGGTGGACCGAACCCTGGTGCCCGGATCGGAGGCATGGGTGTTCGGGCCGACGTGGCGTTCACTGTTTCAGGGCAATCGTCCCACGGTTTCTCGACTGCGAGTGCAGTGGCATGACGTGCCAACGACTCCACCTGCGGTATCGGAACCATCGTCGGTTCGAGCGGGGGTGGTCCACAGCGCGGATCGGATGCTCGACGCCGACTCGGTGCGCGCGGCACTTGAGGCCATGGGCGTGGCGCTGGTGACCCACGAGGTTCCATCGTTGGTCTTCCAACTTGGCGCGGTTCCTCTGCCGGCTTCATGGACAGAACCCGCGAGCCAGTTGGTGCAGGTGATTCGCGATGCGCCTGAATCCGCGGAGATTCTCGTCGAGGACCGGCGGATCGACGTCGATGGGGAAACCTTCGCGCTCCGCCAGCGGGTGGCCGCAGGTCCGGGTGTGCCGATATTCCGCGACAGCCACGGCGACCCGTGGCTGACCGAGGAGCGGCAGGGTTCAGCCGTCCTTTGGAACGTCGCCTTTCGGTTCCATCCCGACTGGACCGATTGGCCGCTGGAAGCCTCGTTTCCTCGCGGGTGGCGGCGTCTTCTGGAACCGGATGGCCGCAACACAGCCCCCATCGCACCCGAGCAGGCCGCTCCCCGATTCGAGCCGGATTCGGCCCCGGGTTTCCAATCGTCGACCCCGCGTCCTCCACCCCGGGATTTGCGCGCCGGTTGTTGGTTGGTGGGCGCAGCACTCTTCCTGGTGGAGCGTCTGCTGTCGGCTTGGGTGGGTCGAAACCGAACAACAACTCCCACCGCCTCACCTGCGTCCTGAATGAATCGCGACGCACTGGAACTTCTGGCCCGACGGTGGCGGCGGCATGTCGTCGTTCGAAATCTCGGCATCAGCCTCGCGGTGGCCTGTGTCGTCGCCGGCGTGTTGTTTCGCGTCGATTCCCAGGTCGCAGTTTTCGCCGGCCTGGTCGCACTGATCATCACCGCGTGGGTGCGCCAGCGACGTTCCCCGCTCATCACCGCGCAGGCGATCGCGGAGCATCTCAATCGTTCGTGCCCGGTGCTCGAGGAAAGCGCTGCTCTTTGGCTCCGCCCTGCGTCGGATCGTTCGCTGTTGGAGCGTCTTCAATGGGAGCGGCTGAATCGTTCCTGGGAAAGTCTGCCCACTCCGAAGCCGGGATCGCCACCCTCCGGCCGGGGTGTTCCTGTTCTGGTGGCCGTGGTTCTTTCCGCGGCGTTCCTGGGCTTTGCCATGCGCGAGGGTTCGGCGCCGGTTCCCGTGCCCGAAGGTTCCCCGGAAATCGCGTCCACGCCCGTCTCCACGCCTATTCCCAAGGTCTCCGCGACTCTCGAGGTCCGTCCGCCCGCCTATCTCGGTCGGCCCCTGCGCCGCGTCGATGGCCTCAGCGCCGAGGTCGAGGAAGGATCGGAAGTGCTCTGGACCTTCGTGACGTTACCGCAGGCGACCGGGCTTGAATTGTCGGGGCAAGGAACCAACGACACTCGGATCAGCGAGCCTTTGGGCGAAGGCCGTTTCCAGCTGCGACGGACCGTCACCGACAACTGGGTTTATCAGGTTGCCGTGCGGTTCGGAGAGGGTCGCGAGGTTCTTTTGCCTGCCATGCACCTGATTCAGGCGCGCCGCGACGCGGCTCCCCGGCTGATGTGGCGATTGCCGGAGGCTTTCCGGACCACTCTGGCTTCCACGCAGGATGTCGCGGCAGTGCCTGTCGAGGTCGCTGCTTCCGACGACCATGCAGTGGCCGAAGTTCGAATGGTCCTGACCGTGGCCAAGGGTTCGGGTGAGGGGCTCCGGTTCAGGGACCACACCGAGGTTCTGCAGGGTGAGCTGTCCGCCGGTTCTTCCAACACGATTTTCCGCCATTCCCTGGATCTGGCAGGCCTCGGCCTGGAGCCAGGGGATGAACTCTACGTGCATGCGGTCGCCGTGGATTCCCGACGTCCGATCCCAAACGAGTCGCGAACCGAGACCCGCTCGGTGGTTTGGCTTGGGCCCCAGGCGGCAGCGACGGAGCCGGCCGTGGTGCTTTCGGGGGTGCGACGCATCCCCCAGTACTTTCGCAGTCAACGCCAGCTCATCCTGGACACGGAACAGTTGTTGGCCGAGCAGCCTGCGCTGTCCGAGGCTCAGTTTCGTGAGCGGTCCGAAAGCATCGGCATCGATCAGAAGTTGCTCCGGTTGCGGTACGGCCAGTTTCTCGGCGAGGAATTCGAACCCACCTCGGCCGGTGCGGCCAGGGAGGCCGTGGCCATGGACTGGGCCGCCACCTTGCGACGACCCGCGGGGCAGGAGGCAGGCCAGGTGGCTGCCATCGGTCGCGCCATCGAAGCCACCCACGGGCATGGAGCCGATTCTGCCGAATCGCAGCGTCCGTGGACCGCCCAGGAAATGATGGCGTCGATTGCCCACGTCCACGACAGCCCGGAAGCCGCCACGTTCCTGGATGAACACCTCAAGGCGGCGTTGCGCGGTGTGCTCGCCGCCATGTGGGACGCTGAGGGCAAACTTCGTACGGTGCAGCCGGCGGCGGCTCTGCCCGCCGAGCACCAGGCCCTCGAACTGCTGAAGGCGATCCAGCAGGCCGATCGTCTGTCGGTGGGGCGGGTTGGCTACGAACCGCCGCCCCTGAAGGTGGAGGAGCGACGGTTGCGCGGTGAACTCGACGACGTCCCGGCTTCCGCTGCGGCCACTCAGATCCTCGCCCGCAGCGATCCCGACGCTGCCGCGCTTCGCCATGTGGTGACCGCGTGGTCAGTCGGAGAAGGGGGGATGATTTCAGCGGATACCGCGGCCCGGGTGGATGCGATTCTGTGGCGCGCCGCGCAAGCCCAACCCGAACGGTATCTGCCCGCTTTGGAAGGGTGGCGTTCCCGGGGCAACGGCTTGACGGATTCGGCGACCGCAACCCTCCTGCGAGCCGTGTGGTCCCTGCTGCCGGCGCCCGAGGAGTCGCCGGGTCGGCGGCTGGCTCCGGATGGGGAAGAGGGTAGGCGTTACTTCGATGCTCTCAACGCCCGGTGGTCCTCGCGGCCATGAACCGTGCCCTTCACCACGTTCGGCTGGCGATCGCCACGCTCTCGCTTGGAGTGCTGGGCTGGCAGGCGTTTCAGGATCCCCGCGATTGGCCCGCTCCAGAGGCCACCCACGCCCCTGGGGTCGCGTCCGCCACGGAGCCGGATCGCGGTTCCAACAGCGTTCCTCGCTTCGTTCACCTCACCGCCGAGCGGTCGCTGGCGACGGGTGAACGACTCACGGTCCGGGGCAGGGTGGGAAACCTCCCAGCGGAACAGGTCGCAACGGTGTCGCTCGAAGGTCCTGACGGTGCGATCGCGTCGGTCAAGGTCCGTGGTGATTCCAACCACGTGGCAGGCTTCGCCCTTCCGCACCCCACGGCGGGAGTTGCCCCCGGACGATTCCGCTGGAGTCTTCGGCTCAATACCGACGACGACTCCGCGGTCCTTGGCGTCCGCGTCGAGGAACCCAATCGCCTGAACGTGCTGTTGCTGTTGGACCACCCGGACGTCGAAGCCGCCCGTCTTCAACGGTGGCTGACGGAATCGGGAACACGCTTCATCACCCGCACGCGGGTCAGCGCCGAACGCTACCGTGTTTCCGCATCGCCGGAGGATCCCGCTCCTGCCGACTGGCAAGCGTTGGACGCGGGTTGGCTGAAGCGCTGGGATGTCGTGGTGGCTCATGAGGCGGCGTTGGACCGGCTTTCGCTGGATGAACGCGACGCCCTCGACCTCGCCATACGCCAGGATGGCCTGGGTCTTTTGGTGATGGGGCGGCCTGGGACGGATCATGACCTCGCAAAGGAAACCGACACGGCATCGCGGGTTGCTCCATGGGTGTTGTTTCCTAGCGCGTCGACGGAGCCTTCCGAAATCTCGCGCGAGACAAGCATCCGTCTTGGCGATGGACAGCTCATGATTACGCCGGTGTCGGTGCTGGCGATGGATCTTCAGGTTCCGAGTGGAGGTCGAAGGGTGGCCTCGGACACCCAGGGTCGACCGCTGGTCGCGTGGTGTGCCCATGGCCGAGGTCGCTGGGCACGGTCGCTGATCCTGGATTCGTGGCGATGGCGACAGCATGGGGAAGGAGCCGACTATGCCCGCTATTGGGCCGGGCTGCTGGGTCAGGTCGCCCGCCCCGAGGCTGAAGCCAGGGAGGGGTGGTCGGTGGTGCAACCGTCGTCACCCATCTTCGTGGATCAACCGGTCACCCTGATCTGGTCGGGGGCTACGAACGTGCCGCTACCCATGGCGGAAGTGCGGGCTCTGGAGGTGACGGGCGAACCGGTTCTTCCGTTGAATCTGAGCCGAGTTGGGCGGGAGCCGGCGGGCGCCCAAACGGTGTTTTGGCCCGTGCATCCCGGTTGGCACTCGGTGCGCGCACTTCCTGCGGGTCCGGCGTTGGAGTTCCACGTGCAGCCCGCGAAGGCTTTGTTGGGTGTCCAGGCCCAGCGGCAGCAGGATGCGGAAGCGCGAACATCGGATTCGGGCGTGGCGCAACAGCCCCTGGAATCGGCACGGCGACCGTCCGGCCGGTGGGGGTGGTTCATTCAGGGGATTGCGTTTTTGGCGTTCGTCGTGAGCGCAGGCGGCCTCTGGGCCACGAGGGGGCGGTCCGACGTGGGAGCGGTTCAAGGGTAGGAACGCTTTCCAAAAATTGGACACGTATAGGGACCCTGAACCGGGGCGCGAGACGTGGAGCGGGCGGCCCTCATCCCTGCCTTCTCCCGGAGGGAGAAGGAGAATCGTCGCCGCGGGTTTCGGAGGGTCAGCCCTCCTGTCGGGACGGCGTCGTAGTGGGTGGGTTCGAATTGGCCCGGTGGCGGCGCACCGGATGCTGTGTTTTGGATTGTCGGCGCAGGTGTTCCTGGAGCGCGTGGAAGGCGTGGGTTTGGTAGCGGTGGGGGTTCCACATCATGGCCACGGTGCGGACCGGTTTCTCGCCGCTGAAGGAGCGATAGATCCGCTTGCCGCTGCCATCGATGCGCCGCGCCATCTCGGGCAGGACCGAGACGCCGTGGTTCATGGCGACGAGCTCCTGCACGGTGGTGATCTGGCTGGTGCGTTCGATGGTGAGCGGCTGAATCGATTGTTTCCGACAGAAGGAGGAGATGTTTTCCGCCAGGCAATGGGCTTCGTTGAGCATCACGAACGGGTAGTCGTCCACGGAAGCCGCGGTGATGGACTTGGCTTTCTCGAGGGGATGACCGGAGGGAATCACGAGCAGGAGTTCCTCCTCGAAAAGCGGTTCGACCTCGATGGATTTGGCAATCACCGGCAAGGCCAGGATCGCCAGATCGATATCCCCATGGCTGCAACGCTTGATGAGCTCCTCCGTCGTGTCCTCCTGAACGATCACCGCGATGTCCGGGTGTTCCGTGGCAAAAGTGCCCAAGAGCCCGGGGAGGTAATAGGGGGCGATGGTGGGGATGGTGCCGAGTCGTATCCGACCGCGGCGGCCAGCCTCGGAAAGCTCCGCGAAGGTGTCCTCCACCAGCTTCAGAATGTCCGTGGCGCGCTTCAGCAGCAGCGTTCCAAGGTTGGTCAGCAGCACCTCACGGGGCTTCCGCTCGAAGACCGGTTGGCCGAGCTGCTCTTCGAGCTTCTGAATGGAACGGCTGAGGGCTGACTGGGACAGGTTCAGCTCGGCTGCCGCACGGGTGAAGTTCCGGTTGCGCGCAACGGCGACGAACTGTTCCAGGGCTTCGAGCTTCAGATCGTTCCGCATGCTGGAAGCCTAGGTATCCCTGGAACGCATCGCAAGTATGCTGACATTGCATTGGATGCATGAATCAGTTGGCTGTAAGGATCCGGTTGTTCACACGCCGGAAATCGTCCCGCGCTGGACACAGAATCAACTCCCACGAGATCCCATGAAAACGCCAAGAATCAGGGCCCTGCTTACTTCGCTGATGCTGACTCCGGTCGCTTTGGTATCCGCCGCGGAAGGTGGCGCTCCAGCCACCTCCCAGGAATCCACGAACAACGCTTCCAAGTGCCCGGTGATGGGCGCGCTTGCCGCCCCTGGCCGTCACACGGCCGCCGGGGCGAAGACCACCAGCGATTGGTGGCCCAACCAATTGAACCTCAAGATCCTCCATCAGAATTCAGTCAAGGGCAGTCCGATGGGTGGGGGCTTCGACTACGCGGAGGCCTTCAAGCAGCTGGATTTGCCGGCGCTGAAGAAGGACCTCGAGCAGCTGATGACGACGTCCCAGAGTTGGTGGCCGGCCGATTACGGGCACTACGGTCCGTTCTTCATCCGCATGGCCTGGCACAGCGCCGGCACGTATCGGGTGAGCGATGGCCGCGGCGGTGCCGGCTATGGCACGCAACGTTTCGCGCCTTTGAACAGCTGGCCGGACAATGCGAACCTGGACAAGGCCCGGCGGTTGCTCTGGCCCATCAAGCAGAAGTACGGGAGCAAGATCTCCTGGGCCGATCTCATGGTGCTGACGGGCAACGTCGCGCTGGAATCGATGGGCTTCAAGACGTTCGGTTTTGCCGGTGGCCGTGCCGATGTGTGGGAACCCCAGGAGGACATTTACTGGGGACCTGAAAGCGAGTGGATGGGCGACAAGCGCTACAGTGGCGACCGCAAATTGGAGAACCCACTCGCTGCAGTGCAGATGGGCCTCATTTACGTCAACCCGGAGGGCCCCAACGGCAAGCCTGACCCTCTGGCAGCCGCCAAGGACATTCGCGAGACCTTTGCCCGCATGGCCATGAACGACGAGGAAACCGTCGCCCTCATCGCCGGCGGTCACACCTTCGGTAAGGCACACGGCGCGGCCAGTGCGTCGAACGTCGGCCCCGAACCGGAGGCTGCGCCGTTGGAAGAGCAGGGGCTCGGCTGGAAGAACAAGCACGGCAAAGGCAATGGCGCCGACACCATCACCAGCGGTCTGGAAGGTGCCTGGACCGCCACCCCCAAGGCGTGGTCGCACGGCTACTTTGCCAATCTGTTCGGTTTCGACTGGGAATTGACCAAGAGCCCCGCCGGGGCCTGGCAATGGAAGCCCAAGGCGGACGCTGGAGCCGGCATGGTCCCGGACGCGCACGATCCGTCGAAGCGCCATGCTCCCATGATGTTCACCACCGACATCGCCCTGAGGACCGACCCCGCCTACGAGAAGATCTCGCGCCGTTTTCATCGAAACCCGGAGCAGTTCGACACGGCGTTTGCCAAGGCCTGGTACAAACTGACCCATCGCGACATGGGACCGATGGTTCGCCTGCTGGGGCCTGAAGTGGCGCCACCGCAGATCTGGCAGGACCCGGTGCCCAAGGTGGACCACCCGCTCATCGGCGATCAGGACGTCGCCCAACTCAAGGCCAAGCTGCTGGAATCGGGTCTGTCGGTATCGCAGCTCGCGTCGACCGCCTGGGCCTCCGCCGCAACGTTCCGCGGCAGTGACAAGCGTGGCGGCGCCAACGGTGCCCGCATTCGCCTTGCCCCCCAGAAGGACTGGGAGGTCAACCGACCGGAGCAGCTCGCCAAGGTCCTGACCGTGTTGGAGAAGATCCAAAAGGAATTCAACGATGCCCAGACCGGCGGCAAGAAGGTTTCGCTCGCCGACCTGATCGTTCTCGGTGGCAACGCCGCCGTGGAGTCTGCCGCGAAGAAGGCCGGTCACGAGGTGAAGGTTCCCTTCACGCCCGGCCGCACCGACGCCACGCAGGACATGACCGACACCGATTCCTTCGCGGTGCTGGAGCCCAAGACCGATGGTTTCCGCAACTTCCTTGGCCATGACCTCGACCGTCCGGCCCCGGAGAATCTGGTGGATCGCGCCCAGTTGCTCACCCTCTCGGCGCCGGAAATGACGGTCCTCATCGGTGGCCTGCGGATGCTCGAAACCAACGTGGGCCATCCCGATCTGGGCGTGCTCACCAAGAAGCGAGGGGCCTTGTCGAACGACTTCTTCGTGAACCTGCTGGGCATGGACACCGAGTGGAAGGTCTCGCCGCAGTGCGCGCACTTCTACGAAGGCCGCGACCGCCAGAGCGGCGAGCTGAAATGGACTGCCACGTCCGTGGACCTCGTCTTCGGTTCCAATTCGCAACTGCGCGCCATCGCCGAGGTCTACGCGAGCGCTGACGCCGGGGAGAAGTTCGTCCGCGACTTCGTTGCGGCGTGGACCAAGGTGATGCACCTGGATCGCTTCGACCTGGCGAGCCGCAGCTGAGCATCCATTCGGTGGCTGTCCGTACGGACGGAGCCGCTGTTCTCGCCCCACCCGGACCGCTTCGCGGTCGGGGTGGGGTTTTGATTGGGCCGGGTTCGGATCGATTCCATCGGATGAACCGCTGCGTCCAGGAAGCCGGCTCACCGCCCCGCCTCTTCACGGCTAAGGCCCCGGCCACTCCTCCGGCTTTGGAAGCGCCGCTTCTTCCTCAGCCGTCGCCGGCCTCCAGAAATCAGGCCACAACGCCCAGGCGCTCGGGTAGCGTTCGCGAGCCCCCCATTTCGGATTCATCCACCCGTAGGCTCCCATGCCCGGAACTCCGAGTCTCCCGAACGTCGACACGAACGTCACCGATTCATGGCCTTGGTCTGGGTCGTACGCGGCAGAACTCGAAAACCCCGCCCCTCGCTTGGTGCACACGATGTCCAGTCGGTGAACTGGGAACACCGGCCGAAACTGCGCGATGATGCGTCGGCTGCCCAAGCGCAACTCTGCCGGGGTCCGCGCTCGAAGCACCCGCACTTGTTTGCCGGAGCGCAACAGGACTTCGAACTCCACCGGGATGCCCGCGATCCGGTTCGACACCACCAAGGTCCACTCGGGCTTGGCGGATGCCACGTCGATCGTGCCCTCGCCATGGCGCAGCGTCATCGACAGAACCACGCCCAGCGCCACCAACGCGACCAGGACAACACCGACGTACCTTCTGTGGGTGGCTTGAAGAAATCTCATGATGCAACGAGGCAGGGGCTTCAGGGCTGCACGCGGACCCTGTAGAACGAAACGGGACCTTCTCCCGCGGGCAGGGTCTGCTCAAACGGCGTCGTCGATGGGCGTCCCGACCACACCGGCGTCCAACGTCGAAGATCCGGCGATAACTCGATGACGTACTCCCAACCGACTTCGCCCGAGATGCGAACCCGCAAGCCGCCTGGCTCTCCCGCCACGGGCTCGATGAACGGTGCGGTGATCGGCAGGGTCGCGTTGCTTCGCCCGGGAGTCGGCTGAGGGAACGTCTGGAAGGGTTCGCTGGCTCCGTCCGGGAGCCGTCCTTGGGAGGAGCCCTCCATGGGGGCCTCGTAGGTGACGCGTTCCAGCAAGCGTCCCTGGGCATCGTGCAAGGAGAAGGTCCCGCCCGCCGCCGGCAGTTTGATGCCCAGCGATCCGGGGCCCTCACCGCCGTCGGCTTTGACGACCAGGAACCCACCCGGTTCGACATACGCCGCAGTTGCCACCCGCGAGACGTTGCCTGCCGACACGAACTGCAAACCCAGCAGCGACGCGGGATGTTCCGCATCACGGTTGTGCATCTCCAACCAGTCCGGCTCGCCGGCGACGGGGTTGGCCAGCCATTCGTTGATGGTCAGGGACTCGTGTGTTGCGAGAATCACCGATTCGTTCGCCTCTCCGGGCGTTGGCCTGCCCAGGGACCAGTCAAGTTGGTCCGAAGGAGATCGTCCCACGGTGAATCCCGGAATCTGGGCGCCGTACGTGACGGCATCCACCCGCCGCGCTTGGCGATCGAACAGCGACACCGTTTCCCCGCCACCATCCAACGCGAAACCCACCGCAATCGCGGGCAATCCGCCGATATTCACCGTGGCCGGCAACGGTTGCACCCCGGTGCCCACGCAACCCACCAACAGGAATTCGCGGGGACCGAGCACCGTTCCTTCCGGCAACAGTCCCTTCCGTGCAACGCTGTCGTCGCTGAGACTCCAGCCGCCCAGATCGACAGCGGCATCGCTGGTGTTGTGCAGTTCCAGCCAATCGACGTTCGCGGAGTCGTTGGCGGCCTGGATTTCGTTCAACCGAACCGGAATCGCAGGGTAGGGCGCCATGGCTCGTCCCGGGGTGCCATCCGGTTCTTCCCCGGTGCGCCAATTGGCGGGCGCTGCGGGCTCGTCGTTCGGATCCAGGAGTTCGAGGGAAGGTCCGAATCCATCGGCCTCCCTGGGCCATCCGCCGGCATCGTCATAGCGCACCGAGACCACCGGACGCCCCGCAGCATCCGCCAACGTCAGGCGTTCCCCGCCATTCGAGAGATTCCCGTCGAACCATCCGTACACTTCGATTCCTGGATACCTGCCGGCGAAGGCCGACGGTGACAGTCCGGAGGCAATCACCACCCGACGTCCCGGGCTCAGGAGGCTTCCGGCGGGGAAGAAGTAGTCGACGCCGTCCAACACGAACCCTGTGGCATCCACCGTGACCGATCCGTGGTTCCAAACCTCCAAGAATTCATAGGGTTCGCCCCCGACGGGATGGTAGTGGATTTCCGAGATCACCAGAGCGGGAACGAGACGTCCGACTTCGAACGTTCCTTCACTCAAGGCGCTCCACTCATCGCCGACCCGGGTCCTGGCCTTCACCACGGTCGATGTGGAGATCGGGATCGGCGAGACATAGGCGGCGGCGCCGGAAGCAACGAGCCCGGTGAAGGGCTCGCGCGGGTCACTGCCGTCGGTCGTGAAGTAGATGCCGCCCGCTGACGCCGAAAGGGCAACCTGCGTGCCGGGCTCCACCTGACCTGGCGCCGTGCCGAACCTTGGAGCGACGGCGTTTCTGGGAAAGAGTCCGGCAGCCTGTAGCTGACTGACGAGAGTCGCCGTGCGGCCCGGGAAATAGGCTGTTGCCAGGCGGCGTCGCTCGTTCTTGAAGTGGCCGTCCGGGGTATAGAGTTCGTACGGAGGGTTGGAGTATCGGTGCACGTCGCGTCGGTAGTCTCCCCAGCGCGCGGACTCTGCGACCATTGCCGACTCGACGCGACCGATCCATGCCTCGTACCGCGCCGCCGCCCGTGCGGGAGTCAGCGCGCCGTCGCCGAAGCAGTGGCGTTGGACCCGATCGGCGAACAACAATCGGTACTCGGGGCTGGCGAGCAGTCTTGCATGGAGACCCGAAGGCTGATCGTTGCGCGTCACGATGTTCGCGGTTGGGGAATTCAGCATCAGTTCGCCATCCCAGCTCTGGTACCGGAAACCGGCCCCCGGGATGCGCCGCCGGCTCGCGTACCAATTCTTGTCGGTGAACCAGTCCTCGTGCCCCACGTAGAAGTGCAGCAGCAGAAAATCGATGTGCGCCGGGATGTCGAGCCACTGCTGCATCCGCTCGTAGCCGGCCCGCGTGTCGAGGCCTGTAAGCGACCGCATGGCGTCGTAGCTGGTTCGGTTTCCGTCGACGACCTGGCCCTCGTTCATGACGTCGTATTCGTCCTCGGTCCCCCCCTGGTAGGCGGCGGCAAACGTTGCGTCCGGACGTTCGGTCGCGTCGTACACGCCCCAGTAGAGTCCGTTGACGTAGAGGTGGAAGAACCGGTTGTGCGAAGCCAACCCGCCCATGGCGCGCTGACTCTCCTTCATCCAGGCATCGCGCACCCGCTGGCCGCGTGCCCGCTGTTCGCCGTTCCAGTGCATCCAGGAGTTGTTGAAGTCCGCCCGCAAAATCAGGGTGTCGAACTCCCTCAGAGGGGACTCCGGAAACACCTGGTGCCGAAGCTTGGAGTCACCGTAGTCGGCCTTGAACACCAGGCGGAACGAGTGTTTCGCCGTCTTCACCGGGTCGCGAACCGAGTTCCCCTGCATCTGCACGCCACAGTCCGCCTGAACGGTTCCGCCCGGTTCGAGATCCAGGATCTCCATGGACGCCGGCCGCTCCCACGAAGCCCCACGTTCCTGGGATTTCGGGTAGATCCCGTTCGCGTTGTCGAACATGTCGGCTGGCCGGGTGACGATCGATAGTGCGGGTAGCGATCGTAGCGCGGGCACCACCCGGTCACGGTAAGCCGGCGCATCGATGATCTCGGGGTCCATCCCATAGTCCGCCGTCCAGGATCGTCCTGATCCGTCGATCCAAGTCGGTGGGACCCCGGGAGGATTCGCGGACTGCCGCGCCAACTGGGCCGGAAAGAGGTACGTGTGCGTGGCGGTCGGCGACGGCAGCCAACCGTCCCGGAATGCCGCCGCTCGCATCACCCGGGTGCCGCCCATCGGCAGCGGTCCCGAATACACCGTGCCGGTTGTCGACGTCGGCTCGCTGCCGTCCGTGGTGTACCGAATCTCAGCGCCTTCCACCGCACAGGCCAGGCGCACGTCGAACGGCGCGTCGAACACGCCTCGCTCGACGTCGAAGGTCACCCGCGGCAAGGCCCCAAGGATCGTTCCGGAACCGTTGGCCACGCCCGGGGTCGGCCGTGCGAAGTACCGAAGGTTCCCTGCGGCGTCCGTCCCATACGAAACATCGTTCCGCTGCTCCGGATACGACGGATCAAAACCCGACGCGAACGTCCGAGGTGAACCCGGGCCAAACAACGCGAGGTATTCGCCGGCCATTCCCAGTTTGAAGTTGGTGTGCAAACGCCCCGCGCCGGTCGCCGGTCGCCGGTCCTTGCCCGAAGCAAACACCACCAGGAATCCACCCGGCGCCAACCGAACCGATGGAAAGACCCACTTGCCAGGGTCATCCGGGTCGTCGGTCAGCGACCACCCGGCCAAGTTCACCTCCGCGGTTCCGAGATTCTCCAACTCGATCCAGTCCTGCCGTTCACCGTCCTCATCCGACAAGCCGGTCGTTCCTGAGGTACCAGCCAGGAGCTCGCTGATCCGCACCGGTTGCTGTGTGAATTCAGGATCGACCACATAAAACCAGCCGGCTGCTTCCAGTCGATTGGCTGGCGTCGCCTGGTCGCGGATGTCCGCATCCGGTGCCCATTCCACCGCAGTTCTTCCCGGTGGCACGGGCTCGCATCGGAACACGTACGGGCCTCGGCCCACCCCGGAAACTTCGATCGCCGGCTTGCCACCGATCCGCAAATCTCCCGCGTCCACGCCCACGACGGCTTCGCTGAACCGGACTTCCACCTGGTCGAGTATCCGCACGGTCAGGCCCGGCGACGGCGTCGTCTCCACCACCTCGGGGGCGGTCGAGTCGACGAGTTGATAGACCCAACTCGTCCCAGGGCCGACGGAATCGAACCGATTCGGCGGCCTCGCCTGGTCTTCGATGCCCGCACCCGGGTCCCAGGCCACCCGCACCTCGCCGTACGCCGGTTGTTCAAGGTCGAAGCGATAGGTGGTTCCCGAACCCTCCAACCGCACCGCGGGCCGACCTCCGACAACCAGGTCCGAGAAGCCCACGCCCGAGACTTCTTCGGAGAATTCGACCGTCACCCGCGTCAGGCTGCCCACGGTCCCCGGGGCTGGATCGATCCGGATGAGGTTCGGCGGCGTGGTGTCGGGCACCACCGTTGCCAGCTCCATCTCGAACACGAAATCGCTGCTGGTGGCTGAACTGTTGAAGGCCTGGACGGTGACATGATTCGAACCCGGCCTCCACCAGCCTCCAACCGGGTCCAGAAAAAGCTCCTTCCAGACCAAGGGTTCCTCGACCGCCGCCAACGCCACCGCCGTGTAGGCCAGATCCGTGGTCGACTTGTTGACCGCAGCCACCTGGACCCCGTTGATCCACAGCACGAAGCCGTCGTCGCAGAAGTACCGGAGGCGCAGGAGCGCGGGCGCCGGTTCGTCGCCGGCATCGAACGATGTTCGTAGATACAACGAGGTGTATCGGTTCCGCATGTCCGCCAAAGGTGTGTTCCCGGTGTACGTGCCGTCGGTGTCGTAGAAGAACGGGGCACGTCCCAGGGTCCAACCGTCGGCCACGAACCCCGGTTGCCGCCAGGCGTCGATGGGCGACGACGGATCAGCGGTTCCCTTGAAGTACGACCAGTCGGCCTCGGTCCGCACCAGCACCGCGGCGATCCCAGGAAGCGCACTGCAGAGCCAGACGACGATCATCCATGCCACGAGGCGGACGGGGGATCGGACTGGGCTGGGTCGTGACGTCGCGGCCGGGGCGGGGGCCGGTGCTGCGAGGCGCCTTTCAGGTGCACCGGGCCCGGAGAACGGGACGGAGGACGACGTCGTCATGGGGTAGCTCCAATGAACGACACCTGAGCCTTGGGCGAAAGGGGTTTCTTGTCTGACGGAAGGGTGACGGAAGGCAGTTTGGCGGTTTGAGATGAATCCCAAGCCTTTCGCCACGCCGCAGAGGCTGAGCTTCAGGTCGTTGCTCTTTCCGTACGTACGCGCCTGGCCGACATCAGCCTGGCCTGGATTTGGTTTGAATGCCCCGCTTCTGACCCGCGATTGTCTCGAAACACCAGAAAAGGAGTCGCCATTCAACGCCTGTACTACCGTAGTTCGAGGGGGCCAGGCCGCCCCGCAATTGGACGCTGCTTGCTGCTCGCGGTTGCCACGTTGTTCCAGATCGCCTGGGGGGCGAGGAGCATCGCGGCGGTCCAGACAGACCGGCCCGCGAGTCCCTTGGCGGGTTGGTTGCATGCCGGTTCCGTTTTCATCCTGACCACACCGGAAGGTGCGAACCTGCCGTCATCGGCCTGGGAAATGGATTTTCCCCTGCTGGTGCGACTGCACCCCGACTTCTTCGACTTCGATGAGGCAAAAGCGAACGGAGAGGATGTCCGGTTCTCCACCGCAACTGGAGTGCCCTTGGCCTACCAGGTGGAGGAATGGGACGCAGTCCGCGGAAGGGCCAGCATTTGGGTGCGCATTCCTGCGATCGAAGGCAACGCACGCCAGGAAATCCGCATGCATTGGGGCAAGGCCGATGCCGTCGGTGCATCGGACGGGAGAGCGGTGTTCAGTGAGTCCAACGGATACCTGAGCGTCTGGCACATGAACGGTCCGGTGCAGGATGAGGTCGGGTCGCTCATGTCCAAGGACGATGGCACCACGCCAACGCAGGGGATGATTGGGCCGGCGCGTCGCCTGGCTGGCGGGCAGGGAGTATTTGGGGGGGACGCCATCTCGAGTTTTCCCACCGGAGCCATGGCTCATACCTCGGAGGCATGGTTCCGGCCCAGGAAACCGAATGCCACGGTCATGGCCTGGGGCAATGAACAAGCCCAGGGCAAAGTCGTGATGCAGTTCCGCAGTCCGCCCCATGTGAACATGGACTGTTATTTTTCGGCGTCGAACGTCGCCAGTCGCAGCCGGCTTCCCATCGACTCATGGATTCAGGTGGTTCACACCTTCCAGGCAGGGGATTCGCGCGTTTACGTGAACGGCGTGCTCGATGGTGTCTCGACAAGAACGTCGCCCCCGCTGGCGATCAGGAGCCCGTCACGGTTATGGCTGGGCGGATGGTACAACCACTATGACTTTGTCGGCGATCTCGACGAGGTCCGCGTCTCCAAAGTGGTCCGCTCGGCGGATTGGGTCCGGCTGCAACATGAGAATCAGAAGGCGCTGCAAACCCTGGCCGGGCTCCTGGTGCCGCCTGGCCAGGCCTTCGGGGTCTCACCTACCGAGGTCACGGTTCTCGAGGGGAAACGAGCGAGCTTCACCGCCGAGGCTGGCGGGGCGCAAAAGGTCTATTGGATTCTGAAACGCGGCGGGGACGAGACGGTGGTCTCGGTGGACCGATTCCAATACGAATTCGAGGCGGGCCGGGTGACCCAGGACACGTCGGCCACGCTTCAGTTCCGCGCCATTTACCCGACCGAGATCAAGACGCAGGACCTGCGTATCACCATTCGCGAGGACGTACCGGAGCCGATCTTCACCCTCCAAGCGCCGACGTTCTGGGACGGACGCACGCCGATCTCGGTGGTGGCTTCGGTAGGCAACAAGGGCGCGATGGAAGCCAGGCAGTCGGGAACCTTGAATATCAACTGGACCGTCTCAGGCATCGCGGTGATTCGGGACAACTTGGGCGAACACCTCCTGCTCCAACGCGCCCAGAACAGCGGTGAACTGACCGTGACAGCGACCTTGGACAACGGCGGCCCGCCCAGCACACAAACGATCACGATGCGAGTGCAGGAGCCTGAACGCGACGCCTGGGTCCAACGGATGCCTTCCGCAGTCGAGATGCCGCAGGACAATCAATTCTACGCCCGCGATGACCGGAATGAAGGCAGGCTCTTCTGCAACGGCAAGCTGACCGAGGCCGCCGACACGGTCTTCCTCCGTCTCTACGCCGATGACCGCCTCATCGGCACCACGACGGCGGAACCCACCGCGGACCGTTCCTTTGCCCTCACCTCGAAACTCGCGCCCGGCCTGATCCGATACAAGGTGGAGTTCGGCACCACAAGCGACGGACGGGAAACGGTGCGGCACACGGCGACGAACCTGGTCTGTGGCGATGCGTACCTGATCGAGGGGCAATCCAATGCGTTGGCGACAGACACCGGGGAGGTATCCCCACCCGTGACGAACGACTGGATCCGCAGCTATGGCCGCCCGCCGGAGAACTTAAAGGACGGTGTCGGCAACCTGTGGTGCAACCCGGTCTGGAAGGCGGAAAAGGGAGAACTGGCGGAGCTCGGCTGGTGGGGCATGCAACTCGCCCAGCGGCTGCTCGAGAGCCAGCGAGTTCCGATTTTTATCCTGAACGCCGCAGTGGGAGGCACCCGCATCGATCAGCACCAGCGCCATGAGGCTGATCCGACCGATCTCTCCACCCTGTACGGACGCATGCTCTGGCGCGTGCAACAGGCCAGACTCACCCACGGCATTCGCGCCATCCTCTGGCATCAGGGTGAGAACGATCAGGGCGCCGATGGGCCGACGGGCGGCTACGGATGGGAGACCTACCAACCGTTGTTCGTCGCCATGTCGGCCGCGTGGAAACGGGACTTTCCGAACGTGCAGCATTACTACGTTTTTCAGATCTGGCCGGACTCCTGCAGCATGGGGGGCAGGAACGGATCCGGGGATATGCTTCGTGAAAAACAGCGCACCCTGCCTCGGCTCTATTCGAACATGAGCATTCAGTCCACGCTCGGCATCCGACCTCCCGGCGGCTGTCATTTTCCATTGGCCGGATGGGGGGAGTTCGCCCGCCTGATTCAGCCGCTGATCGAGCGCGACCATTACGGCAAGGTTCCCACCTCCTCCATCACCCCTCCCGACCTGCGGAACGCGTCGTATACGGATGCTGCGCGGGACCGGATCCTCCTGGAGTTTGATCAGCCGGTGGTTTGGGCCGATGGATTGGCCGGGCAGTTCTATCTTGACGGCGAAAAAGGCAAGGTCGCGTCGGGCAACGTCCAGGGCAATCGGCTCACGTTGAAGCTCAAGGAATCGTCCGCCGCGACGAAGATCACCTACCTCAAGGAGTTCCAGTGGAGCCAGGACACGCTACTCCATGGCGCCAATGGCATTGCCGCGCTGACCTTCTGCGATGTGCCCATTTCTCGATAACCCGTCACTGGCGCCTGTCCTGCCGACGCACGCAGCCATCCACGCGTACCTCGAATCAAGAACCAACCTCGGTTCCTATTCGTCGTCCTCGTCCTCTTCATCGACGTGGGTGATGGCCCATTCCGGATACGGCTCGGCGGTGCCGCGCATGGCCCGCCAAAGGACACGATTGAGAAGGTCTTCCGGCGCGCGATCGACCTGGCGGAAGTTCATTCGGGCAGACGCGAGCGCGTCGCGTCTCAACTGCGGGTCCACGAGGGCCTTGGGTTCCGGATTCATTTCGTCCAGGGGCACCTGGTTGGGGACGGCGACGAATGGCGTCGGGTCGGGGATTTCCTGGAAGCAGTCGAACATCGGCGTGGCCGAGGCGTCGAACTGGTTCATCGGCTTCATGCCGAGAATCTGCTCGATGGTGCGCAGTAGGCTGGTGGTGTTGTACTGGGTGCTAACCACTGCGCCACGCTTTGCGTAGGGGCTGGCGACGTAGGCGGTGGTGCGGTAGCCGCTGACATGGTCGAAACCGGCTTGCGGATCGTCTTCGATGCCAAGGATGGCCATGTCCTTCCAGAATCGACTCCGGCTGAGTGCCTCGACGATGCGGCCAAAGGCCAGGTCGTTGTCGGCAACGGTCGCCGCTGGCGTGGGACAGTTCCGGCTTGTTCCGCTGGTGTGGTCGTTCGGCAGACAAATAATGACCAATTGCGGAAACTCGCCCTTTTCCTCGTACTCCTTGAGTTCCCGCAGGATGAAATCCGCGCGGTATTGGTCGGGGACGGACATATCCCATCCGACATAGTTGGTGGGCGAGAAGGTGTTCAGGCTGTCGACCATCGGGTAACTGGAAAAGTCGACTTCATCGCTCTGCCCTTTCCAGGTTCGGTAACAGGCGAGGAAATCTGGACTGCCCTTTTTCTCGGGATCGCGCCAACGGACGCTGGGTGCCATGAATTCGCCGTAGTTACGGATCCGGATGCCATGCTTGAGGGCGTTGTCCCAGATGAATCCCGCGGGGGAATAGGCCAGGGCGTCGTCCTCGTCCACGCCCATGCCGTCGGGATAACTGCGCGGCCAGCCGGCGAAGGAGCGCTCCAGATAATCGGTTCCGAAGGCGGTCGTGCTCCACTGATGCCCGTCCGCGCTCAGGATTCCGGCGCAGTAGGTGTTGTCGAGCAGGACGAATTCGCGGACCAGTTTGTGCTGATTGGGCGTCACGCGTTCGCCGAAGATGCACAGGCGGGGGTCGCCATTGCCCTTTTCCAACGCGCCGAAGACCTGGTCGTAGGTGCGGTTTTCTTTGATGACGTACACGACGTGCTTGATCAGGGAGGGTTCGCCGATCCGCTCCGGAATGGGTCTCGCCGGCTGATTCGCTCGTGGCGGCAAGAGGGCCTCGGTGATCCGTTCGCTCCGGAGGTTGTCATAGACCGTCTGCGACAACCCGGCCAAGGCGCGGCGCTTGGGCAAGGGGACCAGCGACAGTGAGCCGCTGTACTGATGCGAGTTGAACCCGGTCGCATTCGTTGCTGCGCCTACTTCCCGGTACGCCTTCGGCTGCACCGCATGGCCCTTGATGTTGACCACACAGAGCTGAGACCGAGCCCGGTCGAAGGCAATGCCGCCAGGGAACCAACCCACCGGAATCAGCCCTGCCAGTTGGGAACGTTTGCGGGAGGGGCTGAACCGAATCACAGCGATCGCGTTTTGGGTCCCGTTGGCGACGTAGAGGGTCTTGCCGTCCGGGGCAAAAGCCACGGCATTCGGCGATGCGCCCAGTAAATCGCTGGGTTTGGCCTTGGCCCAAAGGGTCTCGACGACGGCGTCGGTTTCCGTGTCGATGACGCTGAGGTTGTCGGAGCCGGCATTGGCGCAGACCAGCCAGCGGCCATCGGGCGACACGGCGAGCGCGCAGGCGTGCAGGCCGACGAGGATCTCCGCGGTTCGGTTCCGGCCGGGCATGTCGTCGAGCGGGATGACGGACACCGAGCCTTCGCTGGCGATGAAACGGACGGGATCGACACGCACCACCGTTCCGCGCCCGGCGGGACCGACAAGGTCTTTGGAGCCGGGACGACGACCACCCCAGTTGCTGACGTAGGCCTTGCCTCGATGGAGGACCACGTCGAAGGGCGCGACGCCGGTCTCGAAGGTGCGCAGGACCTTGCCGGTCTCGACATCCAGTTCCAGCAGGGTGTTGGAGAGGTTGCCGCAGACGTACAGCCGCCGGCCGTCGGGGGACAGGGCCAGCCCGGAGGGGATCTCCTCCTTGCGACGCGGGGCGTTTGCTTCGGGGAGGGCAAGGGAGTGCGAGCCGGTGACCGTGCCTTCGGCATCGACCGCGAACACCTTGATGGAACCGTTGACGTTGCTGAGGAAAATGCGACGTCCGTCCCTCGAATAGATCAGGCCGGTGTAGCTCAGTTGGCCTTTGGTATCGGGTTGCAGGATGTTGGGAGAAGGAACGTCGGGCTGAGGTTCATTCTGCGTTTCGGCGGGCAGTTGAACGCGCTGTTTCACGTCGCCGGAGACGGGGTCCACAAGGATGAGTTCACTGGTCTTGCCGGAGACGGCGAGGAATTTACCGTCGGGGGAAAGAGCGATGGCCTGGGGTCGGAGGCCTGGAAGATCGGTCTGTTTTCCAATCGGAGTGATCGTCTGGTTCACCGGGAGGACGGTGCGACCGGCGGGGCCTCGTCCGACGCGCTCTGTATTCGGGCGGGGGGTGTTCGGGGTAGCGCCCAAGACGAGTGGAGATGTCGACAACCCGGCGACGATCAACCAGGGAAGGAATCGCGAAACCATGGTGGATGAAGTCAATGGCGGGAACTCGGGTCAGCGCAAGAACCCGATGGTGACAGATAGATGTCTGGTCGGCCCTTCGATCGGCGCCGGGACAGGCTGGGATGCGGGTCCGGTTGGGTCCGTTGGCGGCCCTCTCCACGGGTGAACAGGATCAATCCGTTGGCCGGCAACGTCAGTTCCGCGGACGCAGGCAGGCTGTGTTGTCTGAGAGTGGGCGGTCGGGGCGCGCCCCGCGCAGTCCACTTCGTGGATGCAAGCCGACCGAGATTGGCGTTCTCTCTCCGTCAGCCATGAACTGGTCACGCCGCTCTGCGATCCGGAAACCTTCGGATCGGTCACGCCCCAGTCTAGGAACCGTCTCGTGGTGGCAGACATCCTCCGCCGGCTTTACGCGTCTCGACCTGCTGGGGCTTGGCACGGGCATCCTTCTGATTGTCGCGACCCTGCTGCCGGCCTGGGGCTCAGCCCGGGACAAGAGTCTGCGGACGGCCTGCGTGGATCAGTTGAAACAGATCGGGGCAGGGTTTCGGTTGTACGCGCACGACCATGCCGGGCGCTTCCCGATGAACGTCAGCACGAATGATGGAGGGTCGGCCGATTATTTGGGCCCCAGCAGCAGGTCGGGTGCGCTGTTCACCTGGACGCATTTCCGACCTCTGTCGAACTACCTGGTGACCTCGACGGTTTTGGTCTGTCCCACCGACGCAGGACGAAACCCCGTCGATACCTTCAGGGACCTCGAGCGGCCGGAGGCCCGCAACGCCGCCATCAGTTATGGAGTGGGTACGGAGTCCGATGAGAGCCTGCCCAACATGCTTCTTGCCGCGGACCGCTCCATCGTCGGCGGCTTCCCTGCCTTTGAATTCGATGGGGCGGCCGTGCGGGGGAACATCGGAACGAACCTTCAGTTCCTGGCCACCCTGGGATGGGCCACGAATGGCCTGCATCGACAGGCAGGCAACGCGGCGGTTGCCGATGGTTCAGTGCGGCCATTGAGCACTCCCGGATTGCGATCGCTGATGAGCGACTCTCGGGAGATCAACAACAACTACTCGCAGCCCGGCCGCACGCCGGACCTGTAATCTCCATGGAAGAAACCTCCACCGCATGAAACCGACTCTTCGCCAAGGCGATCCTCAACCCCATCGGAATGCGGCCTTCACCCGGGCGGATCTGCTCGCCATCGTGGTGACGCTGGCCATGGGCGTGTTTGCGGTGCTGCCAGCGCTCGGACAGGCCAAGGCCAAATCCCGACGCGTCCAGTGCCTGTCGAATCAGGAGGGCATCGGGAGAGCGTTTCGCCAATTCGCCTTCGACCATCAGAACCGGTTTCCCATGCAGGTCAGTACGAACGAAGGAGGCTCAGCCGAATACCTGGGTTCCCAGAACACCGCCGGCGCCGTGGACACCTGGAGGCATTTCTGGGCTCTCCGCAACGAACTGAGCACCCACCGAATCCTGATTTGTCCGACGGATTTGGGACGTTATGAGCCCACGGACTGGGATGATTTTGCGTGGCGTGTGACCGCCAAGAACGGGGCGATCAGCTACGGCGTGGGAACCGGTGCGCAACCTGGGAATCCCAGGATGCTCCTAATCGCGGACCGATCGATGGTCGGACGAGTGGGAAC
>CAUJJW010000344.1 GCA_963205105.1 Verrucomicrobiota bacterium | reverse complement strand
CTCGCTCCATTCAACCCCCAGCTCCACCGTCCAGCACCCGCGGGGAATGTTCTCCCTCTCCCTCCGGGAGAGGGCCGGGGTGAGGGCCGCTCGCTGCATCCCTCGCTCCCCGGTTCATGGTCCCGATACGTGTCCAGTTCTTGGAAAACCTTTCTCTCCATGAACCTCCCCGCGTCATAGCACTCCTAATCCTGCTCCTCATCGTAATCCCCCCCAGACTCCCCCGGAAATGGTCCGTTGCACAACCGGCCTTCCGCCTCTAGAAAGTCCGCGTCCTGGAAAGCGGAGCATCGGGTGCGCAGGGAACCACCGTCACCAGGCGCCTGGGCCGGCCCGCCCACCGGAAACTTGGACCACCCAAAGAAGCCATCGATTTGATGACCACGCTTGCCGCGACTTCTGCCGGCCTTCCAAAAGCCCACGGGCGTTGGATCATCATCGCCTTGTTCCTGCTCGCCCTCTGGGCCTGGGCCATTGCCGGCTGTGCCGATGAGTGGACCAACGACCCGATGTACTCCTACGGGTGGTTCGTGCCGCCGCTCATGCTGTTCTTCGCCTGGCGACGCCTCGACGAACCCATCGCCGGCCGCGTGCTCTTCGGGGATCACCAGCTCCCGAACGCACCCCGCACCTTCGCCATCGTTGTCACTGCGCTCGCCCTCTTCGTCCTGCCCATTGAACTGTTCCGCAATGAGCTGCCCGATGATCGCCTCAACAACTGGGGACTGGGACTCTGCGCGGTGGGCGCCACCCTCTGGGTCGCGTACTGCATCGGCGGCTGGAAACTCGTTCGCACCCTCGGATTTCCCATCGCCTTCTTCCTCGCCGCAGTCGCCTGGCCCAAACGCTACGAAAGCCCCGTGACCGTCGGCCTCCAGAAATTCGTCGCCGCCATCATCGTGGAAGTCATGCACATCATGGGCATCCACGCCGAACCCCATGGCACCACGATCTACCTGAGGAACGGACCGGTCGGCATCGCCGAGGCATGCAGCGGCATCCGCTCCCTCCAGGCCAGCCTCATGATCAGTCTCGCCGTCGGCGAACTCTTCTTCCTCCGCCTCGGCCGCCGAATCCTGCTCGTGCTCCTCTGCGCCAGCGTCGCCACCGTGCTCAACATCGGCCGCACCCTCGCCCTCTGCCTGATCACCGAATACCAGGGCGCCGACGCGATGCACAAAGCCCACGACCTCATCGGCGATGCCATCCTGCTCGTCCTCCCCCTGCTCGCCTGGGGCCTCGGTCGCCTCCTCGTCGCCGGCGACGGCGGTTTCCCCACCGACCCCCTGCCCCGCAAACCCGGCGCCGACGGCACGCCTCCCCCGATCTCCCACTGGAAACGCCTGGGCCTGCATGCCCGCAGCCTGCCGTGGCAACGCATGCCCAATCTCGCCCCCGCGCTGGTCGTCGGGGTGGCCGGCATCCTCACCTACCACGTGTGGCTCGCCATTCTCGACCGCCGATCCCCGCCCCAGGTCGAACCCTACTTCTCCATCCAGACCTCCGAGGGCTCGATGCTCGAGAAACTGGAGACCAACCCGGACATCTGGGCCGCCCTTTCACCCAGCGACGGCGGTACCTACCGCGTCAAGACCAGCCAGCCTCAGCGCCAGGGCATCAGCCTCTACCATTTCTTCTGGAAACCCGCCGCCGCCAACCGCTGGGTCACCGGCCATCGTCCCGACATCTGCATGCCCGCCGGCGGCTGGAAGAAGGATGGCGAGGTCGAACCTCTCGACGTCGACTTCGCCGGGCAATCGCTGCGCATGCACCTGTTCCGGTTCGCCGACGCCCACCAACGGGCCATCCAGGTCTGGGGCATCTGGCGGAACGGCGAACCCATTCACATGGACTTCTTCGAAAGCCACGCCCTCGAGTGGTCCCTGCTCACCGGTAAGAGCCGGTCGGCGGTCGAGGTCGTTTCGTGCGTGATCCCCTACACCGATGGACCGCCTCCCATCGAGGAGGCCCGCCGTGTTCTCACGGCCGCGGTCCAGTACCGTCGCCCCCCAACCGCCTCGTCGGCCTCCACCTCCGCAGCAGCACCGGCTTCCACCGCACCGTGACCAACCCGGAGGAGCTTCAACGCCATTTCATCGGCCGGTCCACCTCGGCCCGGTGGCTGACCTTCGCCGTGGCCGCCCTCCTCCTCGCCGCCGGCGCCTACTTCGCCCGACCCGCCTGGCGCACGCTCAAATCCTGG
The DNA here is from genome assembly GCA_963205105.1 of Verrucomicrobiota bacterium. GTDB lineage: Bacteria > Verrucomicrobiota > Verrucomicrobiia > Limisphaerales > CAIMTB01 > CAIMTB01. The sequence continues at coordinate 5,465 of CAUJJW010000344.1, read as the reverse complement.
CGCGCCGCAAGCTTCGCCCAAGCCGCCGCCGACGCCAAAAGCCAGGGCAATCCGGGCCTCGCCCTCCAGCACGCCCGCTCCGCCCTCCAACTCCAGCCCAGCAACCCCGACTACGTGCGGCTCAACGCCCGCCTCCTCACCGATCTCGGAACCGACACCAGCCTGAGTTTTTGGCAGCACCTCACCGATCGCGCCGACGCCGCCACCGAGGACCGACTCGCCTACCTCGAAGCTTCCCTCGCCTTCCGACGCCCCGACCTCGCCGGCCCCACATTCTCCAATCTGCTGGCGTCCAGTCCGCCCTCCGCCCGCCTCCAACGCCTCGGCGCCCTGTACCACCTGGTCGTCGGCGCCACCAACGCCGCCCTCGCCTGCGCCCGCGCCGCCCACCAACTCGAACCCGGCAACCTCACCAACGCCCTCCTCGTCGCCAGCCTCATACCCTCCACCGCCGAAGCCACCGACCGCGCCCAGTCTCGCGCGTTGTTGCGTGACATCGCCCAATCCAACACCCCGCTTCGACTCACCGCCCTGCGCCGACTTCTGCACTCGGGCATCGGCGATCGCTCCGACCGCGAATGGATCGCTCAATCCCTTTCCCAGCTCCCCACCCGATCCCCGGCGGAAGAGGTCCTGCTCGCCGAAACCCTGGTCCGCCTCGATCCATCCACCGTACGGCAGAACCTCAGCAATCTCATCGCGGGCGTGCCTCACGACGATACCCCCACGCTGACCCTGGTCGTCGAAGCCCTCGCCCGCCTCGGCCGCCACGAGGATGTCCTGCGACTCACCGACAAGGAGCGGGGATTCCTCAACCGTTCCCTCTTCAAGGCGCGCCTCGACGCCCTGACCTCCCTCAACCTCCATGCGGAGGCCTACCAACACCTGCTCACCCCCGGCGCTCCCATGCCGGCCTTCGACCTTGCCCTCGCCAAAACCCAGGCCGCCATCCAGGCCCGCGATCCCGACCGCCGGGACCAGCATTTCGCCGAGCTCCTCAAGGCCTGTGACAACCAGCCCGAACGCATCCGGGCCATCGCGGAGTTCGCGGAAAAGGAGGGCGCCCTCGACAGTGCTTCGATGCTCTGGAAAAGCCTCGGCGCCCTGCCCGGTCAAACCACCCTCGCCCAAAGGTCCCTCCAACGCGTCGCCGATCGTCGCGGTGACACCTGGACCGCCCGTGATCACGCACGCAACGCCCTCCGCGCCGACCCCTCGCTCGCCTCCGTCCCACTCGAAATTGCCTACTACGACCTCTTGCTCGGTGAGAACCTCGACGCCGCCCTCGCCCAGGCCCAGGCGAGCACCGAGCGACAGCCCCGGGACTTTTTCGCCCGGGCTGCGTTGGCCCTCGCCCATCTCCGCCTGGGCCAGCCGGAAAAGGCCCGTGCCGCCATCGACCGCTTCCTGCTCGATACGCCCCAGCCTCGCTCCGACGCGCTTGCCGTGCTGGCTGCCACCTGCGGGCAAAACGGCTTCGTGGTCCGGGCGCACGAGATCGCCTCCAGGATTCCCCTCGAACGTCTCCGGCCCGAGGAACGCGAACTCATCCGTCCCTGGATCACCCCTCCCGCAGCCTCTTCGTCCCCAGGCTCCGCACCGGCTCCCGAACCCCCGGCCCGACCCTGACCGGCCTCTGCCCAAACGCCCGCCAGGAATCGCGAAGCGCCGTGCGTCGAGGTGCCGACTCGACTCGCTGAAGGACCGCCGCTAGCTTGCGGCACAACCCGTTGCCTACGCCTCGCGTTTTTCATGAAGCCTGAAGACCCACGCCCCCCTGGCGCCCGCCCACCCGAAACCAAGGCTCCGGCAGCGAACCCGGCGCGATCGTCATCGCGTCGCGGTCGCTCCAACCGGCTCTGGATCGTTCTCGGCGTGATCGTCGGTCTCGGCGTGGTGGGCGCACTCTCCGCCCGTCCCATCTGGCGGGCGATCAAGGCCCAACGTGCCCAGGGGTTCGCCCGCGAAGCCACCGAACTCATCCAACAAGAAAAGTGGGCACCCGCCTTCGAAAAGACCCGTTCCGCCCTCCAACTCGCCCCCACGCATCCCGACATCCTCCGGCTCGCCGCCCATCTCTACGCCCGCGCCGGCCTGGAAACCGCGTTTCCGTATTTCGAAACCCTGCTCAACCATTCCAACGCCACCCGCAGCGACAAGGAAGAGTACGTCGCTCTCGCCCTCGCCACCGGTCACACCGACATCGCCTCCACCCAGATCCGCGCCCTGCTCGCCGATCCCAAGCCCTCCGCCCGCACCTTTCTCCTCGCCTCCCAGTTCTACGGCGGTCTGCGCAATCTCTCCAACGCCGTCCACTTCGCCCGCGAAGCCGTTCGCACCGAACCGAACAACCCCACCAATAGCCTCGCCCTCGGACGTATCCTGCTCGGCTCCAAATTGCCCGCGGATCAGGACGAGGGCCGAAACAACCTCCTGCCTCTCGCCCGCGCAACTGGCCCATTCCAAACCCCGGCCATGGCCACCCTCCTCGCCAACCCGGAGGCCCCCCGCGCCGATCGCGAGGAAATTCTTGCGCTGCTCGACGCGAAACCCAACCGAACCCTCGCCGAAGAACTCCTCCGCCAGGAGGCCAACGTCTCCCTCGACCCATCCCGACGTTCCACCATCGCCGACGAATTGGTCGAATCCCACGGCCGCGCTTCCATCGAGTCCACCGCCGCCGTCGCCGCCTGGCTCAATCGCCAGCAACTCTACGCCCGTACCCTCGAACTCGTGCTCCCCGATATCGCCGAGAAGAACCCAGCCCTCGTCCAGCTCCGCTATGACGCTCTCATCGGCCTGGAGGATTACCGCGGTGCCTACGACTTCATCGTGCGAGGCTCCAACCCCGCCAATCCGCTCCAAATCGAGTTTCTCCGCTGCACCACCGCCCAACGCCTCAAGGACCAGGAAGCCGTCGACCGCCACTTCAAAAACCTGCTCACCATCGCCGCCCGTGACACCCGCATGCTCCGTAGCGTCGCCGACTTCGCCCTCCGCAACGGCCGCAAGGACATCGCCAACGAAGCCGCCCAACAGCTGGTCCGCAGCCCCCGCGACGCCGTCGCTGCGTATGGCACCCTCCTGAAAATCGCCGACAGCCAGGGCGAAACCTGGGCCGCCCGCGATTACGCCCGCAAACTCAGGGATCTCCGCGGTAAAAGCGTCGATGAATCCCTCAACCTCCAGATTGCCTACTACAACCTGCTGCTGGGGGAAAACATCGACGAAGCCTTTGCCGAGATCCAAAAGCTGCATCAGGCCGCCCCCGAGGACTTTACCCGGCGCGCTGTCCTCGGCCTTGCCCTCCTCCGGAAACAACAACCCAAGGAAGCCGTCGCCTTGATCGACAATCAGATGGTCACCTGGACCCGACTTCCCGCCGGCATTCGCGCCGTCGCCGTGGCCATCCTTGGCGCCAACAACCGCGAAAAAGCCTCGGCCAAACTGATCGCGCGGGTCCCCATCGCGCGCCTGAAACCCGAGGAAAGGGACCTCATCCGGCCCTATATCACCGGCGAACCTTCAACCCAGGCCGAGGACCCGCAGGACTCCGATGCCACCCCGGAGAAGCTCTGAGCCCCGGAAACATTGAGGTGCCGGAGATCGCTCCCCGACACCTCAACCCCACCTCCCTGGCCCCGGAAACTTCCAACCCCCTCGGGCCCCCTCAGCCAGCCCGCATCCTTCCGTGTGCGGGAAACCCTGACCGAAGAATCCTGGAGCAGGCTGGCGTTCCCAGAGTCCCGCCAATCGCGCGTGCGGCGCCTCAATAGCGTTCACTCAGAACCGCTTGGAAATCGTCGCCGTCACCAGGTAATCCGCAAAGGCCGCATCGCCGTGCCGCGGAACGCCCGTCGCCTCCGCCCATTGCTTGTCCGGAACGCTTCGCTCGCGATTGCGGTACACCGCCACCGGAGTCGCCACGTTGAACATCCAGGCTCCCTGGGTCACGCTGATGCCGGGCTCCACACTGATCGCGAATCCGGGACGCCGAAATCCTTCGCTGCCTCCCACCGCGTCATACACCGGCACACCCTCGATCCGACCCCCAAACGACAGCGACAGTCCCCACTTCGGCACCAACTGATAGTCCACCCCCACCCGCCCGTAGTAGGTGTCGGCGATCGACATGACCGCCTCATACGGATTCCCGCGGAAGGTCGGCACCCCGTTCTTCTCCTCCGGCGTGATCTGGTAGCCCCCGTTCACATAACCGCTCAGGCGCTCGATGATCTGATAATACCCGTACAGTTCGAGCAGCAACCCCCACCCTCCATCGCCCGGCTGGATCGATTGATCCACCGTCCGCTCCTGCGCCAGGATCTGACCCGATGCGCCGTCGAAGACCTGAAACGTGTCCGTGGCATCCTCCTCGCCCGTCGGCATGTCGACCCCCAAACCCAACAGCAGATTTCCCTTCGGCATGCTCGTCGGATCGATGATCCACCCGTTGCCCATCAACCGGATGTCCCCAAGCCCCGTCGATTGCGTGGCATACCGCTGAAGAATCGTGCGCGACACATCGTTCGACCGGACCACCTGGGAGCGATCGTTGAAGGAAAATGGCACCGCCAGACTCACGTTGTACCGCGGCGTGATCGCATAGCTCAGATTCAGTTCCACAAAGTGCGAGTCGTTGATCACCTCGCTGCCTTCTTCCTGCCGTTCCGCCTCCTCGTGAGACCCCCGGTAATGGCGATCGGAATGGAGCCACCGATACCCCACCGCCGCCTGAAAACCCTGGTAGGGCTGAAGCTCCATCCCCGGCAGGTGAAAACAACTCCCCCCACGCGACGCCACACACCCCTGCCCCTGTGCCTCACCTGGCGCCCAGGAAAGACATCCCGCCATCAACACCGTCAGACCCGAGGCCCGCTTCGCAACACGCCAGTCAAAGAAGGAAATATTCTGCATAAGTAGGGTTCTTCGTTTGGAGGGACGAAGCCAATAAAGGGTTGACCGAAGAAAACGGAGTTTTCCGGGACGAACTGCGTGTTTTCAGGGGCGAACTGGAGAATCCGGCCCCTGGAACGTCGTCAGCCGCGGAAGAAACCCAAAGAAGCAGCATCCCAATTCCGGGACAGATTCCGCGCCCACTCCTCTCGATTTCGGATGAACCGTGCCTCCGTAGCGGCGGGCGTCCCGCCTGCCGTAGAGGGGGGCGTCCCGCCCCCCGGAATCCCAGGTTCATGGTCCCAATACGCGATTCGTGAATCGTGGGGACTCCCCATGAACCTTTCCGTGGCAGCAATCGCGAGGGTTAAAACGGGCTCCCTCACCCCAACCCTCTCCCGGGGGGAGAGGGTGTCGCATATCCCGCACGGCGACATGCCGGAACTCCAGCCATCCGAGCCGACGCGACCCGTTCCAGCCAACACCCCGCCCAACCCTTCGACCCCCGCGGGGAATATTCCCCCCCTCCCCCCGGGAGAGGGCCGGGGTGAGGGCCGCTCGCTGCATAC
>CAUJJW010000343.1 GCA_963205105.1 Verrucomicrobiota bacterium | reverse complement strand
TAGAAATCGGTGAGGCTGAGTGTTGCAGGGAAAGGAGTTCCGGGGGGCGAGACGCCCCCCTCCACGGCAGGCGGGACGCCCGCCGCTACGGACGGAAGGTTCGTGGAGTGGGAGGGATTGGGGGCTGGGGCGGCGGCGGTTGGGGCTTGGGGGATGCGCCAGAGAAGGGCATCGGGCTGGAGCCGTTTTCCGGAGCAGGCGGGGCAGGTGGTGTAGGCGCGGTACCGGGAGAGAAGCACGCGGACGTGCATCTTGTAGGCCTTCGACTCGAGGTAGCGGAAGTAGCCCTTCACGCCGTACCAGGCGTGGGGCCATTCGTTGCCCTTGCCGTAGTCGGGTTCGCCCTCGATGACCCAGAGCTGGTGTTCGGGCGAGAGGTCGCGGAACGGAACGTCGAGGGGGACCTTGTGTTTGCGGGCGCTCTTGACGAGGTCGGCCTGGCTTTCGGCGCCGGTGCCGGTTTGCCAGGGTTTGACGGCGCCGTCGGCGAGGGTTTTGGAGCGGTCGGGGATGGCGAGGTGGTAATCGATGCCGATGATGCGGCCGAAACCTTTGCAAGTGGGGCAGGCGCCGAGGGGATGGTTGAAGCTGAAGAGCGCCGGAGTGGGGGAGGCGTATTCCAGGTCGCAGGCGGCGCAATGCAGGTGGCGGGAGAAGGCGATGGGTTCGTTCCACCGGGGCTTTCCGTCCGTGGCCGGTGTGCCGGGGAGGAGGACGGTGAGTTTGCCGTGGCCGAAGTGGTAGGCCTGTTCGCAGGCTTCGACGAACCGGGAACGGCTGGCGGGGGCCAGTTTGAGGCGGTCCTGAACGACGTGCAGGGCGGGGGGCTGGAGTTGGGCGAGGCGCTCGGCGGCGTCTTCCAGGCGGATGACGTCGCCATCGAGCCAGATGCGCTGGAATCCCTGTCGGGTGATGAGCGCGATCTGTTCGGGCACGGTCAGCTTGCTGGAGAGGGGGACGGTGAAGGTGACGAGGGCTTCGACCGGCGCGGCGGGTGTGGGAGGAACGGAGCGGAGGACACGTTCCCAGACATCCCGGGGCGCCTCCTTGATGACGGGCAACCCGCAGGCGCGGCAGTGGAGGCGGGCGAGGTGCGGCCACAGGACCTTCATGTGGTCGCAGATCTCGGTCATGGTGCCGACGGTGGATCGGGTGGTGCGGACGCTGTTGCGTTGTTCGAGGGCGATGGCGGGCGGGATGCCTTCGATGGCGTCCACGCGGGGTTTGTCCATGCGATCGAAGAACTGGCGGGCGTAGGGGGAGAACGTCTCGATGTAACGGCGCTGGCCTTCGGCGTACAAGGTGTCGAAGGCGAGCGATGACTTGCCCGACCCGCTCAGGCCGGTGACGACCAGGAGCTGGTGGGTGGGAAGGTCGAGGTCGAACCCTTTGAGGTTGTTGTGGCGGGCGCCGCGGATTCGGATGGGGTCGTGCCCCGCTGCCTTCGACATGTGACGGGGACGATAGGTTTCAGGGCGCCCGAGTCAATGGGGCCACGAAAAGCCGAAGGCCCTGCGGTGAACTGTCGGCAACGCCCGGCCGAAGCCTCCGCGCCACCCATCGTTCGTGCAGGGCCTTAGGCCATCGCATCGGAGCCCACCCAGGCTGGAGGACCCGGACCCCCGATCGACTGCGGAACCAGCTTGCCGGGGAACACCGCGCCCGCGCTGGTCGGATCTTGGCCAATCCTGGGCTTGGATTGCTTTTGGCGACTTACCGGGCCACGGCGCGGTAGAAGGCGGGCCCTGGCCCCGTGGGGTCGGTGACGTCGGCGGGAGCCCGAAACACCCCCAGATCACTCCAGGACTTGAGGTCCGTGGACTTTTGCAGCGTGTAATTCTGACCGGCGGTGCCGGCGAGGGAGAAGATGAGGTTGCCGCTGGTGATGCGGGGTTGGCTGAGGCGGGCGGGCTCGATCGGAGCGGTTCCCTGGCCCATCTCGAAGGCGCGGAGGCCGTGATTGGTGTCGAGAACGAAGAGCAGGTTGCCTCCGAAATCCACGGCCCCGGTGCCATTGGCGTTGGGTTGTTTGGGCAGGATCAGCTGCTGATCGGCCAGCGTGGCATTCCCGGTTCCGTCGAATTCGAAAAGCTGGACGTTGTCGGGGTTCTCCAGGGCCACCCCGGCGAGGCGGTTGCTGGCGGAATGGTAGCCCAGGAAACTTACCGCCGTGGGCACCTCGGTGGCGGCGTAGCTACGCTCCAGCCCAGCGCTGCCATCGGCGGGGTTGAACGAGACGCGCACCAGAGGTTGGCCATTGGCGGTACCGAACACGGTGTTGCCGGTGCCGAAGGCGATGCCGAGGCCAAAGGCGCTGGTCGGAGCATCGGTCACCGTGAACACCTGGCCGTTGAAGCTGAGGCCGTCGGAGGTGGTGAGGATGGCGAACTTTCGACCTTCCTGCGGGGCCAAACCGCGGGTGCCGAGCAGGATTTGAGTGGCTGCCCCGCCACCACGGACGTCGAAGGTGTCACCCCAGCGCTCGGCGATGCTGAGTTCACCCGGGAGCGAGATCGGAACAGGAATGGTGTCGGCGGCGTCATTCTCCCAGCGATAGATCTGGAAGGAGGTGGTGGAGGCGTCGGTGACCAGGTTGGCGGCGTAGACCGCTCCGTCGTCGGCGACGCCGATCATGTTCAAGGGCAGGGTTCCGCCACTGATGCTCGGGGTTTCATCCTCGGCGGTGGTTCGAAGCGTGTGCTTATGGGCGCCGGTGACGGCGTCGAGCACGGCGATGGTCACCGCTGGGGACCGAGACACGACGAGCAAATTGCTGGTGACCGGATTGAAGGCGAGACCGCGCTGGGTGTTGTCGGTGGTGAGGTAAGGGCGGTCGCCCGGATGGAGTGCCCAGAGGGGTTCTAGGATGCCGGTGTTCAGCGGCTTGCGAACGGTGAGGGTCGCTGGAGTGCTGGTCACCGGGACGAGGGCGGCGTTGGTGATGGTCACGGCATAGGAGCCCGCCTGGGCTGCCGTGATGTTGGTGAGGACCAGTTGAGCGTTGGTGGCGCCGGCAACGGCCACGGAGTCGTTGAACATCCATTGGTAGCCGAAGGGCGGGGTGCCCTGGGCGGCCACCGCCAAAGTGAAGTTTGCGCCTTCATAGACGGAGCCGCTGGCGGGCTGGGTGGTGATGGTGGGCGGGTCGATCACGACGGACTTTTCGATGCGCAGGGCGAGAACACCGTTGTTGGATTCCACGGCGACGACCGTGTCTCCGACGATCCCGGCGGCTCCGGTACCGTTGCCATTGGCATTGGCGGCAGGGAACGGGACGGGATCGCCGATGCTGACCAATCCGTTGGGATCGGAGGCATCAAAGACCGACAAGGTGTGGGCGACGTAATCGATGGTGGCGAGTCGTCGGGTGGCGGCATCAAAGCCGAGGCCGGTGGCACCGAGGCCGACGATGGTGGTGGGGACGGTGCCCAGCAGTTCCGCGGAGTACACCGAATTGGCCTGATTGAATTGAATGCGAAGCAGGGCGTTGCCGCTGACCTTGGCCCACAGCGTGTCGCCGACACCAAAGGCCACGCCGAGGCCGATCTTGCCGAGGACCGACGCGGGACTGGCGATGGCATTGGCGGTGAAGGTCACTCCATCCGTGGTGGTATAGAGGATGATGAATTTCCCGTTCCGCGCGGTTTGGACCAGTTGCGTGTCCTTACCGGAGCCGCGGACGGCGAAGTTGTCGCCGAAGCGGATGTCCTGCCCGCTCCCAGGTTCGGCGATGCCTTCCAGGGGATCGCCCGCGTACGCGATGGAGACGGGTGTTTCGGGCTGGTCATTGGCCCAGCGGTAGATGCGGACCGTGCCCAGGGAGGTGGCGAGGTTGCAGGCGTAGACGGCGCCGTCATCGGTGGCACCGACGAGGTTGAGGGCGAAGTTGCCGCCGGCGATGGGGGCTTCACCGGCCTCGTCGAGCAGGCTCAGGGTGCGGGGTTCGCCGGTGTCCGCAGAACCGTCCGAACCATCGGTGCCGTTCAGCACATAGATGTTGGGGCCGCCGGCGCGGCTGAGCAGGAGGGCGTTCTTGGAAACCGGGTTGAAGGCGATGCCGCGCTCCTGGTTGCCGGTGGTGACGTAGGTCCGTTCCTCGGGTGCGATGGACCATAGGGGGACAAGGCTGTCCGCAATGGAAGGGAACCCGGAGCAGGTGGCGAGGCATCCGAGAATCGCGAGGGACCGTCGGAGAGGAGGTGCGATGTGCATAAGGCAGGCCATGAAGGAACGAACCGTGCCTGGGCGTAGCACAGCTTCCGCCGAGGGTCAAAAGGTCGGTGGGGACCAACAAGGCTCATCACCGTGCTGTCGGAGGACACGGCCCTCCTTTCGACAGGATGAACACGATGAACAGGATGGAATGCCGTTCCGCTTGGGTTCCTGAACATCCGGTCCAAAACCTTCCGATGCTTGGATCTCCGATGCACCACTTGGAGGCACGCCCGGAGCAACGCGAGATGCGGCGCATTCCTCCGTTGAGGTCAGACCGGGCGCACGTCGAGTCGGAGGAACTGGGCGATGGGATGGGGTGAGGCGACGTTGGCGCGCATGCGGATCCATCCCCCGGAGGTGCCTTCGGAGGTGGACGGGACCGGGACCCATTCGATGAGATCCGTCGAGGTGTGGACCTGGTAGGAGACATCGGCGCGGTCGCCGGGTTTCACGTACACCATGGAGGCGGTGCCGGGCCCGAGGACGATGCGGGGTTTGCCCGGGACGAAGCCGTCGCCGATTTCGGACGCCGCCACTTTGGGGTCCAAGCCGAGGGCATACTTGGTGAAGTTGGAGAGTCCGTCGGCGGTGGACACGTGGTGGTCGGCGGCGACACCGGTATTTTCGGAAGTCCCGAAATGGGTGAGTCGCCATTGCTGAAGGGGTGTCAGGCCGGCGGCAAGAGCTGCGACGACGGAAGGTCCCTCGCCTTCGGAATTCTGGGCGCGCAACAAGTAAGCCAGTTGAGGGGCCTCGGCGGGTGGGTAGTCGTCGAAGCTGACCGCCTGGGAATTGAGGGTGGCGATGGTGATCCAGTCGGCGCCGGGATCGAGACGGCGGTCGATCAGGTAGCCATCGGCACGTTCGGCGCGGGTCCAGGAGAGGCGAACGCTGGTGGGGGTGGTGCGCTGGACCTGGAAGTTTCCTGGGACGGTGGGAACGGCGGCCGAGTAATCGGGGGCGAGGTCGGTGCCGCGGAGGATGCCGAGAGGTTGGTAGCCGGCGTATTTGGGGAACACCTCGCCCAGCTTGGGGTTCCCGAGACGGCGGATGAGGATTTCGGAAAGGATCTGGCGGTAATCGGTGGTGGCGGCGAGGTCGGCGCCATCGAAGAGCTGTTCGTTGTCGAGCCCGGGCCAGGTGCCGTAGATCCCTCCGTTGACGTTGCCGCCCAGGACGAGCAGGGGATTGCCGGTGCCGTGGTCGGTGCCCTGGTTGGCGTTTTCCTTCAGGCGCCGTCCGAACTCGCTTTGGACGACGATGGTGACGCGGCCGATGGGGGCGTCGGCGGAACTGCCGTCGAGATCGGTGTAGAAAGCCTTGAGACCGTCGGCGAGCAACTGGACGAGCTGCCAGAAGGCGCCGCTGGCGTCGGTGGTGCCCTGGCGTTCGTGGGTATCCCAACCGTAGACGTCCACGGTGGCGACGCGGAGGCCGACATCGAGTTTGATGAGGCGCGAGACGAGTTCGAGGTGTTTGCCGAAGGGCTGGTTGGGGTAGGTGACGCCGGGGGCGGGTTGGTAGACGGCGCCGGCGTAGCTTTCGATGAGTCCGGCGGAGTTGAGGGCTTGGATGCCGGCGCGGTGGACGGCGGAATCGCCGGTGGCGAAGAAACGTCGGAGGGCGCGCAGTTGATCGCCGCGTGACCAGGAGGGGTCGCCGTACTGGCTGAGGCTGAAGGTGCTGACGTCCTCGAGCGTGATGGTCTCGTTGCTGTCGAGGAGCGACGCCGCGGGGAGTTGTCCGGTGCTGACGGAGGGGATGAGGATCTGGGCGGGAAGGGAAGGGGCGCTGCGGAGGTGTCGGGCGAGCCAGCCGCTGGAAGTGTTCTTGTTGCCTGGGGTTCCCACCTCCAGATAGCGCATGGCATCGAAGTGACTGCGGCTGCCGGCGCTGCCGACGGCGTTCACGACGGCGAGCTTTCCGGACTGGAACAGCGGGAGCAGGGGTGCAGCGGCGGGGTGGAGCCCGAACTGATCGTTCAGCCGGAGTGCGGCGTTGGAGCCGGTGAGAGGCACTCGGAGGCGGGGTCGGGCCTCCTCGTAGTGGCCGCGGTCCGCGCCATCGATGGGCGGGATGAGGCTGAGGCCGTCCATGCCGCCGCGGAGGAAGACATTGACGATGACGTCGCGGTTGGCGGAGGTGGAGCCGGGTGGGGCCAGGGCGACCGAGGACAGGCGGGAGGCGGCGAAGGCGGCGAGGCCGGTGGAGCAACCGACGAGAAATTGGCGTCTGCTGGTGATCATGGGGGGCGGGTTCAGCGCATCAGGTTCTCGGGTGCCATGAGGATCAGTCCGAGCAGGCCGTGGACCCGCTCGCGGACGATGTCATCGGAGAAGCCGGGGAGTTTCATTTCCGGATCGCGACCGCGGGCCATGAAATCGATGGCTTCGAGGCGGGCGGCTTCGGGGAGGGGGCGTCCGAGCAGGCGCAGGATCCAGAAGTCGACAATTTCAATGGGGGAGCGCACCCCGGCGGGCATGGCGGCGATGGGGTCGAAGAGGATGTATTTGCCGCTCCACCAATTCTTGAGGTTGACGAGCCAGTTGACGGTGCGCCAACCGCCGACGATGGCATTGGTGCCGAGCCATTTTTCGGCGATATCGGGATAGCCGTCGGGCGTGAGCCACTGGAATAGGGGTTGGCCGCACTGACCGGCGAGCCAGACGAAGTAATCGCTGGGTTCGTGGTTGAAGGCGAAACTGAGATCGGCACCGAGGCTGCGGAGGATGCCGGCGGTGAATTCGAAGGGGCGCTTCACCTTTTGGCCCCAGGTGTTGCGGAACTCGGGCGAGAGCAGGATCGAGCGGGTGACCTGGAGCAGTTGATCGGGGGCGGTGGTGTTGGCGAGGAAGACCTGGGCGGCCTCCTCGACGACGCGGGTTGGGGGATCGTCGGAGATGAGGCGGCGGGCGAGTTTGCGGGCGATGTGACGGGCGGTTCCGGGGTGATGGGCCACCAGGTCGAGCACGTCATGACCGTCCTTGAGCGGCGCCTGATCCTGCTTGAGCGGATGGCTAAGCACCTCCTTGCGGAAGCGGTCGTGATCGGGTGCCGAGTAGCGAAAGGCGGCGAGCTCGAAATCGACGGTCCAGCCGGTGAAGGCGCGGGTGGCCTCGTAGACATCGCTGTCGACGTAGGCGATGGGGTTTTTCTGGGCGTCCTGGGGGACGTCTTCGGGTTCACGGACACCGAGGTAATTTTCAGCGCCGAGCGTGTGGAGTTCGAAGAGTTCGCGGGCGAAGTTTTCGTTGGGACCGACGACCGTGTTCACGAACAGGTCGAGGTAATGGAGCATGGGGAAGCTCTTGGCGACCGCCTCGAGCATGGTGCGGAAATTGCCGAGGAGATGGGGACGGATGACGTCGCGGTCGTAGTGGACCCAGAGCGGCCCGATCCAGTAGTCGGGGGCATAGATATTGAAATGATTGTGCCAGAAATCCGCGAGCACCTCGGTGAGCTGACGGCGGCTGTAGACCGCGCGGATGTAGGCAGCCCGCTGGGTCTGATAGATGGGTTGGTAACGGACGGTGTAGTCGTTCCCGGCGTCGATGTGGTGGTCCTGCCACAACTGTTCGCGGGATTTCTGAAGGGTGGTGAGGCCGGCGGCGACGAGACGTGCCTCCACCGCGGAATCATCGATGGTGGAGGGATGGAGCTGTTGTTCGACCCAGGCTTCGAGTCGGGCATCGTCGGTGGTGCCGAGGGCGTTGAACGCTTCCAGGTCGCCGGGGCGCGGTCCGAATCCGGCCCGGGGTCTGGGCTTGGCCGCCTTGCGGCGGTTGGGTGGGGGGGGGGGGTGGGGGGGCGGCTTCCGCATGGAGTCGTCGTGAGGACGCTGGAGCGGGGCTCCGCATGGGATGAAGTCCGGGGTGGTCACTGTCGGTGGAGGATGCGGGGATTCCTCCTTCTGCCGTGGACAAGAGACTCATGCGTTCGATGGGGGATGGGGATGACTTCAACGCGGGAACCAGGCGCCCGAACGGACCTGGACCCCGGCGGTGTGGACGGGGTTGGACACTCCTTCACCACAGCCGGTCGGACGGTGGCGAGACAAGCTGTGGATGGAAGATTTCAACAGGGCTGATGTCCCCAGTCGTTTTCCTTAAGGTCCTCCTCGAACCGGGCCAGCTGTTCCTCGGGAGAAAGCCCCGGTTCCTGGTTAAGCATCGGCCCGGCGCTGGGGGAGTTAAGCGGCAAATCCTGCCCGTTCTTGGCGGGGGGCGTGGGTGGCTGGGGGGTGGGGGGCGTGGTCATGGGGCCAGGAAGCAGTAGAGGTGTTGCTCCCCACGGACCAGGAGACCGTTGGTCAGGGCCACCGGCGAGGCGACCACCCGCTCACCCAGATCGTGTTCGCCGACCAACCGGAAACCGTTGTGGAGGTCGGCCACGAAGATTTTTCCATCCTCGCGCGCGGCATAGAGGTGGTTTCCTGCGATGAGCGGGGAGGCGTAGAAATTCGAGCTGGCCTTGGGAAAGGCCTCTTTCCAGAGCGACCGACCGGTGGCGGCGTCGATGGCTTCGACTTCACCGCGATCGCGCACCAGGACGACCTGATTGCCGGTGGCGGCGGGGGTGGGGACGAAGGTGCCGGTGTCCTGGCGCTGCCAGGCGCGATGGGTTTCGGTGACGTCGCCGGATCCGCCGAGTCGGATGCCGTGGAGGCGTGGCTCGCCTCGGTCCGACCGTCCGTAGGGGATGATGGCGATGTCGCCCACGACCACCGGGGAGGCGACGGCGGGCCAGTAGGCTTTGGATTCCGGGTTGAAATTTCCGCAGGACCAGAGGGTTTGGCCGTTGTCGGGGCTGTGGACCGTGACGTGTTGGGCGCCCCAGACGAGGATGGCTTCGTGGCCCTGGTGCTGGATGACGAGCGGTGTGGTGTACGCGTGATCGCCTTCGGTCGGGGTCTTGAAGTTACGGGCGACCTTCCACTGGAGGGCGCCGGTGGATTTATCGAAGGCCGCGAGCCAGGATTCGCCCTGGTGCATGCGGGTCATGATGACGGCGGAGGTGGTGAGGACCGGGGAAGTGCCATGGTCCCAGTAAAGGGTGTCCTTGCCGTAAGCTTCGACGAGGTTGGTTTGCCAGCGCACCGAGCCGTTGAAGTCGAGGGCGGCGAGGGTGCCGCTTTTGAAGTGAACGAAGAGCGATTGACCGTCGGTGGTGGGTGACGGGTTGCTGCCGGAGCCGTTGCGATGTTTGCCGGGGGTTTCGGGGCCCAACGGGGTTTGCCACAGCAGCTTTCCCTGAAGATCGAAGGCGAGGGCGGCGTCCCGGCCGTTGAACGGTGCGGTCAGGAAGATGCGTTGCCCTGCGACGATGGGGGTGGAGCAGCCTTTGCCCGGGAGAGGCGCCTTCCAGGCGGCCTGGGCGGGATCGAGTTGGGATGGAAAGGCGCCCTGGGTCTGGCTGCCCTGGTCGTTGGGGCCGCGCCAGCGGGGCCAGGAGGACGGGGTGGTAGGGGCCGGGTCGGCCTGGGCCGCGAGCGTGGTGGCGAGCAGGCAGGCAGCGTAGGGAATGCGCGGCAGAAAATGGGGGCCCATGATGCGGAGACCTTGCCGCGTGTCCGGTGGGCGCACAAGTGGGCTCTATGGCTCCCGGCTCAGAGCCGGTAACAGGTGGTGGCGTTGGTGGAGAAGACGGCGCGCTGATCGAGATCGGAGGCTCCGGCGATGGCGGCCTGGACGGTTTCGACCCAGCGGGGATAAGTGGTGGCGAGGGTGGCGACGGGCCAGTCGCTGCCGAACATGACGCGTTTGTACCCGAAGCAATCGAGGACGTGCTGGATGTAGGGGCGGAGATCTTCGGGCAGCCAGTGGGCAATGTCGGCTTCGGTCACGAGGCCGGAGAGTTTGCACCAGACGTTGGGGAAGGCGGCGAGTTGCTTGATCTGGGCCATCCAGGGAGCGAGGACGCGACCGCGGATGTCGGGTTTGCCGACATGATCGAGGACGAAGGTGATTTCGGGGCAACGGCGGACCAGTTCGAGCACATCGACGAGCTGGTAATGGTAGATGCAGAGGTCGAAGGAGAAGCTGAACTTGGCGAGACTTTTGACACCCTGGATAAAGACGGATTCCAGGCAGAACCCGGGATCGGTTTCGTCCTGGAGCAGGCGGCGGACTCCCTTGACCAGGCGGTGTTTGGAAAGTGCTTCGAGTTCCTGGCGGACGCCGACGCCCCGTTCGAGGGTGGCGTGCGCGATGATGCCGCGGATGCGGGGTTCGCGGGCGGCCAGGTCATCGACCCAGCCGACCTCGAGCAGGTTCTGGGTCTGGGCGCGGCCGGCTTCGACGAAAACGACCTTCTCGACCTCCACGGGGAGGGTTTGGCTGAAGAAATCAGCTGGCTCGAAGGCGCGGTTGAGGGCGTTGTTGTTGGCGAGCCAGGGATAGCGGAGCCGGCGTGGGTTCCAGAAATGAACGTGGGAATCGACGATGGGGATGGGGTTCATGAACGAAGGACGGCGTGTGGCGTGGGAAAATGGTTGGAACCAGAGCGGTCAGCCAAAACCTGTTCGGCGGTTCGCGGGTGCGAGCCTGCGCGCGGTCGGCTGCGGCGAGCCCATGATTCACTGGGTGCGGACGCGGAAGAAGCGCGGAGATGGGGTCGTTTCGATGGGGACGCGGGTCGAGGTCGACTCCGGGGCGAGCAGGATGGGGAGGATTTCGGTCCACGGTCCGACCGGGGACGGGGCGGATTCCACGCGGTAGGGGACGCCGGGCTGACCTTGGACTTCAAGTTCCAGGCCCGTGGGGGTGCGGAGGAGGATGTTCAGACCGGGCGGGCCTTGGACCAGGAGGGAGGCGGTGCTTTCGTTGTCGTCCCAGGCGCCGGCGGCTTCATTGAGGCTGGTGAGGGAGACCCGGACGTTGGCGAGGCCGGATCGCACGGGGCGGACGAGTATCCTCAGCGTTTCGTCGATGCCGTTGCGCAGGCGGCCGAGGGCGAAATGAACGATGCCGGTGTCGGGGTTGGCGTCCCAGGTGCCTCGTTCGGCAGTGGCCTGCACGAAGCGAAGTTGGGGCGGCAGTTCGCAGGACACGTGGACGTCGAGCGCTTCGCAGGCGCCAGTCGGGTGCACCTGGATGGTGACGAGCCATGGGTCCGAGCCCGGGGTGGGCGCCGGGTCAATGTGAACGAACGGAACGAGGTTAAGGTTGGCGCAGTGCTGGCAGTCGAGCAGCCACCACACCGCGTTTTGGAACAACCGTTTGCGCTGAAGTTTCGAGGCGTCGTTCCCGCCGACAGTCACCTGAAAGGCCTGGGTGAGGCGTCGTTCCTGGCCCACTTCGAGATCCCGGGGAAGGGCCACCAAGACGTCCCGGATTCCGGCCCGGCCCAGGATCCATTCCCCATCCGGTTCGGATCGGGTGCCCAGGCTGCTTGAAAACGGGTAGTCGAAGTCCGACACGTCCCCGACCTTTCCCCCGCGCAGGATGGGTTCGACGGAGAACGGAAGGTCGTCCGAGGTCAGAGTCACCCGCGGGACGGGGTCGGCGGCCGGCCCGGGTCGCAGTTGGGTGAGTTGAATCCAATCGGCCTGAGAGACGAGATCGAGATCAGGATCGGCGGAGGATTCCACAAGTTGATCGCCGATGAAGTAGAGGGGGACACCCGCGTCAGCCAATGCATTCAGCATCTGAACATTGGTGGTGTTCAGACCGCGCTGACCGCCGTCGTGCCAGATCACGAGATCGAACGTACTCAGCCGATCGGCGTGGGCGGTGGCGGACTCGAACACTTCGGAAGGTTGACCGAGTTCGAAGAGTAATTCGCGGAGGGGTTGGGTTTCTCCCGGCAAGTTCCGGGTCACGATCGCCACCCGTCCGCAGGCCTGGGCGAGGGCGATTCGGACGGCTTCGGACTCGGTCATGGCGCCGTCACGGTCAAAGGCCCGGACGCGCAGGAGATGGTCCCCTGGCACGCCGGAGCCCCATTCCAACTGGAAGGGGGCCGCGGTGTCGGTGCCGATCAGGCTTCCGTTGGCATAGAATTCCACCCGGCTGACCAGCCCGTCCGGATCGGTGGCGTTGGCCTCGATGCGAACGGCTTGTTCCGCGGGGAGAACGTCGAGTGTGCGAGGCGTCACGATGGTTGCCGACGGCGGGGCATTGGTCGGCGGCGGAACGTCGTCGTCGGTGAGGGTGACCACGATCTGGTCGATGCCAAGAACAGCGTTCTCGGGGGACGTGAGGCGGACGAAAAACGACTCGGTCGGTTCCTGGATCGCGTCGTCGATCAGTTGGATGTCGAGCAGGCGATTCGTCTCGCCCGGCTGAAAAACCAGGGTGGTGGCGAGTGGGCTGAAATCGAGGCCTTGAACGGCGGAGCTGTCGCGCGTGGCGACCTGGACCCGGACGGTTTCGCGGCTGGCACGCGAGAGGGAGAACGGGAGTTGGGCCACGCGCTGGGTCTCGGACGCGGTGACGGACGAGGCGAGGAGGGTGGGCGGCGGGAGGAGACGGATGACGACGGGGCCGGAGGTGGCGGTGCTTCCCGCACGGTCGGTGGCTTGGGCCGTGAGGGTGAAAAGGCCGGGCAGGGAGTTGGTCCAAAGAAGGCCGTAGGGTGGCAAAACGACGGTTCCGATGAGGCGATCGTCGGCGTGGAACGTGACGGTGAGATCGGTGTTCTCGGGATCGGTGGCGGTGGCGGCCAGCGGAATGGGAAATCCTGCGGTGGACTGGTCCGCCCA
>CAUJJW010000342.1 GCA_963205105.1 Verrucomicrobiota bacterium | reverse complement strand
GATCCGTGGTTGCTGGGACGAAGTCTCCGGGGGGCGAGACGCCCCCCTCCACGGCAGGCGGGACGCCCGCCGCTACGGACACGGGGTTCGCTTCGAACTCGGCCAACTCGGCTTCGGCTTGGCGCAAGGCGCTTTCGGCGGCGGTGGCTTCCTTGGTCGCCGCGGCTTCGCGCCATTGAACCCCTTCCAGTTCCTGGGCCGAAACGGTGCGGTCGGCGTAGAGCTTCTGGAATCGCTGAAGCTCCAGGGTCGCGAAGCGCAGCGCTTCCCGGGCTTTGGCGAGTTGGGCGGTGGCTGTGTCCCGGCGGGCTTCAGCGAGAATCCGGCTGCGGGCGTCGAGCAGGGACGAAGGCAGGGGATCGAGAACGGCGACGACCGTCTCGCCGGCGCGGACCGTGGCGCCGGCTTTAAAGGGGAGGCGGCGCAGTTGACCGGCGACGGGCGCGTAGACCGTGTAGCGCTGACGGATGCGGGTCCGCCCTTCCTCGTTGACGGTGGCGCGGAGGGCGCCTTCGGAGACTCTGCCGATTTCGACCGGGATGGGCTTGGGCCGCAGACCCAGGGCGATGGCGGCGACGAGGAGGACGGCGCCGAGCCAGGGCAGCCAGCGGCGGCGTGGTGCGGGCTTCCTGGACTGGGCCGGTCGAGGGGCGGGGGAGGGTGAATCCGTGGGGGTCATGGAGAGGAAGTGGTCGGGAGGGAATTCATTCCGGGGCGCGGAGGGCGCTGACGAGGTTGAGGCCGTGAAGACGTCGGAGAACGATGACGGCGGAGAGGGCGGAAGCGATGGCGACCACGGCGGAGGCGAACGCGTAATTGTGCAGGGTGAGCAGGGTGGGCAGGCGGATGGTTTCGGTGTTCACCTGCTGAAGGATGCCGGTGGCGAACCCGGTGCCGAGCAGCAATCCGAGCGGAACGGCCAGCAGCGCGAGGATGACGAGTTCTGTGACGAGCACGGCGCCGACCTCGCGTTGGGAAAAGCCGATGACGCGGAGGGTGGCGAGTTCGCGGGAACGTTCGGCGAGCGAGATACGGGCGTTGTTGTAAATGACCCCGAACGAAACAACGACAGCGAAGGTCATGTAGATCGACTGGATCAGGTTGATGCTGGCGGCAGTGGTGGCCTCGAAATTGGCGCGCAACGATTTCTTGATGCCCACCCAGCCGACCCTCGGGATGTCCTTCAGCGCGCGGAGGAAGGCCGGGCGCTGCGCCTGGTCGACGGTGAAACTGGCGCCGCTGATCAGGTCGCCTTCCCCCAAGAGCCGATTGAGCGCCGAGAGTTCGATGTAGGCGGCGACGCCGGTGAAGTCGTTGGCCAGACCGACGACCGGCAGACGTCGGATCGAACGGCGGCCTTCCAGGAACTCGATCTCGACGGTGTCGCCGACCCGGACTTCGAGCACGGTGCCCAGGATGGCGGAGATGACGATGCCATGGTTGGGGACGGCGACCTCGTGATAGCCCGCTTCGACGACACGGCTGTGGTGGGTGTCGCGGGGGATGCCCTGGAGGGCGAGTTGGCGGCTGCGATGGCCGGCCCGGATGCGCACGGCGGCATGGCGGAACGGTTCGACGGCGATCACGCCGGGCAGTTGTCGGAGCAAATGGCGGACCTCGATGCCCGTAGGTTCCACCAGCCCCATGTTCATGTCCTGGCGCTGGACCACGTCCCACTGGAACCCGAGCAATTCGTTAACACTGTCCCGGAAACAATTGGGGACGATCAGGATGCCGGTGGCGAGCGCGAGGCCGGCGACGGTGAACAGCGCCTGCATAGGGCGACGTTCCAAATTGCGAACGGCGATGCGGAACGAATGGGACAGGAACCGACCGATGCCCGTGCGCTCGACGAAGGCGGGGCGATAATTGGCCGGCGGCTCCGGGCGCATGGCATCGGCGGGGGGCAGGCGTGCGGCGCGACGGACGGCACCGAAGACCCCGACGGTGGCGGCTCCGACGCCAACGAACAGGGCAATGACCACGGCGGTGCGGTCGAGACGGAAGGCCAGGTCGGGGAAGCGGAAGAACACCTCGTACATGCCGACGAGGCGTTGGCCGAGGACAAGGCCGCCCAGGGCACCGAGGACGGTGCCGGCGGCGACGATGACGAAGGCGAACTTGAGGTAATGCAGGACGACCTGGCGGTTGGAGAACCCGAAGGCCTTGAGGATGGCGATCTGTTCCCGCTGGAGATTGAGCAGGCGGGAAAGGACCGCGTTGGTCATGAAGGCGGCGACGCTCAGGAAGACGAGTGGGAAGCCGATGGAAAGCGTTTCGAGCACCCGGATTTCATCGGACACCCGGATGTGCGACGGGTGATCGCCTCGGCCGAAAGCACCCCGACCGCCGTAAGGTTCGAGCAGGCGATCGACGGCGTTGATGACCGGTCGTTCGGCGGCGCCGGGTTCCAAGGTGAGGGCGAAGTGGTTGAAAGCGCCGTCGAGGTCGTAGGCTGCGGCGACCTCCTGGTAAGGCATCCAAAAAATGCCGTACGTGCGGTTGTCGGGGAGGGCGGTTCCAGGGCGTGACTCGAAGACGTACTCCGGCGACAGCACGATTCCGGCGATGCGGAAGATCTGTCGGCGTCCATTGAGCAACATGGCGAGACTGGCGCCGGGTGTCAGACGGTTGGCTTTGGCGAAGGCTTCGCCGACGAGCACCTCGCCGCGGCTGCCTGGTTGGAGCCAGCGACCGGTGCGGAGGTAGAGCCGGTTGAGCATGGGGGCATTGAAATCGGGCAACGACCGGACCATGCCGCTGGCGGGTTCATCGAGACCGTCGAGGTCGAGCGTTACCTGGACGGCGATGTCGGTTTGGACAACGGCGACGCCGGGGATGGCGCGGAGGCGGGGGGCGAGGGATTCGGGGGCGCGTTTCAGGTGACCGAAAACCTGGGCGAACCGGTGACCTTCGTAGTACTCGCGCCGGGTGGAATCGAGGGACTCGATGAGGCTGCGAGCCATGATGAGCATGGCGAGACCGCAGGCCATGACGACGGCGACGGCGATCGCCTGGCCCTTCATGCGGCCCAGGTCCCGGACGAGCTTGCGATCGAGATGGGATAGCATGGCCTTGATCAACGGCTGACAGCTGGGCGCGCTACCAACTCAAGGTGGCGGGTGCGGCCCGTCGGGGGTTGCGCCGTTGGTGATGCACCCGGCCATCGGAGAAGTGGATGACGCGGTCGGCCATGTCGGCCATGACGGCGTTGTGGGTGATGATGATGGTCAGGGTCCCGAGCTCGCGGTTGGCTCGTTCGATGGCCTCGAGCACGACGATGCCGGTCCGGACGTCCAGGGCGCCGGTGGGTTCGTCGCAGAGCAGGACTTCGGGGCGTTTGGCGATGGCCCGGGCGATCGCGACCCGCTGCTGTTCGCCCCCGGACAACTGGGCGGGGAAATGGTCGAGCCTCGCACCCAGATGGACCATGTGGAGGGCATCCTCGGGCGACATGGGGTCGCGGGCGATTTCGGTGATCAGACCGACATTCTCACGGGCGGTGAGGCTGGGAATGAGATTGTAGAACTGGAAAATGAAACCCACCGAGTCGCGCCGGTAGCGCGTCAGGTCGTCCTCGTTGGCGCAGGTGAGATCGAGATCCCGGTACCGCAGTTCGCCCGAGGTGGGGATGTCGAGGCCGCCAATCTGATTGAGCAAGGTGGTTTTGCCGCTACCCGACGGCCCGAGCAGCACGATCAACTCCCCGGCGTGCAGGTCGAGGTCGACGCCGGCCAGGGCATGGACCGCGGCTTCTCCCTCGCCGTAGGTCTTGGTGAGTCCGCGCACCGTGAAGATGCGGCCCTGGGCGGGCGGGGGCAGTCGATCGGGATCAGGGTCGGAAATCATCGAGCGCCTACGGCTGTCGCGGGCGGGTGGGGCGTTTTCTTCGGAGCACGTACAAGAGCATCCCGGCGGCGGCGATGAAGAGGATGCCGATGAAGGCGGTGGCCATGAGCTTCAGAGCCTTGCCGCGCGCCAGCATCTGGTCGGTCTTCAACCGTTCCATCTCGAGAAAGGCCTCCAGCTGTTCCTCGGCAGCGATGAGCTTCAAGGGTTCATCACGGAGTTTGAGCGTCTTCCACGATTCCCCCGAGACGCCCAGCGCAGGGGGCAGTTCCCTCAGGATGGCCGCCATGGCGCTGGTGAAACCCTTCTCACTCCAGAAAGCACTGGTTTGCCGGGTCCAAAGGCGGAGCACGTTTTGCTGTTGGGCGAGCACAAGGACCCGGTCCCACAGGGCCTCGTGCAACTCGGCCTCCTGATCGGCACGACGGATGGCCAGGCTGTGGACTTCGCCGTGCGGGCCGACGAAACGGACGCCCAGGGCGGCGAGGATCCAGTCATGGCCATCGACCGCGACCTGGAACTCGGTGAAGCGCTTGTCGAGGTCGTGCTCGGGCAGTCGGGCCTCTCGCCAGAGACCCCGAAGGGTCTCAAGATCGTCGAGGGTGGCGCGTCGGATCGTGAAGGCCGTGGGGCCCATGTGAGGAAGACCGTAGCGGGGGACGTTGGGCGACGCCAGTTTCGCCCGTAAGGTTTCTGGCCAGGGGTGTCACCTACCGGGCCATGTACCAAAGCAACGCGCCGAGGCCACCTGACACCAGCAGCCCCAGTGCGATGGACCAAAAGAGAATGCGCTTTCGCTTCACGCGGTTGGCGCGCGTCATCCCGGGCAGCAGATAGTAGAGCCCGTGCTTCTTTCGTCGTGAGCCAAAGAGACCCATGTGGTGGCGCCGAGTGTCGCCCGGTCCAGCGGCCCGGTGTCAATTCGGACCATCACCGCCATTTCGCTTCCGTTCGGTGCGGCACCGCGGGCATGTCGAACGCCACGATGCCGATTTCCGGGACGTATTCGGCCTCGACCTCCTTGCCGTCGACCTGAACGTTGCATTCGCGGGTGATGCCGCGCAGGACCACCCGCCAGGCCCGGGTGCTGCCCGCGTACGGTCCCGCAATGGGTCCGATTTCCAACCGGCCGCCGGACCGCATCACATGGGTCTGAAGGCGGCGCGTCTGGGTCATCCCGGTGGTGAAGGCCTGGGTCCGGCCATCGTCGTCGTACCAGTCCAGATGTCCGGATTCCCGGGCCCACAGGTGGAGCACGACCGTCGACGGTTCACGGGGGCCAATGAACTGTCGAACTGTCGTCATCGGGAGGATGGTGCCCGAGCGAACCAGGATCGGGATGCGTTCCAGGGGCGCCGGCAGGACGACATGGACGCCGCCCTGGAAGAGTTCACCGGACCAGAAATCGAACCACTCACCCCGGGGCAGGTACACGCTGCGGGCCACGGCACCCTGGCGAAGGATCGGGGCGACCATGAGGTTTTCGCCGACGAGAAACTGGTCGGAACAGGCCGCGGCCACGGGATCGTTGGGATAATGCCAGAGCAGGGGGCGCATCATGGGAGCCCCGGTCCGGGAAGCTTCCTGAAAGAGCCCGTAGAGGTACGGGATCAGCTGATAGCGGAGGTGCAGGGAATCACGGGCGATTTCCTCGATACGCGCTCCGAATGCCCAGGGTTCCTGGGCGATGGTGCCGATGTTGGTGTGGTTCCGCAGAAAGGGAGTGAACACGGCCATCTGCAACCAGCGGATCCACAACTCCGGTGTGGTGTTGTCGAGGAAACCGCCGACGTCGGAGCCCACGAAGGGCACGCCGCTCAAGCCCAAATTGAGCAGCATTTGCAGCGAATCGTTCAGGTGTTCCCAGCACGAGGTGTTGTCGCCGGTCCAGACGACGGCATGCCGTTGAATGCCCGCGTAGCCGGCGCGGGTGATCACGAACGGCCGGGCGACGCGGTGGGGCGCGGTGTTGGCAGGTGCCTTTCCGCCCTCGGCGGTGCGGAGCAGCATGCCTTCCCGCGAGGCTCGGGCCATCTGCATGCCGTACAGGTTGTGGACCTGGTGGTGTCGGCGCGGGCCGTGGTCGGTGTGATGCAGGGCTTCCGGGTCGAGCGTCTTGTCGGATTGCCCGAAATTGGCCGGCTCGTTCATGTCATTCCAGATGCCGGCGACTCCTTGGCGCAGGTGGGCGGCCTGTTCGATGCCCCACCAGGTGCGAGTCTTGATGTTGAGAAAATCCGGGAAGCGGGATCGGCCCGGCCACACTTCGCCGAGGGCATCCTGCTTGCCGGAGGGGTCCTTGACGAAGACGTCGAGTTTGCGGCCGCGACGGAGAACGTCGAAGCGGGGGGTGTCTTTCACTCCGGGGTTGGCGATGGCGACGACCTTGAAGCCGCGCTTGGCGAGGCCGGCAATCATCGAGGCGGGTTTGTGGAAATCGGCGCCAAACGTGAACACCCGGTGGCCGTCCATGTGGTGAATGTCACAGTGCAAGACATCGCAGGGGAGTTGGCGTCGGCGGAATTCGTTGGCGACCTCCTCCAGGCGCTCACGGGTTTCGTAGCTGTAGCGGGACTGCTGGTAGCCGAGGGCCCAGCGTGGGGGCAGGGGCATGCGGCCGGTGAGTTCGGTGTAGCGTTCGAGCACCGTGGCGATCTTGGGGCCGGTGAAGAGGTAGAGATCCACCGGACCGGAGGCCGAGGTCAGGGTCCAGGTATCGGGTGTGGTTTGGCCAAGGTCCCACGTTTGCCGGGCTGGATTATCCCAGAATAGGCCGGCCACCCGGCCATCGCGCAGCGAGAGGGCGAAGGGGATGGAGACGTAGAGGTTGCGGAGACTGGGATGGATAGCGGGGGCGTGGCCGAGCACGTCGATGTTCCAGAACTCGCGGATCAGGCCCCGTTTGTTGAACGTTCCGGTCGTTTCGCCGAGGCCGAAGAGCGCTTCGCGTTCGGAGAGGGTCAGGGACAATCGGGCTTGGGTACCGACGAAGCCGGTGGCGCCGGCTGGCGCGGAGAACACCTCGAGACCGTGGCGATCGGTGATCGACCAGGCGCCGGTCTTGAGATGAAGACGGAACCGGGCGGCATCGGTTTGCAGGGCGATCGTCGAGCCACGTCGTTCGAGGCGGGACGACGTGCTGGGCCAATCCGTCTTGATGACGGCCCAGGAAGGTTCGGGCGGCATCGGGGTGCGGAGGACGCGCAGGTGGAAGAGATCGTCGGCGAGGGCGCGGATGCGGACCGAGAAGGACTTGGACCGGAGGCTGATTTGGTCGGAGGTGGTTTCCGCGACGCGGAGATTCTGGACGGAATGGAAAGCGGGCGTCCTGGTTTTCGGCACCCGCCAAGCCAACGGCAACGGGGATTGCGGGGGCAAGGGGATTGAACGCGGTGGGAGAGGGGGCGGCGGGAGGCGAATCGGTGGGCCAGGGGAAGGAGTGTCTTTCGAGATTGGGACCCGCGTTGGGACCATGAACCGGAGAGCGAGGATTCGAGCGAGCCGGCCTCATCCCGAAGGGATGCCAGAGCGTAGCCGGAGGTCGAAGACCTCCGGGGCCAGGGAAAAATCAGGCCTGACCCCGAAGGGGTCATAGAGGTTCGGGTGGGTTGGCGATCCGGCCGCTCTGGCACCCCGTCGGGGTGCGAACCGCGCGGCGCCGGATCCGGAGGTGTCGCGAGGCTCCACCTCCGGCTACGGTCTGTCATCCCTTCGGGATGGGGAAGCCCCGCCAGGCGGGACGCCCTCCGCCACGGAGCGAGGGTTCATGGACAGTCTTCGGATCGAGTTGGATGGTTGACCGTTTTGAAGGCCGGGAGTAGCGAAAAGCCACTTTGCTACACCGCCGACACATCCTGGTCGTTGTGGGCTTGGTCTTGGCCCTCGCGCTCATGCTTTGGGCGCGTGGAAGTTCCAGGGACGATCCGAGAGTTGCGGGTCGACGGCTTTCGGCCTGGTTTCGGGACATCACCCGAGACCCGATGGGATGGAGTGCGGTGCAGTCCTATCAGGGACCGGTGGTCGGCATGGCGGTGGACGTGTTTCGCAGCCAAGGAACTAACGCACTCCCGTTCCTGATCGGTGAGTTGATGGGATCGACGCAGGAATCGGCGCTGGGGGAGTTCTTGGACGGGGTGAACAACGAGTTGCCCCAAGCACTCAAGCTGCCGCGGGTGGAGCGGACAATGCGTCGGGACGCGGCACTCGGTGTGCTGGCTCAACTCGACCTCCGGTTGGCTGATCTTCTGCCGGCGGCGGAACCCTTGTTGAAGTCGACGGACTCCGCCGTGAACGCGGCGGCGATACGGGCTCTGGGGTGCGTCCGTCGCGATCCGGGGGAGGCGGCGCTCGAACTGCGGCGATACGCGGGATCGACGAACTCGATCGAGGTTTTGGCGGCCTTGAAGGCGCTCGTCGAGTTGGGCTCGGCGGCTACCAATGCGATCGACGAAATCCTGCGCATCAAGGCGAGTCCCGCCCGCTATTCCGAAATCAACCCGCTGCTGAGCGCTTGCGGCCCGGCGGCGGCATCGGCGTTGCCGGCTTTGGAGAACGAATGGAACGTGGCGAAGGACAAGTGGGGGCGATTGAAACTGGCGATCACGCTGTGTCGTCTCCGGCCGAAGCATCCGGAGGCGTGGGCCTTTCTGGAGTCCGTCGCGCGAGGACAGGAAACCAAGGTTCCCTTCCGCAATCATCCCATTGACCTGATTCAAGCGCTTCGTTCGATTCCGGTGGGGGATACTCAGTTCACCCCGTTGCTGTTGGAGATGGGGAGGTCGCAAGCGGACGAGGGACGCATGCGGGCTAGGGAGATCATGGACGCGCTGAATCGCAACGATCCTGCCGCCGCGGATCGATACGTGCGGGAGCAGATGGATTCGGTAGGAAGGACGAATCGCCTCCTGCGGACGCGGTTGGCGTTTCAACTGCTTCGTGTGCAGCCCACGAATGCGACGGCCCGGGCCGAGTTGCTTAGCGCGGCGGAGTCCAAGGACGATCGAATTCACCCCGGCTTTGTTCTGCAGGCGCTGGCCGTGGTTGAAGATCCCCCGGAGGGAATCCGCCGTTTACTGGAGACGATGATCGACGATCCGACTCAGCGTCCCGAGTTGCGTGCCGAGATGGTCCGGCGGTTGAAATGGGTTCGGCTCCGGGAGGAGCTGAAGGCCGCCCGTCCACGGCCTTGAACCCGACATTCCTCGGGGCGAGACGCCCGCCGCTGCGGAGGCCCGGAGGGCCGAAAGAACGGAAGCCCATGGCGTGAGACATGGGTGAGGTGTTGCATGGGATTTCGAGCCCGGAGGGGCGATCAGAATCAACCGCGTTGGGGTTGGTATTTGGGGAAACGCAGGATGTTCTGCCCGCCCCTCCGGGCTGGAAACCGACGGTTCATGGGAAGCCCCCTGTTCAAGAATGACCTGCTCACGGGCCATGAACCGGGGATTCCAGGGGGCGAGACGCCCCCTTCTACGGCAGGCGGGACGCCCGCCGCTACAGACGACCGGTTCATGGAGAGCGGCGTTGGCGCAGACGCCATGCTCACAGACCATGAACCAGGACGGATTCCGGGGGGAGGGACGCCCGCTTCGACGGATGCGCGGCACATGGAGATCCGCGTCTGGACAGAATGGAAGGATTCCTCCGTGAGGCGTGAGCCAGCCGGGTACCAGGGCCAACGGCCCGTCCTATCCCAGCCTGGGCCAACGGCCCAGGTCAG
>CAUJJW010000341.1 GCA_963205105.1 Verrucomicrobiota bacterium | reverse complement strand
TGACCTCTGTCGCTTGGTCGGGCGTTTCAGTGAGATCGGTTTCTGCGGTGGCCTCGAACCCCACGCGGGGAGAGATCGCAGTGTCACCGACGCTCGCCGAAAGGCGGTGCCCCCTATGGCCAGGGCAATCGGCTCCCGGTTGCCCGGGAAATCTGTTGGCGCCCTTTCAAGCGGCGCCCTTCGAATCCTCGCCCGCGCGACGACTCCGCGCGGAGCCGAAAGGATCGGCCGCCGACGGAATCCGCGGGTTGGGAATGGCGCCGCTGACGGCGCCGAGGATAGGCAAGCTTTCGCTTGGCCCCCTCATTTCTAGATGCCACGGCGCGCGCTAATTTGCGCCACCGCACCCCCGCGCCATCGCGCGGAGAAACGGCAACGCCAGCGCCAGCTATGGCGGAGGGGGAAACCTTCGCCCCTCATGAATCGATGCCACGGCGCGCGCGAACAAAGGGGGGCGAAGGCTGGAACCAACGGAGCAAGAAAAAGCCCCGCGCGGGATGGACTGCGCGGGGCGAGCAGGGCCGAGAGGCGAGTCTAGATCTTGGCCCTTGGCTTGCGCTTGCCGGACGTCCGGCCCGGCGCGCGCCAACCACGCGACACCGCCAGCCATGCCGCGCGCCGTTCCGCCAAGTCCTGCGCGGCTTGGCGCGAATATTCCCAGACCTCCGACCGTGCCCGGACCAAGTCAGCAAGCGCCACCATGCCACGCGCGCGCCGGCGTGCCTTGGCTCGCGCCCCTTGCGTCGCGTCCGGGTTGGCGATGGACCCAGGGACCCAGGCAAGCGGACGCACCCACACCCCCGCGCCGCGCGCCAATCGCCCGGAGGGGCGCGCATCCGGGCGAGGAAGGCTAAACCCACCCTCCGCCGCATCGGGAAGGCTGGACGGCACCCGCGCGCGCGCCTCGCGTAGTCGTCGCGCCGCGCCACCCAGCCAACCGAGCGGGCGAGATTCCGCCAGACGCTGGCCCCGTTGCCAGTCGTCCAGCGCACGCCAGAACCCAAGCCCGGCCGCGCGTTGCGCGATCAGATCCAAGGTTGTCCCCTCCGCCTCGCACGCCGCCGCCAGCGTCGCCTCGCCCACCATGACCCGGGCGAGAACGCGAAGGATCACCCGCACCCCGGACCGGACCCGCGCGCGTGCCGTCGCCGTGGTCGCATCGGAACCCAACCCCGCCACCGCACCCGCCACGGCCCGGAAGGCGAGCGCCCGCTGGCGTTTGGTCCGCGCCTCCCTCACTTCATCCGCCGACGCTCGCACCGTGGCCAGCGCCGCCTCGCCTTCATCCCCGGACAGAACCACCGGGGCCCGCTCGCCCGGCGCCTTGTCGCGTGTCGCCAGTCCGGCCGCCCGGAAGGCTCGCAGCTCGCGCCGTGCCGCCCGGTAGGCGAGCAACCACACCCAGAAGCGGAGGGAATCGGCCGCGGACTCCGGCCGGGTAAGCTTGGCCTCATCCAAGGCAGTCCCGGCCGCCTCGCTCGCCTGTCTCGCCGTGACGTAGTCGCAGCACCACACCGCCACGGCCGCCGCCGCCGCGTCGCGTGCGTCCCTGACACTCGTCTCGCTGGGCAGGGTGCGCACAACCCGCTTGCCGGAGCGCAAGCCCGCCGTGTCGCGCACCGCTCGCGCCACCGGGCCCGACCCGGTCAGGCTGGGCAATGGCTGGGCAGGATGGACGCCCAGGGCATGGAGCATGCCTTCCACCCAGTCTAGCCCGACCTCCCGCGGACCGGCCGCCGCGTCGCGCGCCGACTCATACACCGGGGCATCGAACTCGCCCCAGGCCACAAGCAACCCGTCCCCGCCCTCCGCGTCGCGCACCCCTCGACTTTCGCCCGTGCACGGAACCAAGACCGCATCGCCGTCCTCGCCGATCACAGCACGGAGCAGGGGACGCGCACCCGTAGCCTTCGCCGCTCGCGCCCGGACTGGCCGCCGTGCCGACCCTTCGCCATCGCCGCGCGCGCCCACCATCACCACCGCCCGCCGCGCCTCGCTGGCCAAGGACGCCGAACCCACCGGGCAGAGGGGAGCATCCGCCCCCACATTCAAGCCCCGCTCGCGCCGTGGTTCCGGTCCGGCCCTCCGTTCCGAAACCCTCGCCCCAACCCGCCACCACTGAAGGGAGAACCCTCCCGCATCACCTGCCGGGCCAATTTGCCGGCGTGTCGTCGTTGTTCCGTTCACTGCGTTCCTTTCGTTGCGGTTCCGGTTCCCGGAGGCACTAGCGCCGACGGTTTCCCGGACCGGCCCGCAGTGTCGGTGTGCGCGTTGCCTTGCTCCGACCTTGCCGGCCGCGCGTTTTCCCAAGGTGCCGGGCATGCCTTCGCCCGCACAAAGCCCGCGTTGGCAACGGTTTCCCGAGGCATCCCTGGACCTGCAAAGCCTGCCCGGGGAAGCGGGGCCCATCGGCCCCTAATGGGGGGGGAGGTTTCGGAAATGGGGCCCCAAAACAGTGGAGACGGGTGTGGTCCTGCGACTGCGCGCGCGGGCGGCGCCGTCGGGCAGAGGATCAGTCCTGGAGCGACGCTGGGGCGCCTGGAACCGGGGGCCCGGGCTTGGAGGCGCAGAACCCGACAAACGATCAGGAGCCCGGCTCCCAAGGCGGTGGCGCGGCCTTTGGCGCGCTGATGGGCCCGGGTGACCCGGGCTCCGCGGTGGAGAATCAGCCTTCCCGGGAGAGCGCGGGACGATGGGACGGGGCGGAGGCGGTTTGGGGAAGTGGTTGGGGGGAAGAAGTGTACCCACTCTGGGTACACGTGGGTACAGGCCTTGGGTACACCCTCTCCGGGGTCTCATCTCCCCATACCCCTCTCTGTATCTCCCTCCCTCTCTTTATTTTAAGAAGAAGAAGAAGAAGAGAGAGAGAAGGGGGTATGGGGGGAATTCGTGAGTGTACCCACTGTACCATGGAAAACGTGCCATCATGTGTGAGGCACTCGGTTATGGGGACCCGACCGCCATCGAGACGACCGAGACCCTCTCAGTTACATAGACACATGCATTTCGGTGGGTACGCTGGGTACATTGGGTACAGACTTTGTAATATATTGGATATAAAGTCTTTGCGAGAACGTCACCCTGTACCAAGGGTGTACCCACGGTGGGTACACTTGAGCCTCGCAAGGGGGCGTCAGGAGGGTTGAAAGCTTGCCCGGCGGCCGAGAAGAGCCTGGGACAGTGGTTGGGTGAACCAACGGACTTATTGTAGAGGCGAGTGACTTGGCGTTGCATCGGTCGACGCAACGAGAAGGAAACCCGAAAAGGACGTTGGCGGGATGCGCTCCAACTCAGTCCGACCTGTCATCCACGTCGCAAATGTGGCACGTGACACTTGTTCCACGGGGAACATTTGGTGTGAGTCATGCGATGGTTGGCTGAGCCTTGTGGAAAATGCCGATGAGTGCCGTGGCGGAGCACTGCCCATTCCGCTAGAGAGCGATGCCATCCGTCGTGAGCCTTCCGGCGCGCTGAATTCTTCAGCAGGATTTACATCAAGCTACAGGCGCTATGCTGAAAGCGTCGGACAAGACCACTGGCTTCTACGGTCGTCCTTCCAGATCTGGGCGATCCGAATGAGTCCGACCTGTGACCGACGAGGGGCTGCTCCGGTCTCGCACACATGCGCAAAGGTCCGTTCACACCGCTCGCTGCGCCAGCGACTCAATCGTCGCTTTCGCAGATACTCGTTCCAGTCATCGCCGATGTCCTTGCGCACGATGGTCTTCATCGCGGCGTTGGCCTCGAGCGTCGATGCATCGATGCCGATCATCTTGCCCCGCAACAGGCGGTGCTCGTGGAGGACGCCGAGAACTAACCGGAAGACCTCGGTGAAGCTCACCGCGGACCGACGTTTGCGAATGATGGTCAGAGAGACGTGGACCGGGGTTGTCTCTGTCACGCTGTATTCGAGAAGGTTCGCAGGGCGAGGTTGTCGGCGTATCTCCAGGCTATGCCGCGCTGACCATCGATGCCCTCGAAACAGCCGACAAAGACCATGCGGAAGATAATGCCCGGAGGGATCCCTGGCCGGCCGCCATCCTTGTAGAATGGTGCACACTGTTCCTCGACGAAGGCGTCAAAGCCGGCGGCTGCGAGAACCTCATCAAGGTTGGAGTAGAAAGGATGCCCGGGGCCTTGGGCGATGGAGCGGGTGGCGACGAAGATTTCCTCCTGTCGCTGTGATGCGCGTTGTCCGAGTGCCATATCGCTGCCCTTACGCGACGCACTTGCTGGATAATTATGAAAACTCGAAACGGCATTATCTAGCCGGCTGCAAGGGCACCAAGTTCATGCTGGAAGCGCCGCGGCCCAGGAATTGATCATGCTACTGACGGGCCCCCTCAGGCGATGCCTCCGGCCTCCAGACGCGCCATGAGATGCACGAGCAACCTGACGAGCTCGGGAGTCACGGGTTGCTCGTGCGGAATGGCCACGCCCTCATTTGGCGACGATCAACTCAAATTCCTTGTCCACAAACGCCTGCATCGTCTCGGTGCGCACGTTCCCCAACGCGGCGAGCGCCGCAAGCATGCTCAGCACTTTCTGCTGATCGTCGGCGCTCAGGATCAGGACGCCGTCATATTTACCCATGGTCCAATACTGCCCTTCCACCTTGACACCGGCTTTCGCGGCGAGGGCGTCGAATTCGTGGGCCCGCGAGGTGGAGCTTTTCATGTTTTGGGCTCCCTGTTCCGTGAAGCGCAGCAGACTAATGAATCGGGGCATGAGGTAGACTTTCTCTTAGGAGGGGTTGCGGAGCCCGTGTGGGCGTTTTCACACGGCAAATTGGCTTACCGGTGGGGTTGTATGGCTTGCGGGTTGTATCGTCAACTGTTGCTGAAGGTCCGGTGGACCCCAACTGGTCGCAGCAGAACCTGCGCCCAAGTACCGGGCGAGATCTCATCCGTGATGATTCCACTGGTGGTTGGGCGCGGCGGACCCCAGTGGCAGCATGGCCCGACTCTTCGACTGAAATGGCCGCCGCACTTCGTGAGTTGCACCAGCGGCAATGCGGTGAAGATTGTCGTGTCAACTCCGTCGACCAAGAACTGTTGATTGTGCCCGACGAAAATCTTGGAGCCTGGGTCATCGAACAGACGGGCCTTCCCATGATGCGCTGGCTGGGCAACTGTCACGCGCGAGTCGAACTCCTTCAGGACAGCTTGCCAGAATGGAAGTTTATGAGGCTGAATACACTGGAGGGAATGCGCGTTTGCATGAAACGCTTATCTCCCCGCATCGAATCGTCGGGGGAGAGTTTGGAATGCGCGCGGCTCCCAATCGAGCGCATGCGGACGATCGCAGCCCGAAAAAGTGAAATATGACGAACCACAATTTACCTAGGCGAATTGAAGTCGCCTTCGGAAATCGCATCATCGAACAACCGTGATGTCATTTCCAAAGATTATCCAAGGCGGTATGGGCGTCGCGATTTCCAGCTGGAAGCTCGCACGGGCCGTATCGCGTCTCGGGCAATTGGGCGTCGTGTCCGGAACAGGTATCGAGACCATTCTCGCGCGGCGGCTACAACTAGGTGATCCCGGTGGTGCTGTTCGTCGGGCGTTAGCTCATTTCCCGCTCCCCGCCGTGGTCGAGCGCGTGCTCGCGGATTATTTCATCGAAGGCGGCAAGCCCGAGAATTCACCCTTTCGACTGGTCCCGCTTGCCTCGGTGAAGCCCGGTCCGCGCTTCGTGGAGCCCGTTGTCCTGGGTGCGTTCGTCGAGGTGTTTCTCGCCAGGGAAGGACACGGGGGTCTTGTTGGCATCAATCTCCTTGAAAAGGTCCAACTTTCAACATTGCCGGCGCTTTTCGGTGCCCTGCTCGCGGGGGTGGACTGCGTGCTCATGGGGGCGGGAATTCCGCGCGCAATTCCCGGCGCGTTGGATCGGCTGGCTTTAGGGGAACCTGCTGAGCTGGCAATTGTCGTTGAAGGAGCTCTTCCTGGCGAAGAATTCCTGTCCACCTTCGATCCCCAGGCGTTCTGCGGCGGCGTCGCGCCGACGCTCCAGCGTCCAAAGTTCTTCGCGATCATATCGTCGGCGACGCTGGCCATCACGCTGGCGCGCAAGTCCAACGGTCGTGTCGACGGGTTCATCGTCGAGGGCGACAGCGCCGGAGGCCACAATGCGCCGCCCCGCGGTCCGCTGCAACTCAGCCACAAGGGCGAGCCGGTATATGGTCCGCGCGATGTCCCGGAACTGGAGAAGATCCGCGCGCTGGAGCGGCCGTTTTGGCTGGCCGGTTCCTACGGGCAGCCGGAAAAGCTCGAAGAGGCTCTGCACCTTGGTGCCGCCGGCATTCAGGTCGGAACCGCTTTCGCATTCTGCGAAGAATCCGGTCTCCACCCGGAGATCAAGCAGCACGCCATCAAACTTTCCCGCGCGGGCCAGGCGGAGATCTTCACCGATCCGCTTGCTTCGCCTACTGGCTTTCCATTCAAGGTGGCGGCCTTGGAGGGTACTCTTTCCGATCCGGCGATCGTTGCGGCACGCGAGCGCATCTGCGACATCGGTGGTCTCCGGCGGCCATACCGCAAGGCGGACGGCACTGTCGGCTATCGCTGCCCCGGGGAGCCGGTCGAGGAGTATCTCCATAAAGGCGGACGCCTGGAAGAAGCGGAGGGTCGCAAGTGCGTTTGCAACGGACTGTTTGCCACTGCCGGCTTCGCTCAAGTACGACCCGGATATGGACCGGAACCAGCGCTGGTGACGGCAGGCAACCACCTTGGCCGAATCGCGCAATTCCTCCCGCCGGAACGAGATTCCTACACCGCAGCCGATGTGATCCGTTTCCTGCTCGGACAGACGTCTCCGAGCAGTTCTCCACCGATGAGCTTGGTACCTGGATAATCACCATGCATAGCCAACCCCATCCCGATTCTGATGGGAGTGAAGATGTATTCGTTGCGAAGCCTAGGCGGGACAACAGGTCGAGTTCACTAGCGAACGATTTTGCCGGGCGGCCAGCCAGATGATAACCGTCACGCGCATCAACGGAGACAGGCAGCGCAAGAGGAGCCGGTGCTCGAAACCTTGCGATTCACAGAGGAAACGTCGGACCAGCTCCAGATACGCGGAGCGAGCCTAATGGTTCAGCCGTCCGCAGACCTGATCGAGGAGATCCTGTGCCTCCACTTGGCGGGCGTCCGGTGCAAATCATCCAGCGCGGTGCGGAGATTCCGCGCGGCCACTTTGTGGCCATTCCCAATACGCGCTGTCAGGATGAGCACCTTTAGCGATTCGTTATGGTCGCGCGCGGCAGACGTGTGTTCCTTCGGTGAACACCTATTTACAACCTCATTGCCAGGAGGTTTCGGGCTCCCCGATTTTGGTTCTCCGCGGGGCCCGGAATCGAGATGTCGGTACCGTGGGACCGTGCTGACATCTGCTCCTGGAGTTGGGGGCCGGCTTCGACACGCCCACGATTACACGCGGTGCATGAGTTCGATTTCGGTTTCACCGGATCGAAGCCGAAGGGCTTTGCGAAGGCAGGCAGCAATTTCAGTTTTGTGACCGAAGGCGGTGGTACTCGCGGGCTCGGCGTCTTGGGTGTGATGAAAGACGGATGACGCCGGCATTTCGCTGTGCGGCCTGTGTCGAACTCGTTCGTGCCTGGAAGCGGATGACTTGGGTCAAGGCTGGCCCCTGGGCATTGCGGCACAGTGAGTCCAGTCCACGAGGACGACGTGCCAAACCAGGCCGGTCGCTCGCGGACATGATCAGTCGCCCCTCCCATGACACGTCATTCGACTCCCCTCTTCGTTCGCCTCGGCGTCATCGCCGCGCTCGGCCTCAGCCTGGGTGTCTTGTCCACGCGAGGCGCCGCAGCCTCCAAGGCTCCCGCCGATCCAACCCTTGTCGGGGAGGAGAAGGCCATCCTCACCAGCGCACCGGATGTGCCTCCACCCATCCGTCGGAGCCACGCCACGAAGGTGGTGGTCGAGCTTGAGGTCCGAGAGGTGGTGAAACGGCTGGCCGATGGGGTGGACTACCAGTTCTGGACGTTCGGCGGAGATGTCCCTGGCAAGTTCATCCGGGTGCGGGAAGGGGATCTGGTCGAGTTCCACCTGATGAACCACCCCACGAGCCGGATGCCGCACAACATTGATCTCCACGCCGTGACCGGACCGGGCGGAGGCGCCTCAAGTTCGTTCACCGCGCCCGGACATGCATCTCAGTTCTCCTTCAAAGCCCTGAATCCGGGACTCTTCGTCTACCATTGCGCGACGGCACCCGTGGGCATGCACGTCGCGAACGGCATGTACGGACTCATTCTGGTTCAACCCAAGGAGGGACTGCCGCCGGTCGATCGCGAGTTCTATGTCATGCAAGGCGATATCTACACGAACGGCAGAAATGGCGAGGAGGGTCTGCAGTCCTTCGACCAATCGAAAGCCGTCGATGAGCGGCCTACCTATGTGGTGTTCAACGGATCCGTCGGTTCGCTCGTCGGAGACAAGGCTTTGAAGGCCAAGGTGGGCGAAACCGTGCGCATCTTCCTCGGGAACGGTGGTCCCAACCTCATCTCGTCGTTTCACGTCATCGGGGAGATCTTCGATTCCGTGTATCAGGAGGGCGGAATGATCCCATCGCAGAAGCACGTGCAGACCACCCTCGTGCCGGCCGGAGGATCCACCATCGTGGATTTCAAGGTCGAGGTCCCGGGCACGTTCATCCTCGTCGATCATTCCCTTTTTCGTGCGTTCAACAAAGGAGCCCTGGGCATGCTCAAGGTCGAGGGACCGGCGGACCTGCTCGTGTACTCGGGCAAGGAAGTGGATGCCGTCTACCTTGGACAGCAGGCGGAGGCCGGCTCCGACGCAGGCAAGCGGGTGGCCAGTCTTCAGGCGCAGGTTCAGGCTGCGATCCTTGCCGACCCGAAAATCACCACCCTGACTCGTGAGATCCAGATCGAGAAGGGCAAGCAGGTCTACATGCAGACCTGTTTCGTGTGCCATCAACCGGAGGGGCAGGGCGTGGTGGGACAGATTCCACCTCTGGCCGGTTCCGACTATCTGGCGGCTGACAAGGAACGGGCGGTTCGCACGGTGCTTCAGGGGTTGAGTGGCGAAATCACGGTGCTCGGGAAGAAGTACAACGGCATCATGATCCCGCTGAACTACCTGGGAGACGACGAGATCGCCAACGTCGTCACCTACGTCCGCAATAGTTGGGGAAACACCGGGGACGTCGTGTCGCCCGACTTGGTTCGAACGATCCGCAGCGAGGCGGGACCGGCGACCACCGCGGCCCCCAGCGAGTTCGAGTGAGCTCCTCGCACTTGATTCATCGACCTCATCGCATGCGCACCTTCGCCCAAGTCTCCTTCCTCGGATGGGCGATGATGTTCACCGGTCTCGCCGGCGAACCGGCGTCGCCTGCACCGTCGTTGGCCGGAATGGTGCTCGTGCCCGCTGGCAGCCTGGCGCCCTTCCTTCGCGAGGAGCGGGGCCTCGATCGAGTTCCCGTGCCGGCCTTCTGGCTGGATCGGCTTCCCGTGACCACCGGGGAATACCTCGGGTTCGTCCGGGAGAATTCCCCATGGCGCCGTTCCCAGGTGCGTCGCCTCTTCGCCGATCAAGGCTATCTCGCCGGTTGGAGCGACGACCTGACGCCGAGTGCTGCCGGAAACGGGGATCTGCGCCAACCGGTCACGCAGGTATCCTGGTTTGCGGCACGCGCCTATGCGTCGTGGAAGGGTCTGCGGTTGCCCTCCACCCTGGAGTGGGAGAGGGCCGCCAGCATCGGGCTAACCAATGAAATCGCGGCCAACGACCCGGGGTTCCAGGCGGCGCTGGGCCAGTGGTACGGGGGGTTCCGCATCGGTCCGTTGCCAGCCGTGGGCAGCGACAGGCCCAACCTGCTCGGAATCCATGATCTCCACGGCCTGATCTGGGAATGGACGTCGGACTTCAACTCGCTCTTCGTCAACGGCGACGCCCGCAGCGACTCGGGGGTCGACCGATCGCTCTTCTGCGCCGGAGGTTCGCTGACCGCACGTGACCGCAACGACTATGCCGCCTTCATGCGTTACGGATTTCGAAGCAGCCTCCAGGCGGCATACACCGTCCACAACCTCGGCTTCCGCTGCGCCAAGAACCCATGATGCCTTCCTCTCCGCCCAAGCCACGCCGCCTTCCTCCCACCCGGACGCGCTCGCCACTCGGGTCGCGGCGGTTGCACGCACTTGGTTTGGTCGCGCTGCTTTCGCTGGCTGTTGGTTGCCAGACCGTTGAACCGAACACGGTCGAAGGGATCACGGCGAGTCCTCTCCCGGCTTGTTGCCGAAAGGAACTGCCGAGTGCTACGCCCTCCGAGTCCTCCCTCTACCTTCTCGAAAACCGCTGGACGTCCGACCTGGGAAGGAACCTCGCACTTGGGCATTTCCGTGGGCGACTGGTGGTCCTCACCATGTTCTTCAGCACCTGTGAATTCGCCTGCCCGTTGCTGGTCCAGGATCTCAAGCGGCTTGAGGCAGCCTTGCCGGCA
>CAUJJW010000340.1 GCA_963205105.1 Verrucomicrobiota bacterium | reverse complement strand
CGGTCCAGCTCCGCCTTCGGCTCGGATTCAGTGGGTTCCACCATCAGCGTGCCTGCCACCGGCCAACTGAGCGTCGGGGCGTGGAACCCGTAATCCATCAGGCGCTTGGCGACATCCTCGGCAGTCACCAGCTTGAAGTGGCGGAGATCCAGGATGCACTCGTGGGCCACCACGCCCTGTGCGCCGCGGTACAAGGTAGGGAAATGGGCCTCCAAACGCTTCGCCACGTAGTTGGCATTTAAAATCGCCACCTTGGTCGCCTCGGTCAGCCCGTCCGCTCCCATCATCGCGATGTACATCCACGGAATCGGCAGAATGCTGGCACTGCCCCAGGGCGCCGCACTCACCGCGCCAATCGGCGATTCACCGCCCAGGTTCACCACCGGATGTCCCGGCAGGAAGGGCACCAGGTGTTCCGCTACGCAGATCGGCCCCACTCCAGGACCACCGCCTCCGTGCGGAATGCAGAAGGTCTTATGCAGGTTCAAGTGGCAGACGTCCGCCCCGATCGCCGCCGGGCTCGTCAGGCCCACCTGCGCGTTCATGTTGGCGCCGTCCATGTACACCTGGCCACCGGCTTCATGAACCGTGGCACAAATCTCGCGGATCGATGCCTCGAACACCCCGTGGGTGCTGGGATAGGTCACCATCAAGCAAGCCAGACTCGCCGCGTGCTCGGCCACCTTCGCCTTCAGATCCGCCACATCAATGTTTCCGTCCCGGTCGCAGGCCACCGCCACCACACGCATGCCCGCCATGACGGCGCTCGCCGGGTTGGTTCCATGGGCGCTGGTCGGGATCAGGCACACCGTCCGATTCCCCTGCTCCCGACTCAAGTGCCACGCCCGAATCACCAGGAGCCCGGCGTATTCGCCCTGGGAACCGGCGTTGGGTTGCAGCGAAACACCCGCAAACCCCGTGATCTCGCTCAGCCAGAGTTCCAGATCCTGAAAGAGCTGCTGATACCCCGCCACCTGATCCAGGGGCGCAAACGGGTGAATCCGGGCAAACTCCGGCCAACTCACCGGAAACATCTCCGCCGCCGCGTTCAGCTTCATGGTGCAGGATCCCAGGGGAATCATGCTGTGGCACAAGGACAGGTCCCGGGACTCCAACCGCCGCAGGTACCGCTGCAACTCGGTCTCACTGCGATACCGGTGAAACACAGCGTGCCTCAAATAAGGCGTCGTGCGTCGGGGCAATGCCACCTCCTTCGGGGTGAGCGTCGCCGCCAAAAAGCCCGGGTCCTTGTCCCCGTTCACCACCCTCAGCAACAGATCCACATCCGCTTCCGTGGTTGCTTCATCCAGCGAAATCCCCACCCGCGTCGCATCCACCCGGCGGAGGTTGATGCCATGCGCCCGGGCCGCTTGATGAACCACCGCGGCATCAGGCACTTCCACGGTCAAGGTGTCGAAGAAGACCGTCGTCGCCACCTTCCGACCCAGACGTTCCAGTCCAGCCGCCAGTTTCGCTGTGAGTCCATGAACCCGGCTCGCCATGGCCGCGAGTCCTTCCGGACCGTGGTAACAGGCGTACGCCATCGACATGTTGGCCAACAGCGCCTGCGCGGTGCAGATGTTGGAAGTCGCCTTCTCCCGACGGATGTGTTGCTCCCGCGTTCCGAGCGACAACCGCATCGCCGGCCGGCCCCTGGCATCCTTCGAAACCCCGACCAGGCGCCCCGGCAAGCCGCGCTTCATGGAGTCCCGGGTCGCCATAAACGCGGCATGCGGGCCTCCGAAACCCAAAGGCACTCCCAACCGCTGCGCACTGCCCACCGCCACATCCGCGCCGATTTCGCCGGGCGATGGGAGCAAGGTCAGCGCCAGCAGGTCGGTGGCAACCACCACCAACACCCCGGCCGCATGAGCCGATTCCACAAACCCGCCAAGGTCCCTGACCGTTCCGTCCGTCGCGGGGTAGGAAACCAGGGCTCCGAACATCGTGGGCCCAAAGGCGCATTCCGAGACCGGTCCAACCTCCACTTTCAATCCCAGTGCTTCCGCCCGCGTGCGCACGAGGTCGACGTTTTGCGGATGACAATCCTCAGCCACAAAGAACGTGTCCCGAGCGGCTGCACCGGGTTCTCCAGCCTTCACCCGATGGCACATCATCATCGCCTCCGCACAGGCCGTGGCTTCGTCCAACAACGAGGCGTTCGCGACCTCCAATCCGGTCAGGTCCGTCACCAGCGTCTGGAAGTTCAGCAGCCCTTCCAAGCGGCCCTGGGAGATTTCCGATTGGTAGGGGGTGTACTGGGTATACCAACCCGGGTTCTCCAGAATGTTCCGCTGAATCACCGGTGGCACGATGGTGTCGTAGTACCCCATCCCGATGAACGACCGAAACACCCGGTTGCGACTCGCCACTCCCTTGAGCCGCGCAAGAGCCCCCGTTTCCGAAAGCGCCGCCGGCAGGTTCATGGGGCGATCCGACCGGATTCCCGCGGGCACCGCGGCATCCACCAAGGCATCCAGGCTCTCGAATCCGCAGGCTTTCGCCATGTCGACGATCTCGGCGGGCCGCGGCCCCACGTGACGGCGCACGAACAAATCCAAGGAAGGCACAGGATCGAAGGCTGAAATTGGTTTCACGGTTGAGGCTTGGAATGAAAAAGAGACCGGACGCCGGATGTGACGACCGAAGAGGGCGCAAACTACTGGGTCGCTACCCCGAGGCAAGCCAGCGAAAGCGATTC
Organism: Verrucomicrobiota bacterium; assembly: GCA_963205105.1. Taxonomy (GTDB): domain Bacteria; phylum Verrucomicrobiota; class Verrucomicrobiia; order Limisphaerales; family CAIMTB01; genus CAIMTB01. The sequence goes on along the minus strand of CAUJJW010000340.1, from coordinate 13,993 downwards.
CAGACAACCTTCTGACGCCGATTAGTTGGAGGCCAGTTGGACCAGCCGCTCCTGAACCTGACTCGTCCACCGGCTGGCATAGCTCATGACCCGGTAGATTTCCTCCAAGCGCCCCAGCGGAAGTGCCGACAACCGCTCAGGCGACCCGGGAGAAGGCGCCGAAGCCCAGGTGTCGTTCAAGGTCCGAAGTTCCTGGTCCAATTCGGCTTCCCGAGCCGAAACCTTGCCCTGCAACGCCTTGAGCTTTTCCACCCAACCCATGCCCTCCGTGAAAAGCCGAACCTTCAGCATCGGCGACACCACCTGGCTTCGCTGCGCGAGAAAGGCATCCACGTCCCGGCACAGCTGACCCACTTCCACAAACAGATCCATCGTGCCCGGAGGAATCTTCTGGATGTCCCGGGGCTTCGACCCGGATTCCAATTCGATCAGGTGCAGCAGCCGCGTCCTCGGCTCCTTGAGAATCTGGTGCGCCTCGTTCAAGGCCGCGTAGCGCCGAACCGCTTCCAAGCGAACGGCCTCTTCCGAACCGTGGAAGCGGTCGGGATGCTCCGCCGTGGACCGCTCCATGAACCGTCCCCGAAGCGCTTCGGCGCTCAGCCAAGGACGACGCGGTTCATCCAGAAGCTCGAAAGCGTCGGTCATCCGGACGTCACGCACTGAAGCTTTCACCGCACGAACAGCTCGTCGCGGCATTCGGATTGGTCACCTTGAACCCACCCCCTTGCAGGGCGTCCAGATAGTCCAGCTCCGATCCGGTCACATACAGGGCACTCTTCGGATCCACCACCACCTGGACCCCCGCGGATTCCACCAGAATGTCCCGGTTTTGGGGCCGGTCCTGAAGATCCATTTTGTATTGAAGCCCCGAGCAGCCTCCCCCAACCACCGCCACTCGCAGCACACCCGCCGGGCGTCCCTGCTTGTGAAGCAAACCCCGAACCTTGTCCGCGGCCGAGGTCGTCAACCGAATCAATCGCTCGTCCCCCCGTCGAAACGCGGCTGGCGCGGGTGCCGCGTTCGTGGCTGCTGCCGTTCCTGCAATCATGGGGCCCAACCTAGTGAGGCACCCCACCACCGTCAACCATGCCCCCGGATTCCCCCAAGAGACGACCCCGGAGCCTGCAGACCCCGGGGCCATGCCCCTTGCTGTTCCGGCCATGGGCCCCTCCACGGCTTGGGGACAGCACCCAAATCTTTTCCGTCGCTATCCACCGAAATCATTCTCCCCTCCCACCGCGGATCAGGCCCTTGTTTCAAACTCCCTGACCCGGCTCCTTTGTCCTCCTATTCCGCGGATCCGTCAACGGGAAGGGCTGCCCGTCGCTTGAGCCAGCCACCACAATCCACAGTCGACCCTGCAACGGTGTTCCAGCGATCACCATCAGCCCCGCTGATGCCCCAGCCTCAGGCACCCCAAAACCCACCGCTGTCACCCAACCCGGGCAAGAAACCAACAAAGCCGGCAGTATACGAACAAGCCACCGGTTGACCGTTTTCAATCCTGAATAGTCTGTATCCAGACTGCGTCGAAACTCGTCAACTTTGTGAGCTTTGGTGCCCCACCACCCAATCCTTTCCCACCCGCAGCACTTCCGCTCATCCTGGCGCCCGGAGGTTCAGCCCCTCCTTGGCGATGTCCTGGCCCACCGTGCTCCCATGCGTGTCGATCATTTGTGTAAATCACCACCAGCAAGGCAGTTCCAAGCTCCACGCTCAGCCTTGCTCCACTTCCGCTCCCTCCGCACCTGGATCCAATCCACGCTCAGCTTCGGCTTGATCCTCTTCCTGGGCGTCGGTTGTTCGAAGAAGCATTACGAGAACGCCGCGGACCGGCAGGTCTACCGCATCGTCCAGGATTTCGAGCAAAAGATCTTCGGCCACACCAACGCCTTCACCGTCGACACCCCGTTCGCCGGCCGTGATCCGAAATCCGTCACCCCGGCCGAGATCCTGGAAAACCGACAGGCCACCAATAGCCGGGTCCTCCACCTCGATGACGTTCTGGAACTCGCCGTCCATAACAGCCGCGAATACCAGACCCAGAAGGAGCAGCTGTACCTGACCGCCCTCAGCCTCACGGGCGCGAAGTTCGAGTTCTCACCCCAGTTCTTCGCCGAATCCCAAGCACAAGTGAGCGGCAGCCCCGAAGGCTCCGACATCGGAAGCGTTCGTTCCCAGATCGGCGTCGACCAACTGCTCGCCACCGGCGGCCGATTGAGTGTCTCCCTCGCGAACGATCTTCTCCGCTACTTCACCGGTTGGTCGTCATCGGGTGGAAATGGCTCGCGCGACTCCGCCATCAACATCCTTGCCGTCAATCTCAGCCAACCCCTGCTCCGCGGCTTCGGCCGCAACAGCCCGCAGGTCGAAGCCCTCACCCAGGCCGAACGCAACGTGGTCTACGCCATCCGTTCCTACACGCTCTACCAGCACCAGTTTGCCACCGACATCGTCAACAGTTACTTCTCCCTCCTCGCCACCAAGGACAACGTCCGCAACAACTACACCAACTACCTCCGACGCGCCTACCTCACCGAGTACACGGAGGCGCGCGCCGTCGATCGCGAACGCCGCGCCGCCGTCGATGACGCCCGCGCCTCGGAGATCAACGCGCGCAATGGTTACGTCAACTCCGTCGCTGGTTACCTCAACAGTCTCGCGTCGTTCAAACTTCGCCTCGGCCTCCCCATCAGCGAGCAGATTCACCTCGACGACTCCGACCTCCACGAGTTGGTTCAAGTCGGGCTCATCCCCATCGACATCGACCGGGTCGCAGGTTTCCGCATGGCGGTCGATAAGCACATGGAGATCCTGAATGCCATCGATCGCTTCGAGGACACCAAACGCAAGGTTCGACTCGCCGCCGATGCCCTGAAGCCCGGTCTCCTCCTCACGGGAGGCGCCACCCTGGCTTCCGAAGAACCGGACGACTACGCCAACTTCGACCTGAACCAAATCCGGTACACGGCGGGCATCGCCCTCGACCTGCCCGTCAATCGGCTCCGGGAGCGAAACACCTACCGGGCCTCGCTGATCTCTTTCGAGTCCTCGATCCGCTCTCTCGGCCTGACCCTCGATAGCTTCAAGGACCGCATTGAGGAGGGCCTCCGCACCCTGGAACAGCGCCGCCTGAATTACCTCAATGCCCAGGCCTCCTACGAGGTCGCCGAACGCCGCGTCGAAATGAACGACATGCTCTTCACCGCCGGCCGGGTACAGGTCCGCGACGTCCGCGAAGCCCAGGACCAGCTCATCACCAGCAAGAACGGCCTCACCCAAACCATCACCGCGTATCTCCAGGCCCGCCTCCAACTCCTCCTCGATCTGGGCATTCTCTCCACCGAAGGCTCCAAGTTCTGGCTCCAAGACCCTCTCGCCCCCCTCCTGACCCCCGACATGCGCGGCCCCGGACCGCTGCAGATGCCCGACAACGAACTCATTCCCCCCGACCGCTTCCTCGAACCGCTGCCATGAAACCGCCCAACCCCGCGGCCCAATCCCCCCTTCGCCGCCCCGTCCTGCTCGGCCTCGCCGCCATCGTCGTCCTGGTGCTCCTTTCCTGGCTGTTCCGACCGAAGACCAGCACCTCGAACACCGCTTATTATGAGGTGCGCCGCGGCGATTTCACCGTGTCCATCGTCGAGGGCGGTACCCTCGCCGCCGTCAGCGAGGTCAGTATCCGCAATGAGGTCGAAGGCACCGCCCGCGTCATCTTCATCGTTCCGGAAGGTTCCTACGTGAAGAAGAGCAACCTGCTCATCGAACTCGACTCCGCCCAGGCCCAGGACCAGGTCAACCAACAGCAGATCAATCTCGAAAAAGCCCAGTTCGCCCTCATCCAGGCCGAGGCCCAACTCGACATCCAGCGCAGCACCACCAACAGCGACGTGCGCGCCGCCCGCCTTAAACGCGACTTCGCCATCCTCGATCTCCAGAAATTTCAGGAAGGCCAGCGCATCGTCGACCTCATCGAGGCCAGCAACAAACTCGTCCAGGCCGAGGCCCAGCTCTCCGTCAATCTCGACACCTACATCAACACCACCAACCTCGCCGCCAAGGGCTACGAAACACAGCAGAAGGCCGACGGCGATCGCCTTTCCGTGCTCGGCAATCGCAACTCCCTCATCGTTGCCAGCAACCAGATGTGGATGCTCAAGGAGTTCGACCACAAGAAGCAACTCGCCCAGTTCACCTCCGCCGTCGAGGAGGCAGAAAAGGAACTCGAACGCGTCATCGCCCAAAGCGAACGACGGATCGCCCAGTACGTCGCCGATCTGCTCACCCAGTCCAACACGCTCACGCTGAATCAGAAGAAACTCGAACGCGACCGCAAGAACCTCGACGCCACCAAGATCTACGCGCCCCAGGACGGACTCGTCGTCTACAACGTCTCCGAAAACCGCTTCTCCAGCGAGTCCCTCATCGAGGAGGGCGCCACCGTCCGCAATCGCCAGGAGTTGATCAAACTCCCCGACGTGTCCCGCATGAAGGTCACCGTCAAGGTCCACGAGTCCTACGTGAACATGATCACCCCGGGCCTCCCCGCCTTCGTCATCCTCGATTCCATGCCCGATCAGCGCTTCGCCGGCACCGTCGCCAAAGTCGCGCTCCTCCCCGATTCCCAGGCGCGTTGGGGCAATCCCAATCTGAAGGTCTACAACACCGAGATCCATATCACCGACAGCCTCCCCGATGTGAAACCCGGCGTGTCCGCCAAAGCCGAAATCATCATCACCAACATCACCGACACCCTCTCCGTCCCCATCCAGGCCGTCACCACCTCCCGCGGACGTCAGGTGGTCTATGTCCCCTCCGGCGGCGAACCCGAACCCCGCCCCATCGAGGTCGGCATGTACAACACCAAGTACATCCAAATCACCTCCGGGCTGAAGGAGGGAGACCGCGTGCTCCTCGCCCCGCCCTTCGACACCCAGGAAAAGGATCTCGAAGGCGCCGTCCTCACTGCCGACGAGAAAGCCAAACTCCGAACCAACGGCGCCGCCCGACCCAAAGCCATCCCCGCCATCCCCCGCCCTCCCAATCCGGGCAACGGTAACGGCAATGGCAATGGTCCCGCCGATCCTTCCGTCACACGACGCGGTCCGACCGATGCAGGCACACCCCCACTCGCCTCAGCCGATGGCCCTTCCCGAGCTGCCACCACGCCCGCCGGGCCTCCAGGCGCAGCCGGTGGCCCAGGCCAGGGAGGCCGGGGCGGCTTCAACCGCGAAGACATGCTCAAACGCTTCGACAAGGACGGCGACGGCGAACTCAGCGAGGAGGAACGCAACGCCATGCGCCAGCAATTCGGCGGCTCCCGCACCAACCGAGGCGACCGCGCCCGCGGCGGCGGCGAGGGTGGAACCGGCGAAGGACGTCGCGGGAACCGCCCCGAAACAGCCTCACCCACCGACTAACGGAACGATTAGCCCCACCAGCGCCACCCATGCCCGACGAGTCCGCGATCATCCACATCGAAGGCGTCGAGAAACGTTACGCCCTCGGTGGCGAAGCTGACGTCCTCGCCCTCCGCGGGGTTCACCTCAAGGTTCACCCCGGCACCTACCTCGCCATCATGGGACCTTCCGGCTCCGGAAAGTCCACCATGCTCAATATCCTGGGCTGCCTCGACCGCCCCTCCTCCGGCAGTTACTGGCTCGGCGGCGAAAACGTCGCCACCATGCCCGACGATCAGCTGTCCGAAGCTCGCGGACTCAAGATCGGTTTCATCTTCCAGTCCTACAACCTCATCGCCCAGCTCACCGTCATCGAAAACATCCAGGTCCCCCTCCTCTACCAGGGACGCGACGTCCGTCTGTTCCATCAGCGGTGCGTCGATCTCGCCAAGCTCGTCGGACTCGGCGAACGCCTCGGTCATCGTCCCAACCAGCTGTCCGGCGGCCAGCAACAGCGCGTCGCCATCGCCCGCTCGCTCGTCAATGACCCCCTCATGATCCTCGCCGATGAGCCCACCGGGAATCTCGACTCCCGCACCGGCACCGAGGTCCTCGACCTCATCGACCGCCTCAACGCCGGCGGCAAAACCATTGTGCTCGTCACCCACGACGAACGCGTCGCCGCCCGCGCCCATCGCGTCGTGCACATGAAGGACGGACTCATCGACCGCGAGGTCGTCAACCGACCACCTCCGATGCCCTCATGATCAGCTACCAGCTCGCCAGCACCGTCCGCCTCGGCATCAAGAGCCTGCTCCTGCACAAGCTCCGCTCCGCCCTGACGATGCTCGGCATCATCTTCGGCGTCTGCTCGGTCATCGCCATGCTCGCCATCGGCGAAGGCGCCTCCTTCGAAGCCCAGGAAGCCATCAAGAAACTCGGTTCCAACAACATCCTGCTCCGCAGCGTCAAACCCCCCGAGCAAGGCCGCTCCCAGGGCGGCGGCGGTTCCCGCGGCAGTCAGTTGAAATACGGCCTCACCTACCTCGACGGCGCCCGCCTGCAAACCACCATCCCCGGCGTCCTCCGCGTGCTCCCCATGCGCATCATCCGCGAGAACGTCCGCTTCGCCCGCAACGAATATCCCTGCCAGGTCATCGGCACCCTGCCCTCGTACGCCGATGTCTCCGGCGCCGCCGTCGTCCGCGGCCGATTCCTGTGCCACATGGACGAACAGCACAAGGACAACGTCTGCGTCATCACCACCGGCCTCGCCCAACGCCTCTTCCCCACCGACGATCCCCTCGATCATTCCATCAAGATCGACACCTTCTATTACCGCGTCGTCGGCATCGTCCAGGAGCGCAGCCAGCCGGAACAGCGCTCACAATCCGGAAAAATGGAGGGCCAACCCCTCGACAACAACGTCTACATCCCCCTCGGCACGTCCCGAACCCGCTTTGGCGAAGTCCTCGTCCGCCGTTCCGCCGGCAGTTTCGAAGCCGAAGAGGTCCAACTCCATCAGATCACCGTCCAGATGCGGGACACCGAAGCCGTCGAAACCGCCGATCCCCAGATCAAATCGATGCTGGAGCACTTCCACGAGCAGAACGATTTCGAGGTCATCGTCCCGCTTCAACTGCTGCGTCAGGCCGAGCAAACCAAGCGCATCTTCAACATCGTGCTGGGCTCCATCGCCGCCATCTCCCTGCTCGTCGGCGGCATCGGCATCATGAACATCATGCTCGCCAACGTCACCGAACGCACCCGCGAGATCGGTGTCCGCCGCGCCCTCGGCGCCAAACGCCGCGACATCACCCGCCAGTTCCTCGTCGAAACCGTCGTCCTCTCCGTCGGCGGCGGCCTCATCGGTGTCGTGGTCGGCGTCATCACCCCCGTCGTCGTCTCCCAACTCTCCGACATGAAGACCATCGTCACCTTCTGGTCGGTCCTGCTCGCCTTTGGCATCTCCGGCGCCGTCGGCATCGTCTTCGGTCTCTACCCGGCCCGCGCCGCCGCCCGCCTCGACCCCATCGACGCCCTCCGCCACGAGTAGTCTCTCCATGAACCTCGCCTCCGTAGCGGCGGGCGTCTCGCCTGCCGTAGAGGGGGGCGTCTCGCCCCCTGGAACCCCCCAGTAAGGCCCGTGAGCAGGTCGATTTCGAACAGGGAGCTTCCCAGGAATCAAATCGTGCGATTCCCACCCGGCCGCGCCAGAATCATGGCGTGACAAAGCATCGGCCGGTCACCCCACTCACCCTCGCCTGGGTCGGCTCAGCGCTGCTGACCACCCTCACCCCACTCCCCGCTGCCGACCACGCCCAACTCGGCCAGGCTTGGTCCCGGAACATGGTCTCCGCGGAAGCCCCGCTCCCCGCCACCTTCAATCCCAAGTCCGGCGACAACCTCCGCTGGTCGGTTCCTCTCGGAACCGAAACCCATTCCACCCCCGTCATCGCCGGCGGCCGCATCTTCATCGGAACCAACAACGGCGAACCGCGCGACTCCCGCCATCAGGGGGACCGCGGCGTGCTCATGGCGCTCGACGAATCCACCGGCAGCCTGCTCTGGCAGCTGGTCGTGCCCAAACGCGTCGAGGACATTTACTTCGATTGGAAGAACGCCGGCATCTCCTCCACCGCCACCGTCGAAGGCGACCGCGTTTACGTCGTCGACAACCGCGGCGTCGTTCTCTGCCTCGATGTCCACGGTCTCGCCAATGGCAACGACGGCCCGTTCGTCAACGAATCCATCTATTACGCCCCTCAACCCACCAACGAACTCGCCCAGGGCGCCCCCGCCGCGTTCCACCCCGACGGCACCCTTCGCAACGACCCCGGCATCCCTTCCCCGAACAAGATCGAACTCGGCCCCCTCGACGCCGATATCCTCTGGTTCTTCGACCTCACCAGCGGCGCCGGCATCTGGTCCCATGACGCCTCGCACAGTTCGATTCTGATTCGCGGCGACCACTTGTACCTCAACAGCGGTACCGGCGTGGACAACACCCACCGCCACATCCGTCGCCCCGACGCCCCCAGTCTCGTGGTGCTCGACAAACGCACCGGACGTTACCTCGCCCGCGACCGTGAAGGGATCGGCGCCAATATCTACCACTCCACCTGGGCACCGCCTTCCATGGCCCGCGTCGGCGGTCGGGATCAGATCCTGTTCGCCGCCGGCAACGGCATCCTCTACGGCTTCGAACCGGTCGAAGCCACTCCTCTCCCCTCCCCCGGTGCCGAACCCGCCGCCCTCCGAAAAGCGTGGTCGTTCGACTTCGATCCCGAGGCCCCCAAAACCAACGTCCACCGCTTTCACCTCAACAAGCAGGAAGGCCCCAGCAATTTCTACGGCGCTCCCGTTCTCCATGAGAACCAGGTCTATCTCGCCGGCGGGGGCGATCTCTGGTGGGGAAAGAACGGCGCCTGGCTCAAGCGCCTCGACCTCAGTTCCGGCAAACCCGAACTTCGCTGGAGCTACCCGCTCGTCCGGCACACGTTCTCTACCGCCGCTGTTCATGACGGCCTGGTCTTCGTCTCCGATTGCAGCCAGAACCTCCACTGCGTCGACCTTTCCAGCGGCGCTCCGTTGTGGACTCAGGAGCTGCAGGGCGAAACCTGGGCATCTCCCTTTGTCGCCGACGGCAAGGTCTACGTCGGTACCCGCCGTGGTTTCCTCCATGTGCTCGCCGCGGCTCGGGACAAGAAAGCACTCGCCACCCTGGCCCTCGGCAGCCCCATCAGTGCCACCACCGTCGCCGCCAACGGCGTCCTCTACATCGCCACCATGACCCACCTTCACGCCGTGAAAGAGCCCTGAAGCCGGATCGCATGACACCCCCCGCTCCAACTCGCATCCTCGTCATCGACGACACCGCCGAGAATCTCCAGGTGGTCTCCACCATCCTTCGCGGAGCCGCGTATGCCGTCAGCGTGGCACGATCGGGTCAGCAGGGCCTCGAAATCGCCCAACGCACCCCGCCCGATCTCATCCTGCTCGACCTGGTCATGCCCGGCATGGACGGCTTCGAGGCCTGCCGTCAGTTCAAGTCCAACCCGGCCCTTCGGGAGATCCCGGTCATTTTTCTCACCGCCAGTCACGAAGCCAACGACGTGCTCAAGGGGTTCGAGCTGGGGGCCGTGGATTACGTCACCAAACCGTTCAACGCCGCCGAACTGCTCTCGCGGGTTCAAACCCACGTCCAGCTGCGCGCCACCCGACTCAAACTCTCCACCCTGGCCCGGCAACTCGCCCGCTATCTCTCCCCCCAGGTCCACGAGATGATCTTCTCGGGCGAACGCGAAGTGCGCCGCGAAACCCGACGCCGTCCGCTCACCGTGTTCTTCTCCGACATCGTCGGATTCACCACCCGGACCGAGGCCATGGGCGACGCGGAACTCGCCACCTGGCTGAACGATTACCTCGATGAAATGGCCCAGGTCGCCCAACGCCACGGCGGTACCCTCGACAAGTTCATCGGGGATGCCGTGATGGTGTTCTTCGGCGACCCAGGCACCGCCGGTGTCGAAGAGGATGCTCGGCGCTGCGTCCGCATGGCCTGCGACATGCTCGCCGCCGCGCGCCGACGAAAAACCCAGATCCGCATCGGTATCCACTCCGGCGAATGCGTCGTGGGCAATTTCGGCAGCGAGGAACAGGTCAATTACACCATCATCGGAACCGTCGTGAACGTCGCCGCCCGGCTCCAGGCCGCCTCGCTTCCCGGCCAGATTCTCCTCACCGAGACCACCCGCCAGCTGCTCGGCCCCTCGGTTCCCTGCCAACCCAACGGATCGGTGAGCCTCCGCGGCATCACCCATCCCGTGACCACCTTCTGGGCGTACACCGAAGATTCACCGTCTCCTGATCCGTCCCCATGATGTCCACCGGCTCCCTCACCCTCTCCCGCAAGATCACCCTGCTCCTCGCGGGCCTGGGCGCCATCCTGCTCATCGTCACCATCGTCGCATTCCTGCGCCTCCGTGACGTGGAGGGCAGCTACGTCCGCATGCTCGACAAGGACGCCCGCGCCCTTCTCGTCATCCCCAGGATGAACGTCGGCCTCCACAACGCCGCCCGTCTCACCTTCCAAAAAGCCGGCGCCACCACCCCCGCCGAAGCCGCCCGCCTCGACCGCGAACTCACCGCCGTCCGAGCCCGCATGATCGAGGACACCCTCGAGCTCCGGCAGGCCATCCCCGGTTTCGACTCCGCCGCCGCCGACATCCAACGCGCGTTTGATGGACTGCTCGAATCCGCCGCCCATACCACCCGACAGACTCCCTCCACCGAACGCGCCCGCGCCCTGTTCCGATCCGAGTTCGGCCCCCGTTTCGACCAACTCCAGACCTACTTCCAAGCCCTCAGCGAACATATCCGCGCCAACATGCTCGAAGGCGCCAAAGCCAAGGAAATCACCGCCAACCGCGTCGTTCGCCGCACCCTCTTCGCCTCCGTCGTTGCCCTCGCCGCCGGCCTCCTCCTCGCCCAACTCTGGGTCTGGCGTTCCATCGGCGGCCCTCTCAATGCCCTCGTCGATTCCGTCCGACGCCTCATCGCCGGCGATACCCACCTCGCCATCCCCGGCGGAGGTCGAACGGACGAAATCGGGTTGCTCGCCTCCGCCCTCGGAATTTTCCGCGAAAACATCGTCCGAAAGAAACAGCTCGAAGCGGAGGAACGCGAAACCCTCCTCCGGCTCCAAAACAGCGAGGCCGGATTCCGCGACCTCGTCGAAGCCGCACCCGACGCCCTGATCATCACCGACGAAGACCTCAAGATCGTCCAGGTCAACCGGAAGACGGAAACCCTCTTCGGCTGGTCGCGCGAGGAACTCATCGGAAAACCTACCGAAGTCCTCGTGCCGGAACGCGATCGTGCCGAGCATGCCGAGAAGGCCCGCCAGCTCAGTGACGGCGTCGACTGCCAATGCGGCGCCGGGATCTCCACAACCTGCCAACGACGGGACGGCACCGAGTTCCCCGCCGAACTCACCGTCGCCCCCCTCGGCAACGACGACGGCCGCACCCGCTGGTGCACCGCCGTCCGCGACGTCACTCTTCGACGCCACACCGAAGCGCAGCTCGCCAATCGCGTCGCCTTCCAAAAGGCGCTCATCGACACCATCCCGTATCCCATCTTCATCAAGGATGCAGAAGCCCGCTTCGTCGGGTGCAACCGCGCTTACGAACAGGCCTTCGGCACCACCTCCGCCTTCCTCGAGGGAAAAACCGTGCTCGACCTCGGCTACATCGATCCCCAGGACGCCGCCCACTTCCATGCCGAAGATCAGGAGGTCATCCGCTCCAGAGGTCGCCGCACCTACGAACTCCCCATCACCTACGCCGATGGCAAAACTCACGTCACCTTGTACTCCGTCGACGGCTTCTGCCATGCCGACGGTTGCGTCGGCGGGCTGATCGGGCTGCTGGTCGATATCACCGACCGCAAGGCCGCTGAAGAGGAACTTCGTCACTCCCAAAACCTCCTCCAAAGCGTCACCGACAACGCCGAAGCCTTCATTTTCGTCAAAGACATCCAGGGCCGTTACCTCTTCATCAACCGGCTCTACGTCAACCTGCTCAAGCGGCCTGCCGCCGAAATCCTCGGCCGCACCGCCCACGACATCTTCTCCACCGAGTCCGCTGACTCGTTCAGCGCCAGCGAAGCCGACGTACTCCGGGACGGCCTGCCCCGGGTCGTGGAAGCCACCGCCGTTGTCGACGGTCAAACCCGGTACTTCCTCGCCCATAAATTCCCGCTCCTCGACCGAAACGGACGCATCTACGCCCTCGGCGGCGTCTCCACCGACATCACCGAAATCAAGCGAACCCAGCAGGAACTCGCCCGCGCCCGGGACGCCGCCGAAGCCGCCAACCGCGCCAAAAGCGGTTTCGTCGCCACCATGAGCCACGAAATCCGCACCCCCATGAACGCGATCATCAACATGACCGCGCTCACCCTCGAAACCGATCTATCCCCACGCCAACGCCAATACATCGCCGTCGCCCACTCCTCCGCCCGCAGCCTGCTCGCCCTGCTCAACGACATTCTCGATTTCTCCAAAATTGAGGCCGATCGCCTCGAACTCGAAGCCGCCCCGTTCCGCCTCCGCCAACTGCTCGAGGAAGTCGCCGACTCCTTCCGCGGCCGCGTGCTCGAAACACGTCTGGAATTTGCCGCCCTCGTCGCCGCCGATGTTCCCGACGACCTCATCGGCGACACGCTCCGACTTCGCCAGGTCCTCATCAATCTGCTCGGCAACGCATTCAAATTCACCGAGCGCGGCGAAATCGTGGTCCGCGTGTCCCTCGCACCCCCCACGTCATCCACCCCGGCGGAGGACTCGCCGGAACCCGCCGAAAGCTCCCCCTCCAGCGAGCCCCCTTCGACCGACACCCCCATCACACTGCGCTTCTCGGTTCGCGACACCGGGATCGGCATCGCCCCAGAGAAACTCTCCACGTTGTTCGAGGCGTTCAGCCAGGCCGACACGTCCACTTCCAGAAAGTACGGAGGCACAGGCCTAGGACTCGCCATCTCCAAGCGACTTGTCCGCCTCATGCAGGGCTCCCTGACCGTGGCCAGCGAACCCGGCAAGGGCAGCGAATTCTGCTTCACCGCCCAATTCGAACAAACCACCCCTACCGTCAGCTCCCCACCCGAACCCACACTCCCCAACGACCTCCAGCACACCCGGGCGCTCATCATCGAAGACAACGAACTCAGCCGGGAAGTCCTCCTCACCCTGCTCGCCCGCTTCGGCCTCCAGGCCGAGGCCGTTGGCTCCGGCTCCGAGGCCCTCAGCCGACTCCGACACCAGCAACCCGACCAACCCTTCGGTCTGCTCGTCCTCGATTGGCTCCTGCCCGATACCAACGGCATCGACCTCGCCCGCGAAATCCGCTCCCTCCCCGGCGGAACAGATCTCCCCGTTGTCATGGTCAGCGCCTACGCCGGTGAAGATGCCGAACGCTCCGCCCGCAACGTGGGCATCCGCGCCTTCGTCCCCAAACCCATCACCGGTTCCCTCCTCCTGGACGCCATCGTCCGTGCCACCGGCCTCCGACCCGAACTCCACGGCGACACCCACGCCCCCAACCCCGCCTTCGCCTCCCTCGAAGGCCACCACATCCTCGTCGCCGAGGACAATGAGGCCAACCAGTTCGTCGTTCGGGAATTGCTCACCCGCGCCGGAGCCACCGTCGAGATCGCCGAAAACGGCGCCGAAGCCATCGAGAAAGTCCGATCCCACACCTACAGCCTCGTGCTGATGGACATGCAAATGCCCGGCGTCGACGGCCTCGAAGCCACCCGCCGCATCCGCGCCGAACACCCCACCCTCCAGATCCCCATCATCGCCCTCACTGCCAATGCCCTCAAAAGCGATGTCGACCTCTGCATCGCGGCCGGCATGAACGATTACCTCGCCAAACCCATCGAACGCACCCTCCTCTTCTCCACCCTCCACCGCTGGCTCACCCCACCCTCCGCTGTCCCCACCCCTGCCGTCGCCGCCCCAGCACCGCCACACGAGGAACCCAGCGTCCCAGCCACCAGCGCGGCCCGCGCCCGCGTTACCCCCCCCCCCC
>CAUJJW010000339.1 GCA_963205105.1 Verrucomicrobiota bacterium | reverse complement strand
ATGGCACCACGGAAATGACGGCTCCGGTTCCGGCCTCGATGCCGACCTTCTCGACGGGCTTGAGGCGAGTGCCTTCTCCCTCAGCGGCCACAATCACTCGGGCGTTTACGAGCCAGTCATCTCCGCCAAAGGCAACCTGGTTGCGGGCGATGGGGTGACGTTGACGGGCACCTTGACCGCAAGGCTCATCGGGACCGGCAACGTCACAATCACCAGCCTGCCAGGGATTCAGGGTCCAGCGGGTCCGACCGGTCCAACCGGCGCAACAGGTGCGCAAGGCATTCAGGGCACCCCCGGTGCCACGGGAGCGACCGGGGCGGCGGGAGCGCAGGGCATTCAAGGGCTAACCGGTAACACTGGGGCCACCGGAGCGGCTGGCGCGCAGGGCATTCAAGGCCTGACCGGCGCCACCGGAGCGCAAGGGAACCAAGGCGTTCAGGGACCCACGGGTCCGGCGGGAACCACCACCTGGGCCGGCATTACGGACCGGCCCACAACCCTCACTGGGTTCGGCATTCTCACCGAAGCCGACGCCCGCTATGCCCTCACGGCCCGTGGACTGCCCGCGGCCGGCAACAACAACCAGGTGCTGATGAAGACCAGCAGCACGAACTACGCCGTGACCTGGGGCAATATCTCATTCAGTCAGCTTCTGAGCCCCCCAACCACGCTGGGAGGTTATGGAATCATAGATGCCATGGAGGGCAGTGGCACCATCGACCGGATTCCGATGTTCAGCAGTGCCCGAGCCCTGGCGAATTCGCCCTTCTACAGGGTCGGCGCCGATGTCGGGGTCATCGCGGGTTACGGGTTCGCCGTCGCGGACGACAAGTTTTACATCAACAGCATTCGATTGCCGGGACCTCCCGGCACCACGTCGCTCTACGGTTTGCGTGCGGGTGGATCGTCTGGAGCCTCCTGGGAAATCATCGGCGGCGGTGGCGGCGGCGTTTCTTCTGTGGGACTCAGTGCTCCGTCCTTTCTGACGGTCAGCGGCTCACCCATCACCACGAGCGGTACGCTCGCTTTGTCCTTGGCCAGCCAGTCGGCAAAGACCTTTCTGGCGGCTCCCAATGGGTCATCAGGAACCCCCGGCTTTCGCGCCATTGCGGCAAGCGACCTACCGAACACGGCGGTTTCGGCAGGCGCCAAGGGGGCCGCAAGTGGAGCATCTGTGCCGTACTTCACCGTCGACGACCAGGGTCGCATCACTGCGGCGGCGAGTCGGAACATGACCCTCGGCGATTTGGGTTTCCCCCTGCCCAGTGGGGCGGATGGGCCCTATGTCCTTGTGAAGTCGGGCTCCACCTTCACCTGGTACCGCCTGGTGGGTGAAGGAACCGTCCTGGCATAGAGGAGAGACCATGCCCGAACTCACCCTTTCCGATCCCGGCGCTGGCGTGATCGACGTGCAACTTGAAGCCTCCCAGGTGAGAGCAATCGGCGACGAGCTCTACGTCACCGTCGAGCAGGAGACTACGACCGTCAAAATCAAGGGCATACCGATCGACGAGAACATCTTCATACGCGTCCGCTTGGAATGGAATGGTGGGTCGTCTGGGCCAACCGTCCTGAGCGTTTACCCGGCTGTGGCCTGGGAGGGTGACACTTACTGGGAGCTTTCTCAGGTGCAGAACTACTACCAGGATTTCCCGGAGGAATGGGGCATCGCGCACGAGTATTCTACAGGCTCGCCTGTGACCACGGCACCCACGCTGAGTCATATCGTCGGCACATCCTTCAATGAGGTGGTTTGCACCGGGTACAACCACAGTTCGCCGCAGAGCGTCTACCGATTCATGATGCGGCTCAACGGAGTGGAGGTCTTCCCGGCCGATGGCGACCAATGCACCATCACGGTTTATTGGGCATGACTTAAACCCCCGTGACCCATTTTCGGCCCCGCGCTGTGCTAGGATCTGATTTCGTAAAGTGAGAACTGCCATGAACACCACCACGCCGCGCAAGCCGGCCCGCTCCCGTAGCGGGGAAACGCGCGAGGTTACATTCCATGCCTGGGAGGGCCGACGGGATGGGGCAATCGGCTTGCCGGGGCGTCCGGCGCTCCCGGACCCCGGCATGGCCTTGGGCGAGGATCAGTTGGCGCACGCCTTTCGCCTGGCCGAACACCATGGGCGGTACAACGAGTGGGTGGGACTGATCACCGAGTTGACCATCGCCTTTGCCGTCCACCAATGGCGCCTGGTGTTGGGCAACTCCGAGCCGGGGCGCAACCAGGCTGCCGCCCTCGAACGGTGGCGGCATCGAAATCAGGAACTGCTCCAGGACCTCCATCGGGAAATCTGGCAGGACTGGATGATCTTCAACACGGCGATCGTCGCCAAGTTACCCTTGGCGGAAGCCAGACCCATGCTTCTGCCACCTTACAACGTCCGTTACAGCAATCGCTTGGGCATTGAGAAACTGGACTACATCCATAGCCTGACCATGACCGAACTGGACGCGCTGCCCCGCAGTTGGTTGCATGCCTTTTTAGGCGGCCGCCTGAGCCTGCACAAACTGCCCGGGGCCCGTTTTCGAGTCCTGACCGATGCGCGGCTGGGCGATGGACTGGGCCCGCCCTCCATGGCGCGCGTCTTCCATGCCTGCGACACGGCCGCGAGCCTGGCCGCTGCCGATGGGACCCTCGCCGAGGCGTCCCGCAAAGTCCTTCGCCAGCACAAGTTGGGCTACGAGATCCGGACCGGCCAGTTGGCGGGCTCCAATCAGAACCACGCCAAGCCCAAGCGGGTGAAGGATGTCCAGTCCGCCTTCGCCGGGCGCGCCGGCATGATGGAGTTCGCCGACAACTTCGATCACGAGGTCCTGCTGCACGCGGTGGATCCCAGATTCTTCGATCCCAAACGCCTCGAAACCCTCGAAAGGCGTTTCTTTATCTGGGGCTCCCCCGTAGGCCAGATGATCTTCACCCGGGGTGGCATCGCCCCGTTCCTCATGCCGATTCTGCGCGTGCGCATTGAAGCCATGCGCGCGCGGGTTGGGGCCTTCTTTAACTACGTGGTCAACGAGCTTTTAAACCCCCCGGTGGAACTGGTCGTGAAGTACGACACGCGAATTCTGCGAGACGACCGGTTGGCGGCGGAAATGCTCAAGTTCTCGCTCAACAGTGGCCTGAGCAGCCAGCGTACCGCACGCGGTGACGCCGGGCTCGATGATGAGGAGGAACGCATGATCAAAGAGGAGGAGAGCCGACAAGCTATGGCCGTGAAAGTGCCCGCCTTCGATCCCAACCATGGGAACCAGCCGGGCGCCTTGAATCCCCAGGGTGGCCGCCCCCGAAGCGATGGGGAAGCAACCCCCAAACCCTAAGCCCCTATGCCCATCCCAGCCACACGCCGGCACGCGGCAAATCTCGACCTCCAGACCAACCAACTCCTGCGGGCTTGCCTGGAGAGCGTGACGGGCAGTCCGACGACCTTCCCAGCCTTGGGGCGGTTGGCGTACCGCAGCAATGTCGGGCAGGAGCGCATCATCCTCTGCACCTCCGCCGCCGGGTCGGGAACCTGGGTGAACGTGCCCCGGCTGGAGCTCGCCGAAACGGTCAGTGGTCGGTGGAATTTCACGTCCAGTGGTGCACCTTTCACGGTCACCAGTGCCACTGTGGTGGCGAATCTGAACGCCCAGTTGCTCCAGAGCTACGCGCCTTCGCTGTCTATGCTCGCGGACACTCTGGTCGTCCGAGATTCGTTCGGCAGCATCTACGTCCAGGAGGCCACGGAACCTCAGCACGCCGTGACCCTGCGGCAGTTGGAAGCCGCGGTGAAGGGTCGCCAGGACAAGGGCGCCGTGGATGCGGCGAGTACCACGTCGCTGCCGGCACATTCGGCCACGGCGAACACCCTCACCGGAACGGGCTTTGGAGCCTTGCCGCCGCAGGACCTGGTCACCCTCGTGGTTGGTAATTCCCTGCTCGTGAAGAATGAGACTGCGAAAGCGCGCAACGGCATTTACACGGTGACCACGATTGGTAATGCGGGTGCATCGTGGGTCCTCACCCGCAGGGATGATTCCGACGAGAGCGAGGAGGTGAGGGTCGGACTGACCACATTCGTCGATGGCGGGACCGTCAATCGCAACTCTGTGTGGACTCTCATTGACGCCAACGCCCTCCCGATCGTTCTGGGGACGACGGAACTGACCTTCAGCAAGACCGGCGGCAATACGCTCTATCAGGACGGCAATGGGCTCACCCTGGTGGGAGATACCTTTCACCTGGGGGATGGCAGTTCCTACACGCTCGGCGATTTGTTCGTGGCATCGGATGCGGCCAACGTCTCCCGTATCGCGGCCGTGACCCTTGGGAATGTCCTGCGCTCGGGCGGGGTGGGCGCATTACCGACATGGGGGAAGGTGGACCTCACTGTCCATGTGAGTGGCGTGGTGCCGGTGGCCAATGGCGGCACCAATTCTTTCGCAGCTCTTGTGAATGGGCGGGTGATGATTTCCAAGGGCGACAAGGTCGTGGAGCGTACCGCCCTGACGGCTGGCTGGTTGGTCGTGGGCGATGCAGCCGACGGCATGGCGCCATTGGGCGCTGGCGCCCCCAACCGGATCGTCGGAATCAATACCAGCGGCCTGGCCCACGAACACAAGGCGATGACCGTCACGTCGGCGGGTGTCGTCACCGCAGGTCAATGGCAGGCCACGGTCATCGGGGCCATCTACGGTGGTACGGGGCTGACGTCCTGGGTTGCCGGCGATCTGCTCTACGCCAGTGCGGCCAATACACTCGTCGCCTTGCCTTGGGTGTCCAACGGTCAGTTTCTAAAGACGGTCAGCGGACTGCCGGCATGGGCGGCCGTGACGCCTGCGGACATTGGTGCCATCAGTCTCACGGCCCATGTGAGTGGAATTCTCCCGGTCGCCAATGGCGGCACGAATTCGTCCACGGTTCTCTCGAATGGAAGGGTGATGATTTCCTCCACGGGCAAGCTCGTAGAACGCGCTGCCCTGACGGCGGGAATCCTGGTGATCGGGGACGCCACCAACGGAGTTGCCAACCTTGGGGGTGCGGTTGCCAACCAGATCGTCGGCGTCAATAACGGCAGCACGGCGCACGAGCACAAGGCCATGACCGTGACGGCCGCCGGCGCAGTCACCGCCGGAACCTGGCAGGCCACGGTGATCGGGGCCATCTATGGTGGGACCGGGCAGAACACCTGGGTTGCCGGCGATCTTCTTTACGCCAGTGGCGCCAATACCCTCTCGCGTCGGG
>CAUJJW010000338.1 GCA_963205105.1 Verrucomicrobiota bacterium | reverse complement strand
GAATCCCATGGCCAGCGCGGGTGAACCATCACGGACGCGGTAGTCACCCCGGAGTGGGTCGTCGAACAGCGCTTCGGCCTCCAGGGAGGCGTTGTCCCGACCGCTTTGTGTTTGGAGGGCGGTCGCGGTGACCGGCGGGGTCAGGCCGGGTGAGTGGAGGAGGTTGGAATTGCATTCGCGGCCCCAGGGAGTGGGGACGCGGATGGGTTTGTAGGCCTCGAAGATGATGTTGTGGCGGAAGACATCTTCGCTGTTGCGATACCAGACGTGCGGATGGAAGGAGTTCGCCACCATGATGTTGTTTTCGCACACCCGATAGAAACCCTCGCGGAGCTTGATGCCGCCGTTCAGGCACAGGTTGTCGCGGATCACGTAATTCGACGAACCGTCGTCGAGATCGATGTCCCAGCCGTGGTCGCAACGCCATCGGTTGTTGCGCAGGACCACGGGCTGCACCGCGTCCAGCAAGGGAAGGCCGCGGTGAGGGCCGTCGGTGATTGTGTTGGCGTCCAGGTCCTTGAGCTCCCAGTAACGGTCGCGCCCCCAGGAGTTGAACGAACCGTGGTCCCCGGTTTCGAGGACGGTGTCGAAGACGTCGCAGAACTCAATCACGTGCCCGCCCCAGCAACCATCGCCGATGTTGATGCCGGCGCGTGGTACGTCGTACAGGGAGCAATGGCGGACGCGGATGTCCTGCGCCATGGCGATCTGCACGGGTGCGGTCTGTTTCTCCACCCGGCCGGTCTGGTAAATCAGACAGTCCTCCACCAGGCAGTCGCCGGGGAAATTGGATGTCTTGGGGCCACGGACGCGGTCGATGTCGGCCAGCGACTGCCTCTCGCCGTATTCGAAGAGAGGGTTGCGCACGGCTTGTGGATCACCCACGAAGGCGACTCCGTTGGCACCGGCGCGCGCGATGTGGCACCCGCGCACCGCGAGGCGGCGGTTGTAGACGTTCACGAAAATGGCGTTGCCACCCACCTGGTCGAGGAACGCGTCCTCGATGGCACAGTCCTCGGTCCCCTCGAACACGACGGCGCCGCCGCGGTAAGTGGTCCAGTCGCTACGCAGGAGGGGTTCCTTGTTGTCCATGAACGTGCGGGCGGTGTGCCGGAAGGTGAGTCCGCGCAGGGTCACGAACCGAACGGGACGTTCCGCGGTTCCTCGCAATTCCACCAAGTGTCGGAGCCGCACCACCTCCACGCGGGCTTTGGACAGGTCCACACCGGTCGGAGGGAACACGAGAAGCAAGTTTTTCGCGGAGTCGTGGAACCACTCACCGGGCGCGTCGAGTTCCTCGGCGATGTTCTCGACCATCCGGAAGCGGTCGTGCATGCCCATGCGGCGGTTGTTCTGCCAGCCGCCTTCGTACCGGAGGGCACCGGCGGGGTCCTTGCCGAGAATGCGGTAGTGAAAATCGCCCCATTCATGCCGGTGCATCGCATGGATAAAGCCCCCGGCCGGGTTGGCCCAGCGGGCGATACGTTCGGGGCTGAAGGCATCCGGGGCGAAGCCGTTGAAGTGCCGGACCGAGGCGTCGAAGTTCGGATAGCGCGCCATCGGCAGTCGCTGGCCGTCGACGAAGAGTTGGTCGGCGGTGACCCCAGCGGGAACTTTGGCTTGGAGGATGCCGTCGCGGTGAGGTTCCCAGGTCACGTCGAGCCGGAGGCCACCGCTGAGGACCGGGGAATCTCCGGGGGCGGCTTGCCAGACGACGGGGGCCTCACGCGTGCCGGAGTCTTCCGGGGTGAGGACGAGGGTTTCGGCGAGGTAGTGGGTGCCGTTCAGGAAGTGGATGGTGACTGGTTCGTGGCCGGCCAATCGGCGGGCTGCGGACTGTGCCCTGGCGGGGGACTGGAACGGCTTGGAGCGCGAGCCGTCGGCGGTGTCATCGCCGGTGGGATGAACGAAGAACTCGGCAGTGATGGCGTTGGGGGCGAGCAGGCAGACGACGCTGAAGATTGCGAGGGTGGCACGGGCGGCGATGCACGGCGGGATGGGGCGGCCTGAGTGGGAAGGGATGCGAGTGGGCATGGCAGCTGGGAAGGTGGGAAGCGTGTTGAACGCAGTCTACCTCGATGGGAGACAGGAAGGCGATGGTGGAGGCTGAAGGCGAGGGAGGTCGGGAGGTGGTTGGGCGAGCCTTGGTTCGATCGCGGTATTCCCTTTCGGTGGGTCGCCCGATACCTTCTCGGCCATCCCCTCATGGAAGCTGCAACTGATCCAGTGCCAGTCCCGGCGCATTCTGGCGACGAATTTGAACGGGAACCGGTTCCTCTGAAGTCGCAGAAGGGTGCCAGTGCATTCTGGGGCATGTATGCGGGCGAGCACACGGCGGGGACGGAATTCATGATCGGGCCGTTGTTTGTGGCCTGGGGGGCGAGCGCGTTTGATCTGATTTTCGGGTTGTTGTTGGGGAACCTGATGGCGGTGTTGTGCTGGCGTTATCTCACGGCGCAGATCGCGACGCAGAAGCGGCTGACGCTCTACTTTCAGCTGGAGAAAATCACCGGGCGCCATTTGGTGACAGTTTACAATCTCTTCAACGGGATTCTCTTCTGTTTTCTGGCTGGGGCGATGGTGACGGTTTCGGCGACGGCCATTGGTGTTCCGTTTGGCGACAGCATCCGGATGCCATCCTTTAGCGACATGATGCCGACGGGGGTGGTGTGGGTGATCACCTGCCTGGCGATTGGAGCAGCGATGACACTGGTGGCGATCCGCGGTTATGGATTTGTGGCCCGGATGGGTCAGCTGTCGGCTCCCTGGATGTTCCTGGTCTTTGTGGCGTGCGGTGTGGTGGTGATGGCGAAGCTGGGATCGACGAATCTCTTCGAGTTGATCCGACCTCCGGCGGGTTCGACGCCGAAGATTGGCTTCTGGGGGATTGTGGCGTTTTCGTGGTTCTGCAATTCCGCGATGCACCTGGGGATGTCGGATCTGTCCGTGCTGCGCTTTGCGCGCAAGCCCTCGTCGGGTTGGGCGTCGGCAGCGGGAATGTACCTGGGGCACTATGTGGCGTGGATCTGTGCCGCGTTGCTCCTGGTGTATTGGGTTCGTGAGAAGGGGGTGGATCCGACGAAGGGCGCTGCGCCAGGGCCGATGGTGTGGGATGCGGTGGGCTGGGCCGGGCTGATTTGCGTGGTGATCGCGGGATGGACGACGGCCAATCCGACGATCTACCGGGCGGGCCTGGCATTTCAGGGGATGTTTCCCCGCATGGCGCGCACGACCGGCACGCTTTTGGCCGGAGCGGTGTGCACGGTGGCCAGCATATTTCCCGCCTTTGCGATGAAGCTGTTGGACTTCGTCGGCATCTACGGGACGATTCTGGCGCCCATTGGCGCGGTGATCGTGGTGGACCATTTCCTGGCGGACAAGGTGGGCATTGTGCGTGAACCGGCGGTACGGCGCGGAACCGGCTTCAACGTGGTGGTTTTGCTGGCGTGGGTGATCCCGGTGGGTGTGGGGCTCTTCTTCCAGCAGAAGTATGATTTTCCGGCCTTCTTCTTACCGCTTCCCTGCTGGGCAGCGTGCGGCGTGCTGTACATCGCCCTTTCCAAACTGATGGGTCCAAAGCCGGCGACGGCTTAAGGCAGGTCGATCCCTCATTCAACCCCCGTAACCTCACTTCCGACATGACCCAGCTTGCCAAGGTATTGGGCTTGCTCGCCCTCGCCGGCACCATCGTTCCACCGCTGCTGTACCTCGCTCAGGCGATGGGCGAGGCGCCGATGAAACTCATCATGCTGGTGTCGACCGTCATGTGGTTCGCCACCGCGCCATTCTGGATGAAGGCCGGTGATTGACCTCGGTCGATCACCGGGTGGGATGCCCCTGTCGCACACGCGCGAGAAGGGCGGTGAGTTCCTCGACTTTTTTGGGGTTCTCGGTGGCGAGATTGTGCGTTTCCCCGGGGTCGCGGGAGAGGTCGTAGAGTTGGGCGTCCGGGTGGTTGCCGGTTTCGTTCCCGGTTTGCCAGGCGACGGGTGAGCCGGTGCTGCCGGGGATGAGCTTCCAAGTCCCTTGTCGAAGGGCCAGACCCTGGGCGTGCTCCACCAGATGGTCGCGACCATGGCGGGTTCGGCCCAACAAGGTGGTGAGCAAATCCTGACTGTCCGGGCCCTGGCCGGGTTCCAGTTTCTGGCCAACCAGGGTTGCCAGGCTGGCGAGCAGATCCACCTGGCAGATCAAGGCGTCCGAAGATCCCGGGGCGGTTTGCGCCGGCCAGCGGACCAGGAACGGCACCCGGGTGCCGCCTTCAAGTTTGCTGTATTTTCCGCCGCGCCAGGGGCCGTTTGGACGGTGTGTGCCCAACCGTTCCACGGCCTGATCGACATAGCCGTCGTCAACGACCGCCCCGTTGTCGCTGGTGAAGAGGACCAGGGTGTTGTCGGTGAGTTTCTGTTCCTCGAGCACATCAAGCAGCGCACCGACGGCGGCGTCGGCCTGGACGATGGCGTCGCCGCGGGCGCCGAGTTGGGTTTTGCCGACGAAACGCGGATGGGGTACGCGGGGCACGTGGGGATCGTGCAGCCCGACATAGAGGAAGAAGGGCTTTTTGGCGCGGTTCCGGATGAACTCCGAGGCTTTGAGAACGAACTGGTCGGACATGGATTCGTCGTTCCAGCGGGCCGCCTTGCCACCGGACATGTAACCGATGCGGGAGATGCCATTCACGATGGTCTGATCATGGCCATGGCTTGGGCGGATGCGGAGCTGGTCGGGATTGGCTTTGCCGGTGGGCTCGGTGCCGATGGGTTCGGCATAGCTGACTTCGATGGGGTCAGCGGGGTCGAGGCCGACGACCCGGTGGTCCTCGATGTACACGCACGGAACGCGGTCGCCGGTGGCCGCCATGATGAAGCAATGGTCGAAGCCGATTTCCAGGGGGCCTGGTTGGATGGCGCCATTCCAGTTCAGGTTGGTGGTGCCGAGGCCGAGGTGCCATTTGCCGATGGCTCCGGTGATGTAGCCGGCGCGCTGGAGCATGGATGGGAGGGTGGTGCGTCCGGGTTCGATGATCAGTGCGGCGTCGCCGGGCAGAACGCCGGTGCCTTTGCGGCGCCAGGCGTATTCGCCGGTCATGAGGGCGTACCTGGAAGGTGTGCAGGTGGCGGACGGCGCGTGGGCATCGGTGAAGCGCAGCCCGGCGCGGGCGATGCGATCCATGTTTGGCGTGGGGATGGCCTGGGAGCCATAGCAGCCGACGTCGCCCCAGCCGAGGTCGTCGGCGTAGATCAGGAGGATGTTGGGTCGATCGGTTCGTGGTTCTGCGCCCGAAACGGCCGGCCCGACGGCCAGCAGGAGCCAAAGGAAAAAAAGGAAAGGAATCCGCATCTCTTCGGATGGGACCTGATTTCGAACGCCACGGCGAGCCTCGATCCTGCGTCTCGGGTTTTGCATCCGGGCGGGGCGGTTCGCTAGCGTTCGGGGCCAACCCATGTCAACCATCGCCCTTCTCGGCACCATGGACACCAAAGGTGTCGAACACGCCTATATCGCCGACCTGATTCGGGCGCGGGGTCACGAAGTGCTGGTGATCGATGTGGGGAGCCTGGACAAGCCCAAGCTGGCTCCGGATGTGACTCGGGCGGAAGTGGCGGCGGCGGCGGGGGTTGATTTTGAGGAGTTGGCGGCGCGACGCGACCGGGGAGAGTCGGTGGGAACGATGACCCGGGGTGCGCCATTGGTGCTTTCGAAGCTGGCGGCTTCGGGCCGGATTCAGGGGGTGATTTCGCTGGGTGGCGGCGGAGGGACGGCGATCGGAACCGCGGCGATGCGGGAACTTCCCGTGGGATTTCCGAAGCTCATGGTGTCGACGTTGGCGAGTGGAAACGTGGCGCCGTATGTGGGGGTGAAGGACATCGTGATGTTCCCGAGCATTGTGGACATCGCCGGTTTGAACCGGATTTCGAGGGAACTTCTGGCGCGGGCGGCGGGTGCGATCTGCGGGATGGTGGAGGCGACGGTGCCGCCGTCCACGGACAAGCCGATCATCGTGGCGAGTCAGTTTGGCAACACCACGCCTTGCATCGAGCGGGCGAAGCGGATTCTGGAGGAGGCCGGCTACGAGGTGGTGGTGTTTGCGGCGACCGGCACGGGTGGGCGGACGATGGAATCTTTGATCGAATCGGGCATGGTGGCGGGGGTCCTGGATCTGACCACCACCGAATGGGCGGACGAATGGGTGGGGGGTGTGCTGACGGCGGGGCCGGCGCGCCTGGAGGCGGCGGCGAAGGCGGGTATTCCGGCAGTCGTTTCGACCGGCTGTCTGGACATGGTGAACTTTGGGACGCGTGAGTCCGTGCCCGAGAAATTTGCGGGCCGGCGATTCTATCAACACAACGCCCAGGTGACCCTGATGCGGACCACTCCAGAGGAGAACGAGCAGCTGGGCCGGATTCTGGCGGAGAAACTCAATGCCTCCCGCGGGCCGGTTACCGTGGTGTTGCCCTTGAAAGGCGGGAGCATGATCGGTGCGCCGGGCGGGGCGTTTCATGATCCCGCGGCGGACGCGGCCCTTTATGGCGCGCTCAAGGGCGGTTTGCGGCGGGACATTCCCGTGCGGGAGATGTTCTGCGCCATCAACGACCCGGAGTTTGCGGATGCCTGCGCGGAGGAACTGCTTCGCCTGATGCGTTAACCGGCGCGGAACGCGGTGAGCCCGAGCAGCACGAGGAGCAGGGCGAGCACGAGGCGTGAGGCGGCCAGGGTGCGGATGCGGCTGTCGGTGCGGTTGTGCCAGACCAGGAAGTCGCGGAGGCGCCAGGGAGAAATCGTGAGCCAGATGCCGAAGACCACCCAGAGGTAAGCCAGTCCGGCGATGACCCAGCGCCAATCCGAGACGTGCCAGCGGGCGGTATCGACCATGAACTTGGCGAGCAGGAGCAAGGTCAGGGCAAGACCGCGGGCGGCGAGGAAATCGCTGACGTAGATGCAGGTGAGCACGCCGATGGCGGCGAAGCCCAGGAGCAGGTAGGGCTTGTACTTCGAGAAATCCGCGAGGGTTTCGTTGCGGACATTCCAGACGAACCAAGCGGTGGCGATGGCCACGAGGAGATATCCCAGCGGTTTCGAGCGAGGGAAATTGGCCGACCATTTCCGCCAGGCATCGGGTTGAGTCAGTTGCCAGAGCTGCGGCACGGCGAGGCCGAGTCCGAGAAGGAGGGAGAGGTTGGCGAGCGACATGAGAAGGGGTGAAACCTGGGTGGAGAATGGGTCGGGCGGCGGTTCAGGCGGGCGTTGATGCCTCGGGCGAGTCCTCCATCCCGATCACCGCCGGATCACCGTACAAGGTGAATGACCCGACCCGCGTGATTCGGAGGTCCATGAGCTCACCGATGTGCCGGTCGGCACCTTCAAACACCACGATCTTGTTGCAGCCGGTTCGGCCTTCGAGCCGGGCAGGGTTTTTGCGACTGGGGCCTTCGACGAGAATCCGGGTGGTGCGTCCGACGAATGCCTCATACTTCCGCGCCCCGATTTCGTTCACCAGGGTCAGGAGCCGATGATTGCGGTCTTCGCGGACGTCCTGGGGAATCTGATCGGGCATCGACGCCGCCGGGGTGTCCCGGCGTGGGGAGTACTTGAAGATGTAAGCCTGGTCGAACTCGGCTTTCCGGACCACGTCGAGCGTGTCTTCGAAATCCTGCTCGGTTTCCCCCGGGAACCCCACGATCAGATCGGTGCTGAGGCCGATGTCGGGGCGGGCGGTGCGCAGGCGTTCGAGAATGCCCAGGTACCGTTCGCGGGTGTAACCGCGGTGCATGGCCTTGAGGAGGCGATCGCTGCCGCTTTGCAGGGGCAGGTGGGCGCTGGGGGCCAGCTTGGGAAGGCGCGCGTACGCCTCCACCAGATCTTCGCCGTACCCTTTTGGATGGGGCGAGGTGAAGCGGATGCGTTCGATGCCTTCAAGATCATGGACCGCATCTAGCAGCTGGACGAAGGGTGAGCGCCCCTCCTGGACCGGGATCAGGCGTCGCCCATAGGACGTGACGATCTGGCCGAGCAAGGTCACTTCCCTCACGCCGCGGGAGGCGAGGTCGCGGCATTCGTCGACGATTTCGGCGATAGGCCGGGAGCGTTCTTCGCCGCGGGTGAAGGGGACGATGCAGAACGTGCAGTGCTGGTTGCAGCCCTGCATGATGGAGACGAACGCGGTCACGCCCCGGGGTTGGCCGGCGTGGGGGACAGTGTGTTCGCGAATGGCGGATTCGCTGCCGGCTTCGACGGCGGTATCGACGACGGTGGCGTCGCGGTTGGCGAGCAAGGTGTCGAGGTAGTCGCCGGTGCGATGGGCCTTCTGCGTGCCGAGCACCAGTCGGACGCCGGGGATTTTGGCCGGAAGTTCGCTGCCGCGGCTTTGAGCCATGCACCCGAGGAAACCGAGCACGGTGTCCGGTCGGTGCTTTCGGGAGGTGCCGACCAGGGATTCCATCTTGTGGATGGCCTTTTGTTCGGCGAGATCGCGGACGCTGCAGGTGTTGAGCAGGACGACGTCGGCTTCGGCTTCGGAGGCGGCCATGGCGTAGCCACGGGCGGCGAGTTGGGCGAGGACGGCCTCGCTGTCGCGCTCGTTCATTTGGCAGCCGTAGGTTTTGATGAAAACGCTGGGCATTTCCGGAACCGAGACAGGGAGCGGACGCTAGGCGAGGTTGCCTGGGATGAAAAGCGGCAAGGAAGATGGTCGGGACGACAGGATTTGAACCTGCGACGTCCTGGTCCCAAACCAGGTGCTCTACCGGGCTGAGCTACGTCCCGACGAAACCAACGCCCGCAGTCAAACAGTCGGGGGAACGCGAAGCAACCGTGATTTCGGCCTCTAACGCACAATGGGCTGGGATTGTCGCAGATAGGCGAACAGGTCCCGAATCTCGGTGTCGCTCAGTTCTTCCAGCAGCGCCTCCGGCATGAGACTGCGTCCGGCAGGTGTCAGCGAAGTGATGTCACTCCGGCGCAAGGAGATATCAGCGCCATCAAAGCCCCGGAGCACGATCACGTTCGCGTCCTGGTCGGCCAGGAACCCGCCCAGGGTGCGGCCATCACGGGTGACGACGACGTGGTTGACGAATCCTTCGCGCACCTCGGCGTTCGGATCGAGAATGCTCAGGAGCATGGTTCCCAGGTCGTCCCGCTGGTAGCTGGTCAGGTCCGGACCAATCTTGCCGCCCTTGAAGAACAGCGTGTGGCAACCACCGCATCGGTCCATGAAGAGGGGTTCGCCTCGGTAGGGGTCGCCGGGATGAGTGGTGATGATTTGGCGAACCGCCTCGATCTTGGGCCGCAACGCCGCACTACCGGCCGGAGCGACGTCCGGGAGGTGACGGTCCAGGAGCGCTGAGAGTGTCGGATCTTCATGCAGACGAAGGCGATGCGTTAGATCAGATCCCACGGCTGTGCGTGGGATTCTTCCCTCCGCAACGGCATCCACCAACGCGCGACTCCAGGCGGGCCGGCTTCCCAGCAGATTCAGCGCCGCCGCCTGAGTCTCGGGTGGCAAGGCCGGCCACGCCTGCGTGATGGCCGGTCCGATGGTGGGTTCATCGTACAGCGACAGCGACGCGCAGGCGGCGGTCCGCAGGGTTGGATCGCCGGGAGACCGCACGACTTCGAGCAGGGCCTGGGCGGCAGCAGCATGCTTCACCTCGCCGAAGACCCGGATCGCCGCCAGGCGTTGGGCGGTGTCGGCTTTGGCATCCCGGACCTGTTCCAGTGCGGTGTCGGTGGCTTCGGCTTCGCCCCGACGAACCCGGAGCAACAGCGTCAGCCTGCCGGATTGGGCCAGGGCTTTCAGCAGATCGTCAGGCAAGCTGGGGATGAGACGACCTTTGAAAGCTTCCTCGAACCCGGTCATCAGGGCGGCGCGATCGGCGTCGGTGGGCGCTCGCTCGAGCAGGGTGGCGCAGGCGCTCAACTCCTGGCGGATGCCTGACGCAGCGAAGCGCCGCATCAGGCGGGGCACGAGGTGTTGGCGGGCGAGGGGAGCGGACCAGAACGCTGGTTCTTCCAACAGCCGGAGCACCTCGGGGCGGGCCTGGGCGCAGTGTGATTCGATCACGAACCACGCCATGAGCGGAATGAAGGGATCGGCGGTGTCGAGCGAACGAAGGGCGATGGCGCGGGTCAGGGGCAGGGCCTGGGTGGGCGGCAGGCGACGCGCGGTGGACAGGATCTGGCAACGTACTTCGGCGTCGGGTTCGGTGCCGGCGAGGGCGAGCACGCGCGCGAAGAACGAGGACGGCAGGAGGTTGGCATCGCCGAGCAGGCGGATGGCCCAGGCCCGAACCGGAGCGGCGGCGTGGTCGAGCAAGAGGGTCGCGATCGTTTCGTCCAAACGTCCCAGCTGGTGCAGGGCCCAGGTGGCTTCCAAAGCGGGGTGAGTCGCAGCACCGCTGAGCGCTTCGGTGAGCAGGGCCATGGATTCCGGGTCCTTGCGTTCACCCAGCAATCGCACGGCGGTCTGTCGATGCCAGGGATTCGCATGGGCCAGGGTGGCGACCAGTTCGGGCGTGGTTAAGCGCGAAAGATCGATCCGGGATTCCCGGGGCGTTTCCTTGCCGCGCAGGCGATAGATCCTGCCGGTGAAGGGATCGATCTGGCTCTGATAGTTCTGGCCGTGGGCGATGAATTCCTCACGGAAATCGGCCACGAAGACGCTGCCGTCCGGTGCGTTGGCCAGATAGACGGGGCGGAAGGTGAGATCGTCGGTGCGCAGGGGAAACCCGATGTCGGTGGTCTCGAAGGTCGAGCCGTCGCGACGGCGCTCGGAGGCGACGACGAAGTGGTGGAGGGGGTCGATACCCAGGAACCGGCCGCGCCAGCGCTCGGGAAGGGCGGTGCCATTGGCGAGGATGGTCATGTGGCTGAAGCGGGGAACCGGGTGGGTGCTGCGCATCATGGGCAGTTCACCAAAGGCGAACGGATTGGGGCCGGGGCCGAACTTGCCGGGGTCTTTGCCCTGTTTGAGGTAGAGACCGCTTTGGATGTGGTGCCAGCCGCGGGTGTCGCCGCCGTTGTGTCCGGTGAACAGGCGACCTTCGTCGTCGAAGGTGATGCCGAAGGTGTTGCCGCTACCGTCGGCGAAGATTTCGTAAATGCGTTGTTCCGGGTGATAGCGCCATACCATGCAGCCTTCGACGTAAATGCCGGGGGCGTCGGGCGGGTCGATGCCGGGTCGCGTGACCCGGCTGGTGGTGGTGCTGCCTTGGGCGCCGTACAGCCAACCGTCCGGGCCCCAGGCCAGGCCGTTGGCCACGCTGTGGGTGTCCTCCAGGCCAAACCCTTGAAGACGCACTTCCGGATCCCCGTCGGGAACGTCGTCGTGGTTGGCGTCCGGATAGAAGAGCAGATACGGGGTGTGCATGACCCAAAGGCCACCGTGGCCGGTGACGACCGCGTTTGCCATGTTGAGCCCGGTCAGCACGTTGCGGTGTGTGTCGTAGCGTCCGTCGCCGTCGCGGTCCTCGTGCACGCTGATGATATCGGCGCCGCGATCGTGGTGGGGCGGGGGTGGCGGGGTGCGGTCGTATTTCGATCGGTAATACTTGTCGCGGCTGATCATTTTCACGCCGGCCGGGTAGGGGTACTGCCGGTACTGCGCCACCCACAGGCGTCCGCGTTCGTCGAAGCTGAACTGGGTCGGTTGGGCGATTTCGGGCTCATGGAGCAGATCTTCAACGATCAGATCCGATTCGGGTTGGAGCTGGCGCAGGGCGTCTTCGGGAGAAACGAACAGGCCTCGGACCGGTTCGCGGCTGGCCTGCATGACGGAAGTGGCGGGGTGAAAATCGCGTTCGTTGTAGACGCCGGTGGTGGGGGTGTTGGTGGAGGCTTGGAGATCAGATGGGGAGGGGATTTGGGCGGTCCACTGCCAGGGACGATCGAGTCGGACCTCGTCGAAGTAACCGTTGAAATGAGGAGGCGCCATCAGTCCGCGGGAGGCCACGGAACCGTCCAGGCGCAGGGCGATGGCGTTGTAGGCGCCCTTCTCAAAACTGCCGCGCGGGACCTTGAATCGGCGTGGCTCGGCTTCAGGCAGATCGCGGGTTTCGACGATGATCTGCCCGTTGATGGTCAGGACGACAGTTCCGGGAAGGTTGCGAAGGGTGACCGTCATGGAGTCCCGCCAGAGGTCGGGACCGGAGTCGCCCGCCATGTTGTCGGGCACTTTCAGCCAGGCGCGGAACCAGACGGGCGACGCGGGAAGCGGAGGGGCGTTGGTGGACCCGACCGGGCGATCCTGCCAGTTGGCGGCGGGCGCGTCCGCGCTCCTGGCGGAGGTTCCAAGCAGGGCGAAAAGAATCGCGGTCCAGCCGGCCAAGCGAGGCCAGAAAGCCTGCGACCGGGGCCGTTTCGGAACGGGGAACATGGTGCTGAGTCTAGGTTGCACCCACCGGGGGTGAACAGCCCGCACCTGCCGCTGGCTACGACGACTTCTGAAGCGTGACGACCAGGGGGCGGTGGTCGGAAGCAACGGCCTCGGGGATGACCTTCGATTCAACGGTTTTCCAGAATCCCCGGGGTGAGGCGAGGACGAAGTCGATGCGGGACCTGGGGGCTTCGGCGGGAATGGTGGGGGCGGCGGACGCGCCGGCGGTGTCCTCCCAACGGGTGCCGGGGTCGAGCAGGCGGCGCATGACCCGGCTTTCGGGGGTGGCGTTGAAATCGCCGGCGAGCAGGGTGGGCGTGGGGTCCTGTTCCCATTCCTGGAGCAACGCCCCGGCCTGATCCCAGCGGTCAGCATCCTCGCGGCTGGCATCCAGATGAAGGCCGACCCAGCGGATACGTCCGAGACCGGGAACCTGGACGAACGCGCTGACAGCGATCCGGGGTTCGCGGCCTGCGGTGCCCGGCAGGCGGATGATGCGTGGTTCCTCCAGAGGCCAGCGACTGAGCAGGGCCTGGCCGTATTCGCCGCCTTGGAAAGGCATGGCGCCGCCGTACCAGACGTGGAGCCCGGTCAGGCGCGCGTATTCGGCGGCCTGATCGATGCTGCCGGTCCGGGTGGCCTTGCGGTCCACTTCCTGCAGTGCCACCAGATCGGGGTTCGCGTCGCGGATGACTGCGGCGATCCGTTCCAGATCCTGGCGGCCGTCGACACCTTCCCCGTGGTGCAGGTTGTAGGCCATGACCCGGAGCGAGTTGGGGTTCGACGGAGTGGAGTGGGTCACACAACCAGTGGCTGCGGCGGCGGACGCGGTGGCGATTCCAAGAAAGAACGTGCGGCGAGTCATGGCGATGTTCAGGCGAAGTCGTAAATCACGACCTTGGTGCAGACTTTCTTAAAGACCTTCTCGACGAACTCCACATGCGACGGATGGATCTGGTACGCGTCCTGGGCGGCTTTGTCGGCGAACACCAGATTCAGGGCCACCTGATAGGACTGATCCACGACCGGGCGGTGACTTCCTACCATGCGTCCGATGTGGTAATGAAGTGTGCCTGGAATGCCGCGGAGATACTTTTCGGCGCCTGCGATCAATTCGTTGGCGGCGTCGGGGTTCGCGGGGTCCGTCCAAAAAATGACAACGTGCGAGAACATGGAGCGACACTATGGCAAGGACCCCGTCGATGGCCAGCGGTCCGCGGTCCAGGATTGCAGCGGTTGGCGGACCCGCACGGTGCGGCGATGGCGTGGGTGGCTGGGCATGTGTCTGATGGCGGTCGGGGGGATTTCGGGGGCGGGTGCGGCGGAAGCGCGGGAGTATCGCGGTTGTTGCGATGCCTCGGCCGTCGCCGCGGTGAACGACGAGTTGCTGGCGGTGGCCAGTGATGAGGAGAACGTGGTGCGGTTGTATCGGCGTGATGCGGGAGGGCTTCCCGTGGCCACGGTGGCGGCTGTTGGCGGCGCCGGCTTCAACGTTGGCCGGAGCGAGATGGATCTGGAAGGGGCGGCGCGAGTGGATGACCTGGTGTTCTGGATCGGGTCGCACTCGCGGAACAGCGACGGCAAGGCGCGGCCGGCGCGTCACGCGCTTCTGGCAATGCGGGTGGTGGGCACGGGTGTTGCGGCGCGCTTGCGGCCTGAGGGCACACCCTACCGCGGGCTGGTGGCGGCGATGGCAGCGACTCCCGAATTGGGGCGGTTTCAGCTGGCGCGCGCGGCGGAGCGGGCGGGCGAGGCGGCTGGTGGGCTGAACATCGAAGCGCTGGCGGCAGGGTCGGAAGGCAAGCTTTGGATAGGGTTCCGCAATCCTGTTCCCGATCGGAAGGCGCTTCTGGTGCCGCTCTTGAATCCCAGGGAAGTTGTTGCGGGACGGGCGGCACGCCTGGGAGCGCCGGTCCAACTTGAGTTGGGCGGGCTGGGCTTGCGGGACGCGGTCAGGACGGGCTCGGGCGACCGTGTGCTTCTCCTGGCGGGGCCGGCCGAGGGTGGGGGGAAGCATCGGTTGTTTGTGTGGACGGAAGCGACCACGACGGTGAGCGAGGTGGCGGGGGCGGTTCCGAAGGGTTTTCAGGCGGAGGGTGTGGTGACGGTGGGTTTGGCGGACGCGCGCCAGGCGGAGATTCTGAGCGACGAAGGCGGTGAGAAGATCGGGGGCGTGCGTTGTGCGGACCTGAAGGATACGGCACGGCGGGTATTTCGGGCGTGGCCGGTGACCTACTGAAGGCCTGAGGTTCGGGCTGGGTGTCGCGGAGAACCGCCGGGTACAGGCCCTGCTTAATGACACTGCGGCTAAGTGGTGCCTGCTAAGTTGTTGGGAATACTAAACTTACTGCCATACAAGGACTTGCAGTGGTTTGGATCAAGGTGTCATGAAGGCTGGTGATGAAGTGCCATGTGGCATCCACCCTGGCGTTTGAGGGCGAAGTGAGGAGGGGCTGAGCCAGGGCGATGTGGCCGGGCGTTGCGGAAGCCGTTGTGAGCGACCTGCCGGATCGAGAGAGGGCGAGTGGATGGAGGTGCAACCGCAATGAGCAAGAACCGTGATGGGAAGTCGCGATGACCGAAGCCACATGGGCATGAAGCTGCTGGGCGCGCCATCGATCCGTCAGAAGCAGCGGCTTGTCCTGATGCTGAGCAGCACTGCGGCGGTGGTGCTGGCGTGTGTGGGGTTCATGATTTACGACGCCGTCACGATACGGCGTTCGATGACGCGCCAGCTGGAAACGCTGGCCGAGGTTCTGGGAGCCAACTCGGTGGCGGCGCTGGAATCGGTCGACGCCGGTCGCGTGCAGGGGGTTTTGTCGGCGCTGCAATCCCAGCAGGATGTCCTCTTTGGCTGCATCTACTCATCCGACGGCAAGGTCCTGGCGCAGTACCCGGCGGAAGCGGAACGGACGGCGGTGTCGATGCCCCTGGGGGACTCGGAACGGTTTGAGCCGGACCGCCTCGTGCTGTTTCGCCGCATCCTTCATCGCGGTGTGTCCGTGGGAGTCATCCGTCTGGAAACCCGACTGGAGCCCTTGCGGG
>CAUJJW010000337.1 GCA_963205105.1 Verrucomicrobiota bacterium | reverse complement strand
CCCGTCTCGTCATCGTCGGCGATGGCCCCGAACGCACCGCCCTCGAACATCGCCTCACCCACCTCGACGCCAACCACGCCACCACCTTCACCGGCGCCGTCCCACCTCACGCCATCCCCGCACTCCTCGACTCGATGGACGTCGCCGTCGCCCCCTACCCCGCCCTCACCGATTTCTATTTCTCCCCGCTCAAAGTCTACGAATACATGGCCGCCCAACGACCCGTCGTCGCCAGCCGCATCGGCCAGCTCCGATCCCTCATCGTCGACGGCACCAACGGCCTGTTCTGCCAGCCCGGCCACGCCGGTTCGCTTGCGGAACAGATCCTTCGCCTCCACGACGAACCCGGTCTTCGACAGCGGCTCGGCGCTGAAGCCCGAGCCACCATCCTCGGCGCCCACACCTGGGGGCATGTGGTCCACAACATCCTGAGGGCCGCTGAACTCACCCCCGCCGCGACTGCCCTATCATGAGCCGCCCCCAGCCCAGTCCTACCGCCGAACCCGTCCTGCGCCGGGTCCTGCATCACTTCGGACCGGAAATCCGCCGCCAGCGCCGCTGGATCGGCACCGCCGTGGTCGCGCTCTTCGCGGAGGTCGGTCTGCGAGTGCTCGAACCGTGGCCGCTCAAATTCGTCTTCGACCGGCTGCTCGCCCCAGTTCTGGTCTCCGACACCACCGCGACCGCCGCCACCAGCCTTGGCTCCAGGGTCGCCGCGATGAGTTCCACCTCGCTCCTCACCGCCGCCGCACTCGCCATGCTCGGCATCGCCGGGCTCCGCGCCCTCGCCGCGTACTGGAACACCGTCGGCTTCGCCATCGCCGGCAACCGTTCGCTGGCCGATGTCCGCTCCCGGCTGTTCCGCAAACTCCAGTACATGTCCCTGGCGTTTCACAACCGCTCCCGCGCCGGCGACCTCGTCATCCGCGTCATCGGCGACATCAGCCTGCTCCAGGACGCCGCCGTCACCGCCTTCCTTCCCCTGCTCGCCCGATTGCTCATCCTCGTCGGCATGGTCGGCACCATGTTCTGGATGGAATGGCGCCTCGCCCTGCTCGCCCTCGCGCTTCTCCCCCTCTTCTTCCTCCGTACGGTCCGGCTCTCCGGCGAACTCCGCTCCGTCGCCCGAAAACAACGACGACGCGAGGGCGCCATGGCCGCCACCGCCTCCGAGTCCCTCTCCGCCGCCCGCGCCGTCCAGGCCCTCTCCCTCGAGTCCACCTTCTCCACCGCCTTCGGAGCCGCCAACCAAAAGTCCCAGAAGGAGGACGTCCGCGGAAAACGCCTCGCCGCCGCCCTCGAACGGTCCGTCGATGTCTTCATCGCCGCCGCCAGCGCTCTCGTCCTCTGGTTCGGCGCCCGCTTCGTCCTCCGCGGCAACCTCTCACCCGGCGATCTGCTCGTGTTTCTCGCCTACCTCAAAACCGCGTTCCGCCCCCTCCAGGATTTCGCCAAATACACCGCCCGCCTCGGCAAGGCGTCCGCCGCCGCCGACCGCATCCTCGAAGTGCTCGACGCCGTCCCCGAAGTCGCCGACCGCCCCAATGCCGTCCCCGCTCCCGCCCTCCAGGGTTCCATCGAGTTCGAACGGATCACCTTCGGGCACGACCCCACCCTCACCCACCTCGAAGACATCTCGTTCCGCATTCCCCCCGGAAGCCGCGTCGCCGTCATCGGGGCCTCCGGTTCCGGCAAATCCACCCTCGTCGGACTCCTGCTCCGCCTGTTCGAACCCCGCAGCGGAACCCTCCGCCTCGACGGTCGCGACATCCACGAATTCACCGTCGACTCCGTCCGCCGCCAAACCGGGGTCGTGCTTCAGGACACCTCCGTGTTCGCCGGCACCGTCCGCGACAACATCACCCTCGGCTCCGTCGACGTGACCCCGGACGCCGTCGAGGCCGCGGCGCGCCTGGCCAACGCCCACGAGTTCATCAGCGCGCTCCCGCAGGGCTACGACACCCCGGTCGGCGAACGGGGCGTCACGCTGTCCCAAGGCCAACGCCAGCGGATCGCCATCGCCCGCGCCGCCCTGCGCAACGCCCCCATCCTGCTGCTCGACGAACCCATCTCAGGCCTGGACGCCGCCAATGCCCAGGCGATCACCGAGTCTCTCATCCGACTCGGCGCGGGAAGGACCACACTCTGGATCACCCATGACCTGCGTGAAGCCCGCACCGCCGACCTCATCCTGCACCTTCACGAAGGCCGCCTCATCGAGGCCGGCACCCACGATCAATTGCTCCAAAAGGGAGGCAGCTACGCCGCCCAGATCCGCAACAGCTTCCACGAAGGGAGGGAACATCATGCGCTCAGCGTCTGATGCCGCTCTCGCTCTTCGGGATGCCTCCCTCCCCGGTCTCCCCGTGTTGCTGGACGCCGAAAAACTCCAAGCCACTCTGCAGTCCTGTCTGCCCCATCAGGACCTGCGCTCCGTCCGCGTCGATTACCTGCGCTACAAGCCCGGCACCAACTGCATCGCCGCCCTCTCTCTCGACCTCGGCGGCGTCCCCACCCTCGCCTATGCCAAAGCCCTGCGGTCTTCCGACAGGACCCGGGCCGAGTCCCGCCACGCTTCCACCAACGCCTCACACGCAGTCCTCCTCCCATCCATCGCCACCGAGTTCCACCTGTTCCCTTCCGATCACAAACTGCCCCACCTCCCCAGGGTCACGGATGTCGCCTGGGCAGCCCTGCGCTCTCCCCGGCCTTCCGAAGACGCACCGCACTCACCCGTCCTCTCCATCGAACCCCTGGCGTACAAACCGGAACGCCGGTTCGTCGCCCGCTGGCACCTCGCCGATGGCCGTTCCTTCGTCGCCAAAACCTATCTGGCCCAGGATTTCGACGCCGTCCGGCGCAACGCCGAGTCCGCCCAGCTCTGCCGGTCGGTCCGACTCGCCCGCCTCAGCGGTGTCCGTGAGCGCCGGGCCACTCTCCTCTTCCCCTGGATCGACGCCCAACCCCTCGCCGCCTCTCTCCCCGATCCCCGGCTTTCCGAGTCCACGCTCCATGAGGTCGGCGATTGCCTCGCCCGTTTCCATCAACACCCGGCCCCCGATCATCTACCCGGCCGCTTTCCACCGGATGAGGCCCGCCGCATCGCCAACCTCCTCCCCGCCATCACCTGCCTGGTGCCCGAGTCGCAGCCGCTCCTCGAACATCTTGTGGCGAATCTCTCCGACACCATCCGGCAACACCCGCCCGCCCGCCATCTGTGCCATGGCGATTTCCATGCCGGCCAGGTGCTGCTCAATCAGGAGGGCCTGCACCTGCTCGATTTCGACGAACTCCATGTCGGCGATCCCCTGACCGACCTCGCCTCCTTTATCGCCCATCTCGAACGCGAAACCATCCGCGGACGCCTCACCGCCAGCCGGCGGGACACCTTCTCCGCCGCCATTCTCCACGGCTACGCCTCCGCGCAGCGCACGCCCATCCCCTCCCACCTGCCCACGCTCGTCGCCGCCCGGTTGCTCGCCGAAACCCCCCACTTCTTCCGCACCCGGGATCCCCACTGGTCCGACCACACCCTTGCCGCAGTGGAACGCGCCTCGGAAATCGCCCGCAGCCGGTCTTCCCACACCGCGTCGCTCCACACCACCGTCTCACCGCTTCCCACCGCCCACGACGACCCCGGCCTTCCCACCCTGGCCAGCGCCCTCGACCCCGCCATAGCCGCGGTGTTCATCCTGCCCGTTCTCGCCACTCGCCTCAGACTCGAATCCCCCCGCATCACCGACGTCCAGCTCCGCCGTCACAAACCCGGCCGCCGTTGCCTCATCGAATACCAAGTCGCCCCCGGTGACGGAACCACCCCCATTCCGGTCCTCGCCAAGCTCCGTCGCCGCGGCGTCGACACCTCAAACTTCGACTTTCTCCAGGCGCTCGCCGCGAATGGGTTCCATCCCGAAGCACCCGACGGCATTTCCATCCCCACCCCGCTCGGAGCCATCCCCTCGCTGGGATTGGTGCTGCACCAACGCGTCGCCGGCACGCCGCTCACCCAACGGCTCTCCGATCCCGACGCCCCTCAACTGGCTGTCCGAACCGCCGAAGCCCTGCTCAAGTTGCACCGCACACGGCACACCCTGCCGCGCCGTCATGCGGTGACCGACGAACTCGATCATCTCGAATCGCAACTGACCCGGACCGCCGAGGCCTTGCCCGAGCTGCAACAACGCATCCTCGGGGTGCTCGACGATTGTCAACGGCTCGCGGAACGACTTCCCGCCGCGCGCCCGACCCAGCTCCACCGCGATTTCTACCCCGACCAAATCCTCATCGACGGGTCCCGCTTGTGGATCGTCGACTTCGACCTCGCAGCGGTCGGCGATCCTGCCCTCGATGCCGGGAACTTCGTCGCCCACCTGATCGAGCACGGGCTGCGATTCCACCACGACGCCGCCGCGCTCTCGCCCGTGATTCAGGCGTTCCGCACCCACTACCTCGGGCGTTCCGGGGTTCCGGTCGAATCGCTCCATGCCTGGACTACCCTCGCGCTCGCGCGCCACATCGCCATCAGCCATCGGATGACCGAACGGAACCCCACCACAACTCCACTCGTCGCCCTCTGCGAGGAGCGGCTCTCCCTCGGACTTCTCGCCTGGCCCACCCTGTGATCCCTCGACTTTTTCACATGAAAACCCGTTCCAATCCTTCCCGTCCTTCCGCCGGCTTCACCCTGGTGGAGTTGCTGGTCGTCATCGCCATCATCGCCGTTCTCGCCTCCATGCTCCTGCCCGCACTCGCCCAGGCCAAGGAACGCGCCCGCGGCATCGCCTGTGTCAACAACCTCCGCCAAACCGGCCTCGCCCTGCATGTGTACGCCGGCGATCACGACGACTTCCTCGTCCCCGCCGAATACAACGTCGGCAACGGCGCCACCCACGAGGAAGGCTGGGTCACCCTCCTGGTGAACGGCGGTTACCTCACCGCACCCAAAAAGGAAACCCACGGCGCCGCACCCACCGGGCGCTCCGTCTTCCAGTGCCCTTCCGCCCTCACCAAGGTCTACGAATTCAATCCCGTCTCCCGCGATGATCCCGAGGGCGCCAAAGCCTACCCCTTCAAATCCGAAAGCACCGGCGCCCGCTTCTATATCGACGCCTGGTACGGCATCAACGGAGGCCTCGGTAACGCCGAAAAAGCCCCGTTCACCCGCTTCCCCGCCGACGAAGGCACCCGTGAACTCAATCGCCTCGGCCGCATCACCCAGTCCTCCAGGGTCCCTGCTCTCTTCGACGGCTGGTGGATCCTCAACGGCAAGGATGAACGCATCAACGCCCGCCACGCCAAAGGCACCCGATCCAACCTCCTCTTCCTCGACGGCGCCGTCCGCACCTACCCCACCTTCCAAATCCCCAGCGTCCGCTCCACCAACTCCACCTCCGACATCCAATGGCGCCTCTAATTCCCGCCCCCACCCGCGATCGCCGATCGATGCTCGTCGCGTCATTGGCGCTGATCACCATCGCGGCCAGCGTCGCCTGGACCTGGCACACCCAGTTCCGTCAGCCGCCTTTCAACACCGCCCTTCAACAGGGCATTGGCGAAGCCCTCGCCGCCCGGACCCGTGCCGCATTTCCGAATGGGGGTCG
Source organism: Verrucomicrobiota bacterium (assembly GCA_963205105.1). GTDB lineage: Bacteria > Verrucomicrobiota > Verrucomicrobiia > Limisphaerales > CAIMTB01 > CAIMTB01. Next base: position 65,127 of record CAUJJW010000337.1, on the reverse strand, counting down.
CATTCTTGTGGTCACCCTCGAGACGGACGATTCACCCGCACTGAACACCCAGTTCGAAGCGTTCAAAGCCGCACTCCGCCGCCCCGGGAACAACGCGCCCACCGACGCAGCGGCAGGCGTCCCACCTGGCGGCGCCTCGCCCCATCCGTCGCACGTCACCCCTCCTTCCGATCGATCCCGAACGTCATCCCCAGAAATCGAGATCGATGAAATCGAACGTCTCGATGCCGATAAAAAGGCCAAGTACGGCCCGGGCACCGGTCTCTCCGCCAGCCGGCTGCTGCGCCTTGCCGCCAAGAACCAGGACCTCGACGCCATCGTCTCCTTCGTCGGCCTTCCCGACCTCGACCCCAAGGAACTGACGGCCCTGGGAACCAACGGTCCCCGGCTCATCGCCTTCTCGCGCAACCTCAAGAAACTCGGGCCTTTGCTCCACAGCCGCCGCCTGGAGGCCGCTGCGGTTCCCCGGTTTCAGTTCCCATCCCCCATCACCAGCGAACCTCGTACCCCCGGTGATTGGTTCGATCTCCAGTGCCAATGGATCACCCCCGCTGATCTCGAATGACTCCCCCCAGTCCGTGGTTCCCGGGACAGGCGCGGGCAACCTACCTAGGTAGTTCAGCGGAGAAACCGACTCGATGACCTAGCAAAATTCGCAGGTTCCCGATTCTCCCTCGACACGCTTCGCGAGAATCTGGCAACCATCGAAATCGCCAGCAGCGCCTCGCATTTTGTTCCACCTCCCGATCGTGCCCATCGTGGGCTGCCTTGTGGAGGAGTCGGCACAACGGTCGCCGCGGCTCTCCATCGTACCGCCATGACGCGCCGAATCGTCACGCCTTCCGCTCCTGCCGCGTCGTCGTTCGTTCCACCCCTCACCCCGCCACCTGCCACGGCCTGGCTCCGTCGCTGTCTCACCCGTCTCGGCGCCCTCGCCTGGATGCTGGCCGCGCTCCCGCTCGTCGCCACCCCGATCACTTACCAGGGCCGCCTGGTGGACGGTAATGTGCTGGCCAACGGTCCCTACGAAATCACCTTCCGACTCTTCGACGCCGCCACCGAGGGTTCACCGGTCGGTAGTCCGCTTCTCAAGAGTCCCGTCACCGTCCAGAACGGATTGTTCACGGTGGAACTCGATTTCGGCGACGGTTCTTTCACCGGGGCCGCCCGCTGGCTGGAACTCGCCGCCCGCCCCACCGGGAGCAGCGACCCGGCCGAGGTGCTCTCCCCGCGCCAGGCCATCCACGCGGTGCCCTACGCCATCCGCGCCTTCTCCGGTTCGGGCAACGCTTCCGAGCTGACTTCAGGAACCGTGCCGGATGCCCGACTGGCCCCAACGATCGCGCGCAGTTCTGACCTGCTCGCCACCAGCAATTCGCTCGCCTCCCTGTGGAATGATCTTTCGAACCGGATCACCACGTTAAACACCTCCCTGCTCGCCATTTCCAACGCCGCCCAATCCACCATTCCCTCCGGCGTCAATGTCGTCTCCACCGATCCTGCCGACGCCGGCCTGCTCAACCAGGGTCTGGTACGGTTTCTCACCATCCCGGCGGCCGGCTGGCGCAATGGGGCAGCCGGCGCACTCGCGGCGCGTTACGAACACGCCAGCGTCTGGACCGGCCAGTCCTGGATCCTCTGGGGTGGCATCACCGCAGGAGGCAACGCCTCCTCACTCGGCTCCCGCTACGATCCCGAGCTGGATCAATGGTTCCCCCTCTCCGAAATCAATCCCCCCTCCGCGCGCCAGGGCCATTCGGCCGTATGGACCCCGCAGGGCATGATCGTTTGGGGTGGATTCGGTTCCGGGTTCCTCGCCAACGGCTCACTCTACTCGCTCACCACCGCTTCCTGGAGCCTCCTCCCCACCCCCAACGCACCCGCCGCCCGCGACGAACACGTCGGAGTCTGGACCGGCAGCCGCATGCTCGTCTGGGGCGGACGCAATTCCGGCGGACTGCTCTCCGACGGCGGCCTCTACGATCCCGTCTCCCAACAATGGACCGCTCTCGCCAACGCCCCCGGCGTCGATGGTCGACAGAATGCCGTCGGTCTCTGGACCGGCTCACGGTTCCTCGTCTGGGGCGGCCTCGGTAACTCCGGCGAACTCGGCTCCGGCGCCGTTCTCCCCCTCACCGGCGGCTCCGTCCCAGGCACTTGGTCCGCCATGGCCAGTTCCGGTGCGCCTTCGGCGCGCCTCGGCCATACCGCCGTCTGGACCGGCCAACGATTCATCGTTTGGGGTGGTCAAACCGGTTCCACCTACCACGGCAACGGCTCCGCTTACGATCCCACCCTGAATTCCTGGCAACCCCTGCCCTCCCTGAATGCCCCGTCCGCCCGCTCCGGGCACGTCGCCGTCTGGACCGGGGAGGAAATGATCGTGTTCGGCGGCAAGGATGCCTCCGGCGATCTCGCTTCCGGCGGGGCCTACAATCCAACCACGGGCACCTGGCGCACCTTGTCCGGAGTCGGCTCGCCCCTCGCGCGCCGTGACGCCGCCGCGACCTGGACCGGTACCGAGCTTCTCGTCTTCGGCGGCCGACAAGGCAGCACGCCCGTCGCCTCTCTCCAACGGCTCAATCCCCAGCCCACCTGGCACTTTTATCGCAAGCCATGAATCCCCGACTCCGCCTCGCCATCGCCGCCCTCCTGGCCGCGGTCCCACTCGCCACCCAGGCCCAGTGGACCACCCAGTCCTTTGCCCTCAAGGCCGGCTGGAACGCCGTCTTCCTTCACGTCGACGCCTCCCACGCCACCCTCGATCAGCTCGTCGGAATCGCCGCCCCGACGCTCACCCCCATTGACCAAGTCTGGCGCTGGAACCCCGCGCCCGCCACCGGCCAATTCATCCAATCACCCCAGGAACCCGAGGACTCCGGCAGCCAATGGTCCAACTGGAAGCGTTCCGACGGCGCCAATGGCACCCTCCAACGGCTGAACGCCAACGCCGCCTACCTGGTCTATTCCACCGCCGACTACACCTGGCAGCTCACCGGACGCCCCATCGTCCCCAACTACCAGTGGTCCACCTCCGGCCTCAATTTCTTCGGGTTCCCCACCGTCCCTACCAGCCCCCCCAATTTCGAGGCGTTCCTGTCAGAAGTCCCTTCCCTCCAGGTCAGCGAGATCTTCGCCTACCCCGGCGGTGAACTCGGCCCCACGAATCCCAGCCGCGTCTTCGCCCGCCGCACCACCCCCGTCACCCGCGGCCAGGCCTTCTGGATCCGGGCCGGCGAAGTCTACAACCACTACTACGGGCCCTTCGAAGTCTCGTCCCTCAGCCGTGGCGAAGTCGTGTTCGGCGATTCCCTGAGTTCCGTCTCCTTCCGCCTCCGCAACCTGACCTCCACCAATCTCAGCGTTTCCCTCAACTTGCTCGCCTCCGCCTCGCCACCCTCCGGCCAACCCGCCATCGCCGGCATCCCTCAACTCCTCCTGCGCGGTGAGTTGAACCGCACCAATCTCACCTACGGCTTCTCCCAACTCTCCGTCGGCAACCCCCACACCTGGAATCTCACCGCACGCGGCCAACCCGGCTCGGATATCGAAGTCGTGCTCGGCCTCGACCGCGCCACGCTCACCGACGACATCGGCGCCTTCCTGGCCGGCATCCTTCGCTTCACCGACTCCCACGCCCACAGTCAGGTCGATGTCAGCGTGTCGGCCCTCGTGCATTCGCACGCCGGACTCTGGGTCGGCGGCGCCGCCATTTCCGGGGTCGGACAATACCTCAAGGCCTACGCGCGCAACGAAACCAACACACCCCTGGTGGATGCCTCCGGCGCCTACGTGGTCACCAACATCAACACCTCCCTCACCCCAACCGCCTCGTCCTTCCCGCTCCGACTCATCGTGCTCAATCCCGAAACCGGCCCCGCCCGCCTGTTTCAACGCCTGTTCCACGGCTACAACGCCATCTCCAATCGCATCCTCTCCACCCAGGAGGCGCCGCTGAACCGCAACCTGCTCGCGGAATCCCGCCGGATCAGCACCAGCCACCTGCCCTGGTCGGATGTCAACGACGGCTGGAGCTTCAACGCCCACCTCGCCCAGGGTGCCACCCTCACCACCCGGGTCACCAACGCGTTCGACAACCACTCTTCCAACCCCTTCCTCCACACCTACCACCCGGACCACGACAATCTCGACCCCCGCTTCCGCAACGAACTCCCCCAGGGCTCCGAGTCCTACACCGTCGTCCGCGAAATCACTCTGTCCGTCACGCCGCCCACCGAGGACTTCAACAGCCGCGTCACGGCAGGCCTGACCCTCACCGGGGATTACCTCGAGACCATCCGCGTGCTCGGCCTCGCCCGTCCGGGCAACACCTTCGACACCCGCACCTTCCAGGCGCGTGGAGCTTTCAGCCTCAACCGTATTTCCGAAATCGCCACCCTGACCTCCCTTCCCTGAGACCCGTTCTCCCTTACCCCATGAAATCCTGCCTCTATTCCTGTGGCGCCAACCGGCTCGCCACGCTCGTCGCAGCCCTCGGCGTCGTCCTGGCAGCCTCCGCACCCAGCGCCTTCGCCCAGGCCACCCCTCGCCCTCCCGAACGCATGACCTACCAGGGGTTCCTCGTCGACGGCGCCGGCACCGCCCTGGGCAATTCCGCCCCACGGAATTACGACGTCATCTTCCGCATCTATGACGATCAATCCGCCGGCACCCTCCTCTGGTCCGAGCAACAAACCGTCACCATCGACAAGGGCTATTTCAGCGTCCTGCTCGGCGAAGGCGCCGCCGTCGGGATCGAAGCCCACCCCGTCCTTTCCAACGTCTTCAAAGGCGCCACCGCGTCCGATCGCTTCGTCGGGGTCACCGTCAAAGGCATCGGTTCCGGCGGCGCCGATGTGAACATCCTCCCCCGCCTCCGCCTGATCAGTTCTCCCTACGCCTTCCTCGCCCACAACGCCGTCCGCCTCGTTCAGGACACCGGCGCCGATCTGATCACCGCCACCGGCAACGCCGTCACCGTCGCCGGCCCCGTCGCCGCCACCACCTTCACCGGCAATGGCGCCGCCCTCACCGCCCTCAACGCCGACCACATCGCCACCGGCACCGTCAACGACGCCAGGCTCTCCTCCAACATCCCGCGCCTCAACGCCGGCAGCCAGACCTTCACCGGCAGCATGACGGTCAATGGCAACCTCAGCGTCCCCAGCCCCAGCACCCTCAACGGGTTCGGCACCATTCCCCTCGGCGGCATCATCATCTGGTCCGGTGCCATCAACCAAATCCCCGCCGGCTGGGCCCTCTGCAACGGCACTACCGTGAACGGCCGCACCACCCCCAACCTCCAGGACCGCTTCGTCGTGGGTGCCGGCTCAACCTACAGCGTCGCCAATACGGGCGGCGCCAACTTCGTCACCCTGACCGAAGCCCAAATCCCGCCCCACACCCACGGCTACGCCGACGGCTTCTTTATCGAGGCCTACACCCAATCGAGCTGGTTCGATGAGGACGTGGGCGGTGGCAAACACGGTTCCGGCGATTCCGACACCGACAACCGCTACATCTGGTACCGCAACCGCACCACATCCTCAGCTGGCTCAGGCCAGGCCCACGAAAACCGCCCGCCCTACTACGCGCTCGCCTACATCATGCGCGTTCAGTGATCCCACGGCGGACGGTGAGGCAAGCCCCCCAGGCTCCCTCGCCACCCCCCATCCCGAGATGTCATCCATGACCCTCTCTCCGGCAGCCCCCGGCTGGAACTCACTTGGCCAGACATGGTCCCAGCCATGTCCGCACGTTCTCGTTGTGTCCCCCGCTTTCCTTCCCTCCCCGACCCCGCCCGTCCAGACGCTATGAACCGGCTCTTTCGTCCCCTCTCCGGAGCGCTCCTGCTCGCCTTTGCCGTTGGCGCCCTCCCCCTGCCCGCCGCCGCCCAGGTCGCCCTGCCCATTCAGTTCCGGCGCATCGAGCAGGGCGAAACCTGGATCAATTATCAGTCCCGGGCGGGCGTCCCCATCTCCGGCACCGTCGGCGTGCCCGGCGGCTCCGACGGACGCCAGCCCACCAGCAACGAATCCACCGGCATTCCCACCCCGCCCACCCCGGGCCAATTCCGCGGCCTGATGTCCTACGGCGCGGTTCCAGGCCTCTCCCTCGCCCGGTGGCAGTCGGTCAGCAATTCCGCCACCCTCAAGGCCGGCGCCACGCCCTTCTCAGGAGCCGTCGCCGTTGAAATGGACCGCCCCCGCGGCCTCGACGGCAACACGGTCGTCCTCGTGATGCGCCGCGCTGAAATCGGCGCCCCCTTCCTCAGCCGCGAAGTCTCCTTCAACTTCGGTTCCGTCGTCTCACCTCCCATCAAGGATGAGCAAGGCGTCCTGCTTCCCGGCGAAACCAGCACGACCTACTGGCTGCCCGAACCCTACTCCACCAACAACCACTCGAACGCCGGCTATTACTGGAGCCGCCACGCCCGGCTGCTCTACGCCATCCAGCCCGGCCCCATCTTCATCACTTGGCGCAAGGCCGTCCCCTACACCGCCGCCACCAAACCCACCTACGTCAATCCCAACGGCCCCGCCAGTTTCCAAACCAACGGCGCCAATATCTTCCTCCTCTACACCGAGCAGTACGTCGTCTCCGGCAGCCCCGCCAAGCCCCCGCGCAAGATGTACTGGACCCAGAAGAGCTTCCAAACCACCGGCAAAGCCATCCTCGTCCCCACCGCCCGCGTCGGCGCCGTCAATATCGTCTACAACAACAGCTTCCCACGTACCGTCACCGAGGAATTCGAGGGCGTCGGCACCACCAGCCCCGCTGAAGGCAATAACCAGAACGAACTCAGCGAGCTCCGTACCATGTGGTACGAGCAGCAACAGGGCAGCATCTACGCCTACAACGCCGAAGGCCGCGTCTTCGTCGAATTGCTCGGCGACCTCCGCTCCGACGGCGAAACCTACATCCCCCTCGGCACCGAAATCGTCGATGTCATCAAACAACCCGTGCCCGAGGACGTCACCGTCGAGCTCGGCGAACGCATCATCCCACCCCCCGAAGGCGACCTCGCCCAACTCTACCCCGAACCGATCCAGTCTCCGTTCGGCAACAGCTTCGCCTTCCGCCATTCCATCGACGGCGCTCCCCGGCAGCAGTACTTCGCCACCCGCGAAACCCTGAATCTCAACGACTACTTCATCCACTGGATGGAGGAGGGCGAAGCCGGACTCCAATGGCCCAAACACTTCGGGCGTTACCGCCTCGTCTGGCCCTCCGACGTCGCCCGCTACAGCCACTACGTCCGACCCGAGGCCGCCACCGACGATGACGCCTCCAAGACCGCCGTCCTCCTGAAACCCGAGAACGCCCCCAACATCGAGTACCAGGACCCCCTCGACCGTCCCCGCGCCAAGTTCACTCCCGACTTCAAGTTCTACACCTGGCTCGACCCCCAGTACCCCGTCCACCGCACCCTGCTCCGCTACGCCTCCGGCGAACACATCGCCTTCGAACGCGTCTTCTCCTGGCTCGACACCAGCCTCATCCAAACCAATTTCTCCGGCCCCTCCATCGCCGAAGCCCCGCAACGCATCGTCAAGAATCTTCAGGCCTGGAATGACTCCACGAAAACGTTTACCTGGCCCGCCGAACTCCAGTTGTCCGCCCCCCGCGTGATCCATCAAACCGCCGAGGTCGGCGCCCGTATCCAACCCCCCGCCGAAACCGACCTCGCCGACGGCCCGTCGTACGTCGCCGGCCATATCCATCGCCCCGTCGGCACGTCCTACAACGTCCGGGCCTACTCCGATCCCCTCGCCGTCGGGTTCGAGGCCGCCAATCAGGGCTCCATCATTCCCATCAACGCGATCCCCAACGCCAATCACCTCGAAGTCTGGTGGTTCCGCACCAACACCGCTTCCGCCGGCCCCAATGCCGGCAATAACCTGCTCGGCTTCAGCTCCGTCTATTGGCCGTCCGTCGTTGGGCGCTACACCCTCCAGTGGCCCGCCAACCCCCGGGAAATCGTGCTCGCCAGCCAACTCGGCGGTTCCGAAATCCGGGCCATCGAAAGTCTCGGCACCATCTACACCCAAAACGATCCCACCCTCGACGGCTACAATCCTAACGAGGAACACGCCATCATGTCCGGAGGCACTCCGTACGCCACCCGCGATGACCTGAACATCGTCTCCGGCCCCAATTATTCCTCCCACCCGTTCGTGCTCGTCCATTACTCGGGCGCCGACCTCCGACCCGCCATGGCGGTGTTCAAGGTGCTGCGAGAAAAGCCCTCGGAAGGTTTTGTTTTCGATTACGTCGTCCCCGCCGGCCGCATGCTCCAACCCCCGCCTCCCTTGGGTTTCCTTCAGAAACCCGTCGAAGGCAGCGGCGATCTCGCCGTGAATTACAACAGCGAACCCACCGGCGGCGACGGTGACCTCCCCGGCGGGTGGTCCTCCGAAACCGCCTCCGGTTCCTACTCCAACTACATCCGGTTCACCTACCGCGATCGGAAGGAGAATTTCTGGGTCTACCGCGGCACCCACGCCGGCATCCCCAATCTCCAGGCAGGCACCTACAACCCCGCCAACCGAACCTTCTCCCCGCTGACGTCCGCCACCGCCGTGGTCGGCACACCCTTCCGCTTCGGCATTCACGCCTCCCGCCAGGATGAATTCCTCAGCCTCTCCATCTCCGGCGCCCCCGGCTGGCTGACCTACTCCGGGTTCGTCCTCCACGGCACCCCCCAGTCCGGCGATGTCGGCAACCACACCCTCCAACTGGTGGTTCGCGATCTCTACGACCAGACCCGCATCACCAACACCCTCGCGCTGTCCGTGGTCGCCGCCGGCGTCCCCATCGCTCAAGCCCCCCTTTCCATCCTCAGCACCAACCTGCACACCGGCAGCATCATCGAGTTCACCAACCGCGCCCCCTTCCTCGCCCATTCCCCGGCGCCGTCCAACAGCTTCACCCTGCGCTATTACTACAAGACGGAACCCAGCTTCGCCTGGCCCGGCATCAGCTCCCCGCCCCCGACCGGCTCCATCGTCCCCTACCTCCGACGCTACGATCCCAACACCCAGTCGTATGTCGGCGATGCCGGCGATAAAGCCACCGCCTCCCTCGATATCGTGTACCGCCCCTTCTGGCCCGTGCGCGATCCCAAGGACGGTTCCAAAGCCATCCCCACTCTCCCCTACGGCGCCACCCTCACCAAACCCGACTTCAACCTCCCCGGCGTTCGCGACTTCAAAACCGCCCACATCTATTACCAGCAGTCCATCGCCGCCGACGTCGCCAACCCGCACCCCAGCGCCGTCCTCCACGACCCGACCCGCGCCAAATCCGTTCCCATCGAGAGCCAGTTCGAGGACAAAATCCCCGCCGGCATCAAAACTGAAATCTATCAGGGCAAAACCTACTTCCCCCTCCTGCCTCCCCACCTGGTGAACCGGGTCTTCATCGACCCCAACATGAGTGCCAAAGGCAGTCTCGTGCTGATCGGCCAGTTCAAGGAGGAGTTGCTCGGGCTGAATTACATCCTGCTCAACGTCCTCCGGGGTTCCGATCTCCAGTCCGTCTTCGACCTCTGCCCCACCGCCGATACCGAGAATTATCCCAAGTGGACCAACCTCGTCGCCGCCCTCACCACCGACGTCGAAACCTTCCACGAGGATCTGCCCAATAGCCCCGGCACCTACGTCCCCAACACCAACCTCACCGCCACCATCGGGGTTGGAGCTCTCGCCGACGTCCATAGCGACAACACGGCCGTTGACTCCTACGCCATCAGCGTCACCGGCCCAGGTTCCGGTTACATCACCCTGCTCGAATCCAGCGGCACCGCGTTCACCGAACCCGGCGACCCCATCCAGATGCACATCTTCAAGGTCGGCGGCGACCTCTACCGCGGCGAACTCAAGATCATCGAATCCCCCAATCCCCTCAGCGAAATCGTCACCTTCCAGCACACCGGCGATCTCGCCGGCCGCTTCGATGAGTACGAATACGAGTGGAAGATCGCCGCACCCGTCGACGGCTTCCCGCCGACCATCGACGCCTCCATGTCGCAGTACATCCCCCTCACCACCATCGACGTCGATATCCCCCGCTACTCGCTCGGCGGTGCCGGCGTCCAGGCGCTCGGCGATAATTACGTCGTCATGCGCTACCGGCCCATCGACCCCAGCCATCCTAGGTATGTCCTGAATCCCACCGACGCCGATTGGTCCGAATGGACCCGACCCGCCCTCGCCGAAGGCTGGATCAAACGCGTGCTCAAGGGCATCAACCCGTTCAACCAACGCATCAGCGATCTCTTCAACAACCGGGTCAACACCGACGTCAGCATCATCACCCAGGCCGGCCGACGCTGGGAAGGCGACGTCGCCCTCAACATCGACACCATCAACAATTACGGCCTCATCGAAATCTACGAGACCGTGCTCCGCCGCGGCCGTTCCCTCAGCATCGAGTCCGGCTTCAATTACGGCCCGGCCAACGACGCCCTCCTGCTCGCCGCCGGTTACATCAACGACCTCTACATGATGCTCGGCAACGAGGCCTGGGCCGACGCCGCCAACCCCACCATCGGCATCGGCACCGCCGACAACACCTACGGCGACATCGCCACCTCCCTCTTCGCCTTCCGCGGTCAACAGCCCTCCCTGCTCGAAGAGGAACTCGCCCTGCTCCGCGGACGCGACGATTTCTTCCTGCCCGGGGTCGAGATCACCCCGGTCTACAACCGGTTGATCTGGAATTACACCCGCGGCATCGACGCCGGCGAAGTCGTCTACGCCGTCAATTACAACATCCAGGAGAACCCCACCCGCTCCCCCGACGGCATCATCGACGCCGAAGACGCCGCCCGCATGTTCCCCCAGGGGCACGGTGACGCCTACGGCCATTACCTGACCGCGCTCAAGGGCTACTATTCCCTCTTGCTCAACAACTACTTCGACTGGGTGCCCCGTATCGAGGCCGTCAACGTGCTCGGCCAACCGGTGTCCGTGGACTACCTCGACGAGCGCAAATTCGCCGCCGCCGCCGCCGCGACTGCCCGCGCCGGCCGCCAGATCTTCGACCTGACCTGGCGCAGGGATTACCAACCCGTCGGCGACACCGGCTGGGAACATCTCGCCCCCACCCGATCCAATTCCCAGCGGCAGTATGTCGCCGCCTCGGATGGCTCCACCAACAACCCCACCCGCTACTGGGGCGCTGACCATTGGGCCACCCGCACCGGCCAGGGCGCTTTCCTCAATTGGGTCGTCGGCAATGCCATGCTCCCCGACATCGACCCCATCCCCACCCACGAGGGCATTCAGAAGGTCGACCGCACCACCGTCCCCGAACTCAAGGAACTCGCCCTCGTCGCCGGCGGCCTTCAAACCGCCCTCGACAACGCCGAAGGCGGCCTCTCCCCTCTCGGCGTGCCTGAAGGCGGCCTCGCCTTCGACATCAATCCGAATGCCGTGGTCGGAACCGATTCCGGCACCCATTTCGAACAGATCTACGGCCGCGCTATCGCCTCCCTCAAGAACGCCGTTGCCGCCTTCGACGACGCCAAGGACGTCACCCGCCTGATGCGTTCCGAGCAGGATTCGCTCGCGGAAATCCAGGCCAGCGTCGCCCACCAGGAACGAGCCTACGAGATCTCCCTCATCGAGCTCTACGGCACGCCCTACCCCGACGATATCGGACCCGGCAAACTCTATCGCCAGGGATACGCCGGCCCTGACCTGATTCACTACGGCTACGTGGATCTTCCCGAAGGTGAACTTCCCGAGGTCTGGAGTTACTCCAAGACCACCACCTGGGATATTCCTCTGCTGGATCTCCCTGCCGACTGGGTCGACAAGCATTACACCAACATCAACTTCCGCACGATCACCAACCTGTCGTTCAACATCGGACCGCACGGGTTCGCCGACAAACCCTCGACCTGGGTGGGCAAACGCTATTCGCCCGGCAAAATCCAACAGGCCATCTCCGCCCAAATCCTGGCCCACATCCGGTTGCGCCACGAAATCAACGACCTCGCCGGCGACCTCGTCGTCCTGAACAAGAGCGTCGATGTCTTCGACGCCGACATCGAAACCTTCGGCAAGGTCTGGAACATCAAACTCAGCCAACTCGTCGCCGAAGAGGTGCTCGAAAAAGTGAAATTCGCCGACGAGCTGTTCCAGAAGTTCACCGATTCCACGATCGAGAACATCGTCGACAGCAGTTACTCGGCGTCGGAGGCCATTCCCAAGAGCGCCATCTTCGGCGTCGCCAGCGGCGGCGATCTCACCTTCGCCGGCCGCGCCGCCATCGAAACCGCAGGGCTCACCCTCAAAACGGGATTCGCCACCGCTGCCTTCATCCGGTTCACCGTGGTGAAAGCCCTGGAACTCGCCGTCAACACCGCCAAGCGCCAGGAGGACTTCTGGGGCGTCGACTTGCTCGAACGCGAAAAAGAACTCCGCGGCCAGGTCCAGGATCTCGGCAACAAACTCGGCGATATCCAGGAACGCATGTGGACCGTTTCCGAACGCTTCCGCGAATACGACGACGCCCAGCGCCAAGTCCGCACCCTGCTCGCTTCCGGGGACACCATCCAGGCGGAGCGGGAAATCTTCCGCCAACGAACCTCCGCCGTCGTCCAGGGTTACCGCACCCGCGACGCAGCCTTCCGCATCTTCCGCAACGAAAAGCTCGAACGTTACAAGAACCTCTTCGACCTCGCCGCCCGCTACTCGCTGCTCGCCGCCAATGCTTACGACTACGAAACCGGCCTGCTCCACACCAGCGCCGGACGCGAGTTCACCCGGCGCATCATCAATTCCCGCGCCCTCGGCGTCGTCCGCCAGGGCGAACCCCAGTTCGCCGGCAGCAACACCGGCGACCCCGGCCTCTCCAGCGCTCTCGCCGAAATGAAAGCCGACTGGGATGTCCTCCGCGGACGTCTCGGCTTCAACAATCCGGATGCCTACGGCACCACCGTCTCCCTGCGCACCGAGAAGCTCCGCATCCTCCCTGGCTCCGAAGGCGACACCGCCTGGAAGGACATGCTCCACCGCGGGCGCACCGACAACATCCTCGCCGATGCCGATGTCCGCCGTTATTGCATGCAAGTCGACTCCGGCGCCGGCCTCCAGGTCCCAGGCATCATCCTGACCTTCGGAACCACCATCGCCGACGGCCTGAACCTCTTCGGCCAACCGCTCGCCGCCGGCGACAGCGCCTTCAGCCCCAGTTCCTTCGCCACCAAAATCTTCGGCGTCGGCGTCGCCCTTGAAGGTTACCGCGGCATGAATGATCCCGCCGCCAACAACACCGCCATCACCGGAGCTGGCGGCACTTCCGCGGCCGAACCCGCATCCTGGTTCCTGGATGCCACCGCCCTCGCCGCCACCCCCTACGTTTACCTCGTCCCGGTCGGCGTCGATTCCATGCGCAGCCCGCCACTGGGCGATTCCAGCGAAGTTCGAACCTGGAATGTCGAAGACCTCGCCATCCCCATGCCGTTCAACATCGGCGCCTCCGGCTTCTCCACCCAGGCGCTTTACCAATCCGCCGATTCACTCTCCGAACCGCTCTTCGCGCTTCGCAAACACCAGGCCTTCCGCCCCGTCTCCAGCGCTTCCTACTTCAGCCCCGGCCTCTACGGACCCGGCGGCACCCTGGTGCGCTCGCAGTTCACCAACAACCGCCTCGTCGGTCGCTCCGTCTGGAACAGCCAGTGGAAGCTCGTCATCCCCGGCCGCACCCTGCTCAACAATCCCAACGAAGGCCTCGACCGCTTCATCCGCACGGTCAAGGACATCAAACTCCACTTCGTCACCTACTCCTACTCGGGGAACTAAATGCACCTTCCCATGCACCACGCCTCCGTAGCGGCGGGCGTCCCGCCTGCCGTGGAGGGGGGCGTCTCGCCCCCCGGAATCCCGGGTTCATGGTCCCAATGCGCGATTCGTGAATCGTGGGGCCTCTCCATGAACCTGCCTTCCCCTCGTCATCGTACTCCTACTCCTAATCGTATTCCGCCCGCCTCCCCAGGTTCATGGTCCGTAAGCAGGTCGGTTTCGAGCAGTGGACTTACCATGAACCTACCCATGCAAGCTATCGCGAGGGTTGAAGCCGGCTCCCTCACCCCAACCCTCTCCCGGGGGGATAGGGTGTCGCGTCCTGCCCTCGGCGACAGGCCTGAACCCCGTCCTTCAGAGCCGTCGCCAACCGCACCAGCCAACGCTCGGCTTGGCCCTTCGAAATCCGCGGAGCGTTTTCTCCCTCTCCCACCGGGAGAGGGCCGGGGTGAGGGCCGCTCGCTGCATTCCTCGCTCCTCGGTTCATGGCCCTCATACGTGTCCAAGTTTTGGCAAACGCTCCTACCCATCAACCGGTCATCCGTAGCGGCGGGCGTCCCGCCCACCGGAATCTCCAGTTCATGGCCCCATCCTATCTCCTCATTCCGGAAATCGTTCCTCCCCATGAAGCCCATCCTCGCCGCCGCCGCCCTCCTGGCCGCCACCAGCGCCAACGCCTTCCCCCCCGCCCCGCATCACCTCGTGTTCGGCACGGTCCGCGATGAACTCGGCAATCCCCTCAACGTCCCCAATGCCCAGGTTTTCCTCGAAACCGAGGGCGCACCCACCGTCCGCGCTGCCATCGCCACCACCTCCGCCGCCAACGCGGACTCAGGCTTCAATTACCGACTCCCCATCCCTCTCGACTCCGGCACCACCGACGACCTCTACAAGCCATCCGCTCTCCGACCTATCGTCCCGTTCCGCATGCGCGTCCGCATCGGTTCCACCACCTACTTGCCCATCGAAATGACCGGCGCCGCCAAGGTTTTCACCGAACCCGGCGCCGAAACCCGACTCGACCTCACCCTCGGCATCGACTCCGACGGCGATGGCCTTCCCGATGCCTGGGAACAGGCCCTCATTGCCGCTTCCGGCGGCAACCGCTCTCTCGGCGACATCCGCCCCAAGGATGACGACGACGGCGATGGACTCAGCAATCTCAACGAGTACCTCGCCGGTACCTACGCCTTCGACCCCGCCGATGGCTTCGCCCTCGCCATCGTGTCCACCGCCGCAGGACGGTCGGTTCTCGAGTTCACCGCCATTCGCGGCCGCACCTACTCCATTCAGGTTTCCCAGAACATGACCGCCTGGGCCCCTGTCTCCTTCACCCTGCCCTCCGATCCCGCCGATGCAGCGGAACGGAGGTCCTTCACCGCCACCGACGTTCGCCCCATCCGGGCCCTGGTCGGTCCCTCCACGGACGCCGTGGAAGGATCCCGGTTCTTCCGCCTCGTGGTGCGCTAGCCATGCCGACCTCCACGGCTCCATCCAACTCCCGCTCGTTGGCGTGGGCTTTGGGACTCGTCGTCCTTGCAGGCATGCTCGCGTGGTTGGCCTACTCTCGTCGCCCACTGCCCCCATCACCCACCCCGCCCCCGCTGGCCGAGGTCGATGCATCCCAACTGATCCGCATGGACGGTCGGCTCGTGCTCCGCGGGAACACCAATGCGGCGTTCACGGGCTGGATGACCGAGAGCTACCCCGATGGTCCTCTCAAATCGCGCACCCAAATCTCCAATGGCGTGTTGAACGGCGTCTCGGAAGGTTTCCACACCAACGGCAACCTCCAGATCCGAGAACAGTTCGTCGAAGGCGTCGGCCACGGACCCGTCGAGAAGTGGCACCCCGACGGCTCACGACTCTCCGAAGGCACCGCCCGCCACGGCCAACTCGAAGGCACCTTCCGGCGCTGGCACACCAACGGGGTGCTCGCCGAGGAAATCCATCTCACGAACGGTCAACCCCACGGCAGTTCCCGCGCCTGGTTTGCCAGCGGCTCCCTGAAGGCCGAAGTCGAACTCGAAAACGGGAAAGTCGTCCGCCAAACCTTCTGGAAGGACGGCGAAAACCACCCGCCCACCCCATGAAGCTCACCCAGGAAGCCGTCGCGGGGGGTGAAACGGGCACCCTCACCCCAACCCTCTCCCGGAGGGAGAGGGAGCCGCATATCCCGCACGGCGACATGCCAGAAATCCAACCGTCCGAGCCGACACGACTTGTTCCAGCCAACACCCGGCCCAACCCTTCGAAACCCGCGGGAACTATTCTCCCTCTCCCTCCGGGAGAGGGCCGGGGTGAGGGCCGCTCGCTGCATTCCTCGCTCCACCGTTCATGGTCCCAATACGTGTCCAATTCTTGGAAAACGCTCCTCTCCATGAACCGCGCCTCCGTAGCGGGGGGCGTCTCGCCTGCCGTAGAGGGGGGCGTCCCGCCCCCCGGAATCCCGGGTTCAAGGGCCGTGAGCAGGTCGATTTCGAACAGGGGACTCTCCATGAACCACCCCTCCCCATCCCCTCTCTAAGGACGCCCCGCCAGCCACCGCCGGATCGCCGCGTTCTGCGGGTGCGTCGGTTCCAGTTCCAGCACCCGCAGGTAATGCACCCGAGCCAAGTCCGGACGCCCTAATTTCTGGGCGTTCAGATTCCCCAATAGCAAATGGGCCGCCACGTGATCCGGCTTCGCCCCCACCACCCGCTCCGCTTCCATGGCCGCATCCACCGGGTACCCCGCCCGATCCAACGCCAGGGCAAAATTCAGTCGCCCCACCACCGTCTGAGGCTGCAACAGCAACCCCATCTCACCCGCCGCCAGCGCCCTCGGCACATCGTCCAACTGAAGCGCCGCCACTGCCAGTTCCTGGTACGCCTCCGCCAGCGATGGATCCAATTGCAGCGCTTCCTCGTACAACCGAACCGCGGATGACGCCCGGTCCCGCCGATGCTCCTCCTGGGCCTGCGCCAACACCCCTTTCGCCGCGTTCCGGTTCCCCTCCGGCGGCCTCTCCGGTCGCAAATAGGCGTACCGACGGATCTCCCGCGGCACGGCGACCTCCGCCTCACGCCCCGGCTCGGGCCGCGTCGAAACCGGTCTCGACGCCCACGTCGCCGTCGGAGCCCGACGCACCGGCACGGTCTCCACCGCTTCCGTGGCCCCACGCTCCGGCACCGACGCCGGAGCCGCCAAAGCAGTCACCTGGTTCGTCGCCACACCACCATCCAACGCTGCCGTTCGATCAGACGACGCTGCCGCGGTCGCGGAGCCGCCTTCGCCGCTGCCTCGGAACCAACTCGCCGGGTTCACCCAACGCCAACCAGCGGCACCACTCTCCCGATCCGAGGCGGAAACCGACCCTTCCGCGGCGATTTCGGGCTTGGCCCCCTCCGAGCCGAACCAGCTCACCGGATTCGCCCGGCTCCAAAAGCCGCGCCGATCGTCTCGATCCGTTCCCGGTGACGACCGCTGCGCCCCCACTGGACGAACGAGCGGAGCCAAACCTGCCTCCGCCGAAACCGCCTCCGAAACCCCGGAAGCTTCCACGGAAGGCGCCTCGTCACGCACCCCCATCACCAGCGACTCGTTGGCCGGCAGTTGGACCCGATCCACCGGAACCACCGGAACCACCGGAACGGACGTGGCGGCTGCCACCACCCCGGTGGGGATCGAAGCCGTCGCTTCCATCGGCGGCGGTGTGGGAAGGATCAACGCGTCCGTGTTCTCCGCCGGCGCGACCGCCAAAGGCTCCTGAGCCGCGGCCGGCACAGGCGGATTCGAAACAACCGAAATCGGAACCGAAACCGAGGCGGGGGGAGCGTCGGTGGAAGTGGATGCAGCGACCGGGGCAGCCGCGACTTCCTGAGTCACAGAACTCTCGTTGCCAACCACTTGCAAAACAGAAACCGGCGCGGCGTTGGTCGAAGTCCCATCGGCCAGCGTCGGCTCGGTGTCCGAAAGGTCAGGAACCTGGGGTGGACTTGCCTGAACTGGCTCGTTCGTCACCGGCGGATCCGTCGAGGCGACGCTTACCGACGCTGGTGTCGCGGCCTCGGGCGCCCCCGGCTCCACCGAGGCCCCCGAGGGGGAGGCAGTGTCCGGGACGCGCGGAGTGTTGTCTCCGGTCGAACCCGGCGCTGGAGGCAGTTGGATCACCGGGGCCGCAGGCGGCGCCTCCAATTTTCCGATCACCGCCGCCAGATCCATCTGACGAGCCAGTTCCGGACGGAGGTTCGCATACTGCCGATAAGCCTGCGCGGCTTTGGCGCTGGCGCCGGTCTGATGCGCGATCACCCCCAGGTTCAACCAAGCCGGCGCAAAGCCAGGTTCGCGCATGACGGCGTTGGTGAAGGACTGCCAGGCCTCGCGCACTTTCCGTCGCTGGTGAAGGGCAACCCCGAGCCCGTTCAGCGCGTCCACCCGGGCAGGATTCAGCCGAAGCGCCTCCGCGAAGCTCCGTTCCGCCTGATCCCACTTGCGCGTCCGCAACTGGGCCTGACCGAGCTTCACCCAGCCTTCCACCACCCTCGGCTGAAGACCCACGTACGCCCAAAGCGCATCGGTCGCCAGCATGGGTTCCCCATGCTCCAAATACAGGCACCCGGAGTTGAAGTACGCCACCGACAGATTCCGATCCAACCGCAACGCCTGCTGATAGGCCTCGGATGCTTCCGTGGGACGTTTGGCGCCGTGGTACGCCAAACCCAGGTGATTCCAGGCCTGCGCGTTCCCCGGCAAAAACTCCACCGCCGTGCGCAAACGCCGGATGGCGTCCTCCGAATGGCCCTCCCGAATCAGGCGTTCCCCTTCGAGCAAAGCTCTCGGACCCGGTGGGGTGCACCCGGCCAATAAAAGCACCAACCCGGTGGCCACCACCGGCCGGCGCCAGTTCCCGCGTGGTTTTGAAGTCGTCAACATCCGTGCTCCGGCTAAAGTTCGAGTCGCGAAGCGCTCCAGCACTTCGCGGCCCATCGTTGCGTCATGCCGCGAGTCATACTCACGCTCCTTTTGCTTTGTCAGTCGTTTTGTCTCACGGCTGCCGAGCTCGGCTTCGCCGATCCTGGCCTGCTCGGCAGCTCGGACAACCCGAATTCCAGGGTTTTTGTCGTCCGTGACCCCGCCGCCACCCGGTCGCTCACCGCCCAACCGGATGTCGTCGCGTCCATGGTCGCCCGTGGGGTCATCGCCCTCACCGGCAAAACCAACGCCGCCGAAGCCTGGCGCAGTCTCGTCCAACCCCAGGACGTCGTCGGCGTCAAAGTCCATTCCTCCCCAGGATCCGCCAGCGGCACCCGCCCCGCCGTGGCTTCCGCCGTCCTACGCGGCCTCCTCGACGCCGGACACCCCGCCAACCGCATCGTCCTCTGGGACCGCCGTCTCATCGACCTGCGCTCCGCCGGTTTCGAGGAAATCGCCTCCTCCCTCGGCGTCCGACTCGCCGGCGCCACCGATGCCGGCTTCGACCCCGTCGACCCCTACGAAAATTCTGTGCTCGGTCAACTCGTGTTCGGGGATCTCGAATTCGCCCGCGCCGCCGCCACCGGCACCACCAACGAAGTCGCCGGCCGCAAATCCCACTTCAGCCGCCTCATCACCCGCGACATCACCCGCCACATCTTCATCGCCCCGCTGCTCAACCACAACCAGGCCGGCGTCAGCGGCATCCTCTACAGCGTCGCCAGCGCGGTGACCGACAATTTCCTTCGCTTCGAAGCCAATCCCAGCCTGCTCGCCCGCGCCGTCCCCGAAATCTTCGGCAAAACCAACCTTGCCGAAAACATCGCCCTCAACATCGTCGATGCCCTCATCGGTCAGTACGAAGGCAGCCAGCGCACGTTCTTCCAGTACTCCGCCACCCCCAACGAACTCCGCTTCAGCCTCGACCCCGTTGCCCTCGACGTCCTGTCCCAGGAGGAACTCAACCGCATCCGCATCGCCGCCGGAACCCCGGCCATCACCAATCGGACCGAGCTCTACGAAAACGCCCGGCTGCTCGAACTCGGCAGTGATTCGCTCCGCAAGATCGACGTGATCGAACTCCCCACCACCCGCTAACTACGGCTTGGCCGGGATCGACCCCTTCGCCGGAGCCGGCGGCAGCTTGTCCGGGGACTCACCACTTCCAAAGTCCGACGAGAAAATCGCCGTCTGCGGCTCATGCGACCGCTCATCCCTCAGGCCGCGCGGCAGCGGTGCCGACTGAACCCCGCCGTCGTACCAATGCTCCCCTCGGCTCTCCACCCCCTTCGACACCGGCGCGAACGGGTTGAATAGATTGGCGAACCCCGACAGAAAACCCCCAAACCCCCTCCGCTCCGATCGCGCCGCACGCGGCAGCACTCCCTTGATCTCCACACCCCGATTGGTGCGCACCGTCGTCACCGTCGGCTCCCGAAGCCCCACCGAGTTCGCGCTCCAGCCCAGTTGCGTGTCCATCTCGGAAACCACCACCGCAGGCGCCGGGCTCGACTCGGCCTCAGCAGGAACCACCACCCCACCCACCGGCACACGCACCACCGGCACGGGCACCGACACTTCCGTCGCCAAACTCGGCGCTGCCGGCATCCGCTCCACGACATTGGTCAGCGGAGCGGTCTGAGCCAGGCCCACCCAGGAGGTCAGGAGGACGTACGCGAATGCATAGGTCGTTTTCATGGTCGATGGGCGTCGGCAGACAGGGTTCGTTGACGCCGAAAGCCTAATCCCCATGACGCATTTGGCCAACTGCCATTCTAGGCGGGAACGTTCAAACCCCGACATACCGCGGATCATACACCGGTCCGGGACGATGCCGTCGCAGCAGCTCCACAAACCGCGCCACTCCCTTCTTGTCCGCCGGCCCCAACGTATGATGCGTGTGCCGCGTGAGATAGACCCGCCGGAAAGCTTCATCAAAACCACGCGATTCCCGTACCACCGCGTCCATCTCCACCTGCCCTCGTTGCCCCGCCTCCGCCAATTCCCGCCGCAGTTCCCTCGTGTCCACCCCGCGCCGTAACGCCCAAACGGCATACACAAACGGTAACCCGGTCATCGCCCGCCACGCTTCCCCCAGATCCCAAATCGTGTGCCCGTGCCCCGCCCTCTGAAACGCGATCGCACCATCCCCAATCAACAGGACCGCCTCCTCCCGTCCTGCCTCCTCCACCGACCCCAACGGCTCAAAGTTCGGTCGCAAACCACGCTCGACCAGCAACACCCGCAACAAATTCACGCTCGTCAGCGAGGCCGTGTCGCACCGAACCCGCCGCACCAACTCCAGCGGCACCCTATGCGCCAGAAAAACGCTGTAAACCTCACCGTCCGAAGCCACTCCATAACCATCGAGAATATCGTAACAGTCGTTGAGCAGCGCTTCCGTGATGCTCACCAATCCCGCATCCAAGGTCCCTTGCCGCAATTCCACCGCCAATTGGGACGGCGGCAACAGGCGCAATCTCCCTTCCAACCCCCGCACCAGCGGCGCCGCATTCAAATACGGCACCGATCCCGCCCGCATCGGCAAAGCTTCTCCAACCGCCGACGCTCCCACCTCGTTCGTTGTTATGTTCACAAACCGGACGTTCCGTTTCCAACACCCTGACACCCGACCCGACCGTTGAATAGCCCGCGAACCCCACATCGCAAGCCCCCGCTTGCGTCCCCCGCCAACCCAGGCGGATAATCCCCGCCGTGGACGCGACCGTGACCCAACTGGCGGACCGGCTCCTGGCCTCGTACGCCACGGTGGGCGGTATTAATCACGTCGATGGCCCCAACCTGCCTTCGAAGTCCGCCATCACGTCCATCACCCAGGATCTGCTCCGCCTGGTGTTCCCCGGCTTCTTCGACGAACGCCCCCTCGTCTCCTCCGAACTCAAGGTCGAAACCACCCTCCTCCTCGCCTCCGTCCGCGAACGCCTGGAGGACGAGATCCTCAAGAGCCTCGAATACGCACCACCCACTCACCTCCAGCGCAACCAACTCGCCCAAGCCGCCCGCCAGCTCGGACTCGATTTCCTGTACAGCCTCCCCTGCGTCCGCGAAATCCTCCAAACCGACGCCGAAGCCGCCTTCCGCGGCGACCCCGCCGCTCTCAGCAAGGAAGAGGTCATCGTCGCCTACCCCTTCATGGAAGCCATCGCCGTCCAACGCATGGCCCACCAGCTGTACCTCGCCCATATCCCCCTCCTCCCACGCATCATGACCGAATGGGCCCATAGCCGAAGCGGCATGGACCTCCACCCCGGCGCCACCATCGGCTCCCATTTCTTCGTCGACCACTGCACCGGCACCGTCATCGGCGAAACCGCCGTGATCGGTTCCCATGTCAAAATGTATCAAGGCGTCGGCCTCGTCGCCCGCTCCCTCGCCGGCGGCCAGAATCTCCGCGGCACCCGCCGCCACCCCACCCTCGAAGACCACGTCACCATCTACGCCAATGCCACCATCGTCGGCGGCGAAACCGTCATCGGCGCCCACAGCACCATCGGTGGCAATGTCTTCCTCATGCACAGCGTCCCACCCCATTCCCTCGTGCTTTACGAAGACGGCCACATGGTCGTGAAAGGGAAACGCGAACGCCAATCACCCATCCTCGATTTCCAGATCTGAACCGCCCCCCGACCGATCACGCTCATGGCCCCCGATCCCACCCCCGCCCTTGCCCCGGGCTCCGGCCTCCTCATCGAGGATCCCCACGCCACCCCAGTCATCATCGGCATCGACGGAGGCGCCACCTACAGCTACGGCGTCGCCGTCGACTTCAACGGCCAGGCCCTCGCCACCGCCAAATCCGGTTCCCTCAATTTCTTCGGCACCTCCCTCCAGGAAGCCCGCCGCAGCCTCACCCAGCTCGTCCGCACCCTCGAAACCAACCTCCCCCTCGGCAATCGCCTCGTCCATACCGTCATCGGCAGCGCCGCCCTCTTCTCCGAAGCCACCCATCGCGAAAAGGAAATGCTCTGCCGCGGCATCGTCCCCCTCGAAGCCACCCGCCTCGTCAGCGATGTCATGACCGCCTACCACGCCGCCAGCCTCGGCCAACCCGGCGTCCTCATCGTCGGCGGCACCGGCTCCAGCTTTCTCGCCCGTAACGAACGCGGCGAATTCGCCCAGGTCGGCGCCTGGGGCCACCTGCTCGGCGATGAAGGCAGCGCCTACTGGATCGGTCGCGAATGCATCCGCGCCGCCATCGCCGCTTCCGAAGGCTCCGGCCCCGCCACCTGCCTCCTCGACATCGTCCTCCGCTGGTTCGATGTCAAAGTGCTCAACGATATCGTCCCCATCATCTACCAGCCGAAATACTCCAAGGACCGCTTCGCAGCCCTCGCCGGTTACGCCGCCCAACACGCCGACCCCGGCGATGCCCTCTGGATCGATATCTGCCAGCGCGCCGGCCAGGACCTCGCCCGCCAGGCCCTCGCCGCCATCCGCCTCGTCGACCTCCGCATCCGACCCGTCCCCGTCTGGCTCAACGGCTCCGTCGTCAGCAAAAACACCGTCGTCCAGGAATCGGTCTACCGCACCATGCGCGACGAAATCCCCGTCACCTTCGAACCCATGCTCCTCGCCCCGCTGCTCGGTGCCGCCGCCCTGGCCCTCGAATCCGCAGGCATCACCGCCGACCGCGCCCTCGTCGGCCGGCTCGCCGAGTCCTATGCCGCCGCCGTCGCCGCGACCGCAACCAAGGCCGCGGCCCCGGCCCCCGCCCCTGCCCAAGCCACGACCGACTGACACCCCCCGCCGCACCGCCCCACATTTTCAGTCTCACCTTAAAATTGTAGGTGATACTAAATTTGCCTTGCGGGTGCGCGCGGACTGGCTACCGTCGCCTCGGCTGGGGGCCCTGTCCTTCACCCAGCCAACGCCACCGCAGCCCCATCACCCATGCTTTCCCAATTCAGGTCCTTCCTCGCCGGCATCGTGATCGCCCTCGGCGCGGCCTCCGCCCACGCCGCCATTCCTGTCGTCGCCACCACCACCCTCGTCGCCGACCTGGTGCAGCAAATCGGCGGAGACCGGGTCACCGTCGAAGCCCTCATGGGCCCGGGCGTCGACCCCCACCTTTACAAAGCCTCCGCCCGCGACGTCACCCGCCTTTCCCGCGCCGAAGCCGTCTTCTATTCCGGCCTCTTCCTCGAAGGCCGCATGGAGGATCTCTTCAAACGCCTCGCCACGTCCCGCCGCAAGGTGTTCGCCGTCACCGCCGACATCCCCCACGAGTCCCTCATCCAACCCAGCCAGTCCGACGGACACGCCGACCCCCACGTCTGGGGTGATCCCGCCCTCTGGAAAATCGCCGCTCGCACCGTCGCCCGCGGCCTGGGTGAAGTGGATCCCGGTGGCACCGCCGGCTACCAGACCCGGCTTCAGGATCTCGAAGCCAAATTCGACAAACTCCGCACCTGGGCCGAAGCCCGTGTGGCCGAGATCCCCAAGGATCAACGGGTCCTGATCACCAGCCACGACGCGTTCAACTACTTCGGACGCGCTTTCGGTTTCGAAGTCGTCGGCGTTCAGGGAATCTCCACCGCTTCGGAGGCCGGCCTCGCCGACATCACCAAGGTCGCCGACCTGGTCCGCTCCCGTAAGCTCAAGGCTCTCTTCATCGAGAGCAGCGTTTCTCCGGCAGCCATCGAACGCATCAGCCGGGACTCCGGCGCCCGCGTGGGCGGTGAATTGTTCTCCGACGCACTGGGCCAACCCGGCGATGTGCGAAAGGTCGGCGGTGAGTCCTATGATGTGGGCACCTACACCGGCATGCTCCGTCACAACGTCAACACGGTCGTCGAATCACTCAAGTGACCGCCCCGCCTCCAACGCCGCCCACGGCCACACCCGAGACACCCCCGCCGCTGGAGATCCATGACCTGACGGTCGCCTACCATCGCCGCCCCGTGCTCTGGGGCGTCGACCTCGCGGTGCCCGCCGGAAAGCTCGTCGGCATCATCGGGCCCAACGGCGCTGGAAAATCCACCCTCATCAAGGCCTGCATGGGCGTCACTCCCATCGCCGGCGGCTGGGTGCGGATCTTCGGCGCACCACTTTCCCGCGCCCATCGCCGTGTCGGTTACGTGCCCCAACGCGAATCCGTCGACTGGGATTTCCCGGTCAGCGTCATGGATGTCGTTCTGATGGGGCGCTACGGAAAAATCGGCCTGTTCCGCCGACCTTCCCGCGCCGACCGCGACATCGCCCGCGCCTGCCTGGACAAAGTGGGCATGCTGCCTTACGCCAATCGGCAGATCGCCAACCTGAGCGGAGGCCAGCAGCAACGCGTCTTCCTGGCCCGGGCACTCGCCCAGGAGAGCGACCTGTACTTCATGGACGAACCCTTCGCCGGGGTCGACGCCGCCACCGAGGCGGCCATCGTCACGCTCTTGCACGAGTTGCGCGACCGGGGCTGCACCATCCTCGTGGTTCATCACGACCTCCCGACCGCCCGCAATTACTTCGACATGCTCCTGCTGCTCAACCTGAGGCGCGTCGCCTTTGGTCCCACCGACGAGGTGTTCACCTACGAACTGCTCCAGAAAACCTACGGCGGCCGACTCACCATCCTCAGCGAGGTCGCCGACGCCGTCCGCCAGCACGGGGGTTCCATCCCATGAACCGCAACTCCGTAGCGGCGGGCGTCTCGCCCCCCGGAATCCCTGGTGCCTGGTCCGTGAGCAGGTCGATTTCGAACAGGGGGCTTCCCATGCGAGCCGTCGCGAGGGTTGAAACAGGCTCCCTCACCCCAACCCTCTCCCGGAGGGAGAGGGAGTCGCGCGCTACCCTCCGCAACACGCCTAAACCCCAACCATCCGAGCTGTGGCGACCCGTTCCAGCCAACGCTCAGCTCGACCCTCCGAAACCCGCGGCGCATGTTCTCCTTCTCCCTCCGGGAGAAGGCCGGGATGAGGGCCGCCCGCTCGACTCCTCGCACCCCGGTTCATGGTCCGCGAGCCGAACGTCCACGTTGTTCACCTTCCTCCTCCTCTTCATTCTCGCCGCGCTCATCGCGCCCGCCGCGAACGCCGCCAAAATCGGTGAACTCACCGACAACTCGATCCGCGATCAGGCGCTTCGCTTCCTCACCCTCCGCGATCCCGCGGTGCGCTACGCCCTCGCCGGGTCCATGCTCCTCGGCATTTCCTGCGGCCTGCTCGGCGCGTTCCTCGTCGTGCGCCGCCTCGCCCTGGTCGGCGACGCCCTTTCCCACGCCGTACTCCCGGGAGTCGCCGCCGGGTTTTTGTGGAGCCAAACCAAGGATCCCCTCGCCATCTTCATCGGTGCCGTCATCGCCGGCCTCCTGGGCACCATCGTCGTCGAAGGGATCAAGCAAACCACCCGCCTCAAGGAGGACGCCGCCCTCGGACTCGTACTCGCCGGGTTCTACGCCGTGGGCATCTGCCTGGTCACCATGATCCAGCGACTCCCCACCGGCGCCAAAAGCGGCATCGACAAATTCCTCTTCGGTCAGGCTGCCGCCATCGGCCCGCGTGACCTCCAACTCATGGCCGTGGTCGCGGTTCTTGCCATCAGCACCGTCCTGGTCTTCTACAAGGAACTGCTCGTCGCCAGCTTCGACGCCGCCTTCGCCCGCTCCATCGGTTACCCCGTCCGCATCATTCACTACGCCCTGATGCTGCTGCTCGCGTTCTCGGTCGTCTCCGCCCTCCAGGCGGTCGGCGTCGTGCTCGTGTCCGCCATGCTCATCACCCCCGCCGCCGCCGCTTACCTGCTCACCGACCGCATGCACCGCATGCTGCTCTACGCCGCGGTCATCGGCCTCGTGTCCGGAGCGATGGGCTGCTTCCTGTCCTTCCTCGGCAGCAACCTGCCCACCGGCCCCCTCATGGTCCTCTCAGGAAGCGCACTGTTCACCGCGGCCTTTTTGTTCGCCCCCCGCCATGGCCTCGTTACCCGCTGGTGGAATCAACGCTCCAACGCCGGCCGCGTCCGCCGCGAAAACACCCTCAAAACCGTCTACCGCATTCTCGAGGACCGCCAGTTCCACGGCGAAGGAGTCTCCCTCCGCGAATTGGCCCAGCGCCGCCGCGAAACCATCGAGGACGCCAGCCGCCAGGCCAGAGACCTCGTCCGCCACGGATTTGCCACGTTCCACGCCGCCGACCCTTGCGTGCTCCTCACCCCCGTGGGACGCCAACGCGCCATCGAACTCGTCCGCAATCATCGCCTGTGGGAGCTCTACCTCACCCACGCCGCCCATATCCCCGCCGACCACGTCCATGAGGACGCCGAACGCATTGAGCACGTGCTCGGCGAGGATGTGGTTCGCGAACTCGAGCGACGCCTGAACTACGCGGACACCGACCCCCACGGCCGACCCATCCCCACCCCCAACGCCGTCCTGGCCGCAGGCCCCGTCGAGGCCACCCGCCGCCCACCCGCCGGCTATGGCCGTTGATCCGCGCCCATGAATCTCGCCGACCTCATCCCTCCCTTCGACATCCGGTCCGTCCTGATCGACCCGTGGACCACCGATTTCCCCGAAAAGGGCTGGATCCTCCTCATGGGTTTCCTGACCAGCGTCGCCTGCGGCTGGGTGGGGCAACATCTCCTCCTCCGACGCATGGCGCTCATGGGCGACGCCATCAGCCATAGCATTCTCCCAGGCCTCGCCACCGCCTTCCTCGTCGCCTCGTTTCTGTTCGGTCAACGCACCGACTCCAGCCACGCCGCCCGCGATTCGTCCGTCATGCTCGTGGGCGCCATCGGAGCCGGTTGGATCACCACCCTGCTCATCGGCATGCTCCACCGCCGCTCCCGCATCAAGCAGGACGCCGCCATCGGCATCGTCTTCGCCACTCTCTTCGCCATCGGCGTCGTGCTGATCACGCTCTTCGCCGACCACGTGGACCTGGATGCCGATTGCGTGTTGTACGGTGAAATCGGGTTCGTCCCCTTCCAGCCCACCCTCACCGCCTTTGGCATTCCCCTTGGCCCCGTCCCCGTCACCCGCATGGCCGTGGTGACCCTGCTCACCGTTCTCGCCACCCTCCTGTTCTACAAGGAACTCGTGATCAGTTCCTTCGACGCCGGTCTGGCCACCTCCCTCGGCATCCACGCCCCTACGGTCCATCTCCTGCTCATGGGCTGGTTGTCGGTGGTCGTCGTCAGCGCCTTCGAATCCGTCGGCGCCATCCTCGTCATCGCCATGCTCATCGTCCCCGGCGCCACCGCTTCCCTGGTCGCCGCACGCCTGCCCACCCTCTTCACCCTCATCGTCGTTCACTCCGCCATCAGCACCGTCGTCGGCCTCCATCTCGCCCTCTGGCTCGACTGCTCAATCGCCGGCGCCATGGTCGTCGCCGGTTGTTGCCTGTTCACGATCGCCTGGGCCGCCCACGTACTCCTCCGCGCCCGCGACCAGCGCCATCTCAGCGCCGACATTCCACCGTCGTCAGCCTCGGAGGAATCGACGTCCACCGCCCTGACCTGAGGTCGAAGGGCAGCCCATGAACTTCGATTTCCCAGCCCCGGACGGGGCGGAAGAGCACGAGCCCACGGCGTGAGCCGTGGGGACAAGGCCCGAAGGAAACCAGAAGCCCCGGAGGGGCGATCAGAAAAGCAGGGGCGGGCAGAACATCCTGCGTTCCGCTAAATACCAACCCCACCGCGGTCGATTCTGATCGCCCCTCCGGGCCTCCGTAGCGGCGGGCGTCCCGCCTGCCGTAGAGGGGGGCGTCTCGCCCCCCGGAATCCTCGGTTCATGGTCCCCATGCGCGATTAATGAATCGCGCCTCCCCTCGTCCACGTACTCCTACTCCTCATCGTCATCGTAATCCCCCCGCCTCCCCCGGTTTCATGATCGGTGAGCAGATCCATTTCGAACCGATTGCTCTCCGTCGCCCCCCCACCAGACCCCAATCCAAGCGAAACCAGGGTTTTCGTTTGCAGTGAAAATTCATCCGTGTCATCACGACGCCTTACCACTGGCCGCTCAGGTTCCTGACACGGGAAAGGTTTCTCATGTCCACAAAAGGAGCGGCTCCATCGACATCCCGAAACCCGTATGCTGAGACATAACCGCCATCGCACTCGATCCCGTTCCTACGTTGCCCCGCTTCTCGCACTCGCCGCCCTCACGGCTTCCAGTGCCTGGGGCGCCACCCCCACCGTCGGTATCTTCACCGGCGGCGATCCCGGTGAAGGTCTCGATATGCAGGGCAACTTCACCTACGCCGTCAACGTCGGCCCCAACGGCGCCGTCGGCAAAGTCGGCGACGCCAACTTCACCGCCGACAACATCGTCGGCGTCACCGTGGACGCCCAAAACAATATCGGCACGGGCGGCTGGCTCGCCGCCGATTTCGGTGAAACCGAAAACGACAACAACCTGGAAGCCGTGCTGGCCTCCATCCGGTGGTCCGGCGCTCCGGCCGTGGTCACCGTCCAGATGCGTGTGGAACGCGGGGTGGAATACAAGCTGCAGGTGCTGCAGGGCGAAGACTGCTGCCCCGGCCGCGGCTTCAACATCACCCTCAACGACGAACTGCTCGCTGAAAACTTCATGCCCGGCGTGTTGCAGTCGCCCGGCGGTGATTTTGCCACCGAAAAGCGGATCCAGGGCGCGGTGGTCACTTACCAGTTCACCGCCGCCACCAACAACCTCGTGCTCGTGCTCAGCGGCCCCGCCGCTCCTTCCGAGGAGATCACCGACCGCAACGCCATCCTCAACGGGTTCACCCTGGAACGCCTCAGCCCCTTCACCGATGTCGACAACGACGGCCTGCGCGATGACTGGGAATCCTCGTTCTTCGGCGACACCTCCCAGACCCCAGCCGGCGATTTCGACAGCGACGGCCTGACCAACGGCGAGGAATTCACCCTCCAGCTCAACCCGTCCAACAGCGACACGGACGGCGACGGTCTCTCCGACGGCGCCGAACGCAACACCCATAAGACGGATCCGGCCAAAACGGATTCCGACGGTGATGGCCTGCGTGACGGAGACGAAGTTCTCACCCACAAGTCGGATCCGACCAAGCGCGACACCGATGGCGACACCTTCTCCGACTTCGACGAAGTGCGACTGCTCACCGATCCGACCTTGGCTACCAGCGTGCCTCGCAACACCAAGGTGAGCCTGTTCACCGGTGGCGATGCGGGCGAAGGCCTGGATTTGCAGGGAACTTTTGTCTACGCCCTGGATCATGGCGTCGAAGAAGTGCAAGGCGGCCCCGTGGGCGATGCCAACTTCACTCCGGAACCGGTCGAGGGCGTGACCGTGACCGCCGGCAACCGCACTGGCATGTGGAACAGCGACATCGTTTACGGCGACACCCAAAACGACATCACCCTCGCCGATGTCATGAGCTCCATCACCTGGAGTGCCGCGGGGACTGCCATCCCGGATGCGACCGTCGAACTCGGAAACCTTACGGTCGGCACGGTTTACAAACTCCAATTGCTCTTTGCCGAACAGGCCTGGCCCCGCGGGTTTGACGTCTACATCGACGACATTCTGGTCATGGACGACTTCAGCCCCACGTACTACCAGGGCGGCGGCTTCCCACTCGCGTATCCGGACAATAGGGGCGTCGTGATCACCCACGAGTTCGTGGCCCGCGCCACCAGCCTGCGCTTCATCGTGGACGGCACCACCACCACCACGCCGGAGTTCACCGACCACAACGCCATCATCAACGCCTCGACCCTCGAGCGCATCGGTCCCGCCGCAGACACTGACGGCGACGGCCTGCCCGACCTGTGGGAAACAGGCTACTTTGGCAACCTCGGCCAGACCGGCACCCAGGACACCGACGGCGACACGCTTTCCAACGCCACCGAGTTTGCCGACGGCACCCATCCCGGCAAAGCCGACGCGGACGGTGACGGACTCTCCGACAGCCAGGAGAAAGCTGCCGGCACCAAACCGGGCCTCGCCGACTCCGACCGCGACGGGCTCTCCGACAGCGCCGAAATCAACACGCACAAGACCAATCCGCTCAAGGCCGACTCCGATGACGACCTGCTCTCGGATGCTTTTGAAATCGCCATGGGCAGCAATCCGAACAACCCGGCGATCGAGACCGTGACCGCAGGTGTGACCATCGCCGGCTTCACGGGCGGCGACGCCGGTGAAGGCCTCGATCTCGACGGCTCCTTCCTCTACGCGTTCAGCATTCTCCCCAACACCGCCGCCACCGGCAAAGTGCGCGATGCGGTGTTCACTTCCGAAAACGTGCCCGGCGTCCGGGTGCTCAACGCCACGTCCCAGATCGCCGCGTGGTATCGCCCCGATTTCGGCGAAACCGAGAATGACAACAACCTCGAGCGCATCGTCGGCAACATCCGCCATGGCGGCGGCGGCGCCAACATCACCCTCGCCAACCTCGTCGTCGGCCGGAAATACAAGCTGCAGCTGATGTTCGGCGAACAGTGCTGCTCCCGCGGTATGGACGTCTACGTCGACGGCAAACTCATCGCCGACGAATTCGCCCCGTTCGAAATCATGGGGGAGATCAACAATCCCGCCCAGGCCGCCGCCGTGATCTACGAGTTCACCGCCGCTAAAGACACGGTCATCATCCAAACCCTCGGCGGCGACGCCGTGACGACCGAGCATTACACGGATAAGAACCCCATCATCAACGCGGTGACCCTCGAGGACATGACCGGCGGTCCCATCCTCCCGCCTGCGCCGCGCATCACCAACGTCAGCCGTCAGAACAACGGCTTCTCCGTGGTCTTCACCAGCGTGTCCGGCAACACCTACGCGCTTCAGTACAAGGCCCGGCTCTCGGATCCCACCTGGTCCGACGTGACCAGCGCCGTCGCCACCGGCACCAGCTCCACGCTCAGCGACACCGACGCCGCCCACCAGGGCCAGGCCAGCGGCTTCTGGCGCGTTCGGGGCCAGTAACCAGCGCCCTCTCCGACTCCACCCAACCCAGCCCCGCACCCCGGGGCTGGGTTTTTATTTTTCCTTAACCCCGCGCCTTCCCACGTGACACCGTCCCCGGATGATCGCGCCGCACATCGGGCCGCGCCAACTCGACTACGAGAACCCCTACCAACGGGTTCATCGGGTCAACGTCGCGTTCGAGGGCTTTTCCAAGGAGTACTTCGTCACCGAAGTCGGCTCCCGCACCGGCCTCGTCCTCGCCGATGGCGACCGCATCCTGCTCGTCCGCCAATATCGCTTCCTCATCAACGCCATCGCCTGGGAAATTCCCGGCGGCCGCATTGACGACGGTGAATCCCCCGCCCAGGCCGCCGCCCGCGAGGTGCTCGAGGAAACCGGCCTGCGCTGTCATGATCTGGAACCACTCCTCTTCTTCCATCCCGGGCTCGACACCTTCCACAACCCCAGTCACCTCTTCGTGTCCCGCCGCCACGAACGGGTCGCTCCCTTCCAGCCCGACCCCCGCGAAGTCACCGAGTGCGTCTGGGTTCCCCTCGAGCAATGCCTCCAGATGATCTTCCGAGGCGAGATCATCGACAGCCTCAGCATCGCCGCTCTCTTCGCCTACCAACTGCTCGCCGATCACCCCGAGCTTCGAACCCGGCCATGAACCGCGCCGTGTTCCTCGACCGCGACGGCGTTCTCATCGAAGACGTCCACCTGCTCATCCGCGCTGATCAAATCCGCGTCCTTCCGGGCGTTCCCCAAGCCCTCGCCACGCTCGCCAACGCGGGCTTCCATCTCGTGGTCATCACCAACCAAACCGTCGTGGCCCGCGGCCTCGCCACCGAAGCCGACGTCCAGCAGGTCCATCAGGAACTCAACCGCCGCCTCCAGGCCGCTGGAGGCCCTCCGGTGGAACGGTTCTACGTCTGCCCCCACCACCCTTCCGGCACCCTCCCCGCCTACCGCATCGCCTGCACCTGCCGAAAACCCGCGCCCGGCATGCTCCTTCAGGCCGCTCACGAACTCGGCCTCCAACTGAACGCCAGTTTCACCATCGGCGATCGCCTCACCGATATCCATGCCGGCGCTCGTTCCGGCACCCGCACCGTGCTCGTTCAAACCGGGCGCCACCGCGATCCCGCCATCGAAACCACCGAATCCATGGATCCCAACCTTCAACCCGACCGGATTTGCCCGGACCTGCCGGCCGCCGCCGCCTGGATTCTTTCCGTCGCATGAAAGCCATGGTCCTCTGTGCCGGCTTCGGCACCCGCCTCGGCGACCTCACCCGTGAGATCCCCAAACCCATGCTCCCCATCGGGGATCACCCCCTGCTCGCCTACCTGCTCGGGCACTTGCGCACCCACGGCTTCACCGACGTCGCCATCAACCTCCACTTCCGCCCCGAATCCATCCGCGGCGCTTTCGGCGATGGTTCACGCTGGGGCCTCCACCTTCATTACTCCGAAGAACCGTCCCTGCTCGGCACCGCCGGCGGCGTGAAACAGGTCGAAGCCTTCTTCCGCGACGAACCCTGTTTCCTGGTCCAGTACGGTGACATCCTCACCGACCATGACGTGTCCGCCCTGGTTCGTTTCCATCAACAACGCAACGCCCTGGCCACCCTGCTCGTTCACCCCCGACCCCGCTCCAACAGCGCCGTGACCCTGGACCCCGAAGGTCGCATCATCGGGTTCCTCGAACGGCCCACCGAGGAACATCGCGCCGGAGTGTCCACCCCGTGGGTCAATTCCGGCATCTGCGTCGCCTCTCCCGAATTGCTCAACCATATCCCAGCCGGCAAACCCGCCGACTTCCCCCGCGACGTCTTCGTCCCCCTCGTCGCCACCCGCCGCTTGTTCGCCATGCCCCTCGACGGATTCCGCTGCGCCATCGATTCGCCCGAACGCCTCGTCCAGGCCCGCTCCGCCCTTGCCGAAGGATTGTGCCGCGTCGAACCCCTACCCCTCACTCCCAGGGAGCCCGCGCCATGAGCCTCCCCCGCGCCTCCGTCGTCGTCCCCAATTACAACCACGCAAAGTTCCTCCCGCGCTGCCTCGACGCCCTCCTCCACCAGACCGTCCCGCCCCACGAGGTCATCGTCATCGACGACGCCTCCAAGGACGACAGCCTGGAGGTCTTGCAGGCCTACGCCCGTCAGCACCCGCTGCTCAAAGTCGTGCGCAATGAACAGAACCGCGGCGTCTGTTTCACCCTCAACCGCGGCCTCGACATGGCCCAGGGCGATTACGTCTGCTTCCCCGCCGCCGACGACGAAGTCCTCCCCTGCCTCTTCGAGCATCTGCTCCCGCTCCTGGCCGAGCATCCCGAAGCCGGCGCCGCCAGCGGCATGACCGAATGGCGTGACGAAGCCAAGGGCCGCAACTGGGTCCACGGCGTCACCATGCCCGACCGTTCGTGCTTCCTGAACCCCGACGACCTGGTGCGGTTGGCGCAGACGGGCCGGTTCGCCATGTCCGGCCAGCACATGCTCTACAAGAAAACCGCGCTACAGGATGCCGGCGGCTGGATCCCGGAGTTGCGCTGGTTCACCGACGCTTTCGGCGGCTGGGTGGTGAGCTTCCGACACGGCGCCTGCCACACCCCCAAAGTCCTTTCGATCTACAACCTGTTCTCCACCTCGTTCTATAACTCGGCCCAGAACTCCGCCCGCCGCCAAGTCATGGATCAACTGCTCCGCCTGCTCGAAAGCGAGCGCTACGCCGATGTCCTGCCCCGCCTGCGCGCCAGCGGACTGCTCGGCGGGTTCGGACCCGACATGGTCCGCGTCGTCCTGCGTCACCGCGCCCATTGGCCGTTCCTTTCCACCGCCTTCCTCCGCCACGCCGGCCGGCGCACCGCGGAAATCGCCGGCAGCCGCTTCTTCCCGCGCTGGCTCGCCAACTTCGCCCTCAAAACCTTCTATGGCCGCCGCGCCCCGTGACGGTTCACGCCCAAACTTCCCTTTCCATGCCAGCTATCGCGAGGATGCAAACCGGCTCCCTCACCCCGACCCTCTCCCGGAGGGAGAGGGAGTCGCGCCTCCACCCGTCGTCCCGCGCTCAAACCCCATCCGCGCGAGCCGCATCAACTCGTTCCAGCCAACGCTTTGCTCAACCCCTCGAAACTCGCGGCGCATTTTCTCCTTCTCCCTCCGGGAGAAGGCCGGGATGAGGGCCGCCCGCTCCATTCCTTGCGCCGCGGTACATACTCCCTCTCCGTGTCCTCATTTTGAAAAGCGCCCCCTCCCATGACTGATGTCCTCATCGTCGGCGGCGGCATCGTCGGTCTCGCCACCGCCTTTCGCCTCCTCCAATGCCGCCCGGCCACACGGCTCGTTCTGATCGAAAAGGAACCCGCCCCCGCCCGGCACCAAACCGGCAACAACAGCGGCGTCATCCACTCCGGCCTCTACTACAAGCCCGGCTCACTCAAAGCCGCCAACTGCCGCACCGGCTACCAGCAACTCATCGACTTCTGCCGCAAGGAAGGCATCCCCCATGATCTCTGCGGCAAAATCGTGGTCGCCACTTCCGAATCCGAACTGCCCCGCCTCGCCGAACTCCAGCGCCGCGGCGAAGCCAACGGTCTCGCCGGCCTCCGTACCCTCTCCTCCGCCGAAATCCGCGAGATCGAACCCCATTGCACCGGCATCCAGGGCCTCTGGGTCCCCCAAACCGGCATCGTCGACTACACCGCCGTGGCGGAAAAGTACGCCGATAAAATCCGCGAACTCGGCGGAGAGATCATCTTTGGACAACGCATCGAAGCCATCCGCCGCAAGGACACCGCCATCGAGGTGGCCAGTGCCCATCGCACCTGGACCGGCCGGGTGCTCGTCACCTGTGCCGGCCTGCACTCCGATCGGGTGGCCCGCCTCACCCATCCCGACCTGCCGCTGCGCATCACACCCTTCCGCGGCGAGTATTACGTGCTCAAACCCGCCGCCCATCATCTCGTCCGCAACCTCATTTACCCCGTTCCAGACCCCGCCTTCCCCTTCCTGGGCGTCCACTTCACCCGGATGATCCGTGGCGGTATCGAATGCGGCCCCAACGCCGTCTTCGCCTTTGGTCGGGAAGCTTATCGGAAAACGGACTTCCACCTCCGCGACACTCTCGAAACCCTCGCCTGGCCCGGATTTCGCATCGTCGCCCGCAAATACTGGCGCACCGGACTCGGCGAATTCCGCCGATCCTGGAGCAAGGCCGCCTTTGTCCGGGCCCTTCAACGCCTCATCCCCGACATCACCGCCGCCGACCTCGACCCCGGCGGAGCGGGGATTCGAGCCCAGGCCTGTGACCGGGAAGGCCGTTTGCTCGACGACTTCGACATCCGCATCGACGGCAACGTGATCCACATCTGCAACGCCCCGTCCCCCGCTGCCACCGCCTCCCTCGCCATCGGCGCCACCGTCGCCCAGGAAGCGATCCACCACATCGGCGAGGTTTGAACCAATCAGCACGCCGGCGCATTTCACAATCGGCCTCTTGACTCGTGAACCGAAACACCTAGCGTCGCCAAACTCCTTAAGAAAATCCCATAACACTTTCACCGATTCCAAACCCACCCCAAGGAATGAAAACTCTCGTCCTTCCCCTCCTGGCTCTAGCCGGCTTGACCGTTCCAGCGTCAGCCAACCTGCTTCAGAACGGCAGCTTTGAGAGCGGCAACTTCATCAATGGGAATTACGGGTACCAGGACCGCATGTATTTGGGCAGCGGCGCCACCGACATCACCAGCTGGACCATCGGGCATGATGGTGGTTGGGCGTTCGTCTGGTGGTTGACCAAACCGGGCTTCAACGCCTTCGAGGGCAACCTGGCGCTCTCTCTGGACGGCAATAACCCAGAATATGCGGCTTGGGCCGAGCAGAGCTTTCCGACAGAAGTTGGGAAGACTTATCGGGTCTCTTTTGCCTATTCCAGCGATGGCAATGGCGGTCCCTCGCAAACCCAGGTCCTTATCGACGGCAGCCTGATCGGCGAAGTGGCGCACGGCTCGGGAGCCGGAGGGTCCGAACCGCTGTACGACTACCTCGACTGGGATCAGGCGGCCTTTGATTTTGTGGCCACGGGGTCCAGCACGCTGCTCCGCATCTACGATGCCACCCAGGGAAGCTACAACACGATCATCGATGACGTCTCGGTCACCCAAGTGGTTGTCGCCCCGATTCCGGAGTCCTCCACCGTGCTGGCAGGCATTGGATTGGGTGCCGGACTGCTGCTCACCCTGCGAGGCGCGGGCCGCCCCCCCGGCGCCGGAACAAACCCCGTATCCCCACCGCGGGGGGCTGTGCTAGAGCACGCGGACCTTGATGGAACGTGTGCTCCTGACCATCGGCATCCCCACGCGCAATCGCGCCGGATACCTGCGCGATTTGCTCGAGGCCCTGGAAGTCCAGGCCCGCGAACCCATCGTGGCCGAATGCGGCCTCGAAATCCTCGTCTCGGACAACGCGTCCACCGATGACACCGGCACATTGGCCCAGTCCGTCGCGGCTCGGCTTCCGATCCTGCGATACTGGCGCAACGAGGAGAACATCGGGGCCCGTGGCAACTACCATAAGCTCGTCCATCACGCCGCTGGCCAGTATCTGTGGATCATCGGGGACGACGACCTCCTGCTTCCCGGCGGCCTTGCGCATTCCTTGAAAACACTGCGCGACGACCCGGCACTCAGCCTGCTGATCCACTTCGACACGCGCTACAACCCTCGTATCCAGCGCCCCGCCCGGTTTGCGACCTATCGTGATTACATCCGCGAATGTGCACGGGTCCACACGCACGCCCTCGTCGAGCACACCCTGACCAGCTCCAACATCTACCGGGCCAATGCCTTTGATCGGATCTTCGCCAAGGAGAAGGAGGCGACCGATTTCCTGCACATGTACGGCATGGCTCGTGGCCTTCAGCAGCAAGGTGGCGCCATCCAGGTCGCGGCGTTTCCCACGATTCAGGTCCGCGACAGCCGCGCCCCGGCAGTCGACGCCGTCTGGCCCACCGACCTGGAACGGAGCTGGCTCGAATACCTGGGCTGGCTTCGCGGCCAGTTCGATGTGCCGGAACTCCGTCCGGAGCTGGCCATCGAACACATTCGACGCGAGCTCGTGCGCAAGATCACCCGGCACCCGATCCGCTACATTCGGGACAATCTCCACGCCCTGAGGCAACCCCAAGCCTGGTGGTGGTTCCTCAAGCGCCTCTTTTTCCACGGCCGCCGTCGCCAACCCTGAGCTGCCTTCTCCATTGCCGTGACGCCATGCCTCACGGCACGCTCACGCCTCGCAGCGCTGCAATCATGAAGGTCGTGATTCTCTGTGGTGGCAAAGGCACCCGGCTCCGCGAGGAGACCGAGTTCCGCCCCAAACCCATGGTCCCCATCGGCGGCCAGCCGATCCTCTGGCACATTATGAAATACTATGCCCACCACGGGCATCGGGATTTCATCCTCTGCCTCGGGTACAAGGGCGACATGATCAAGGATTACTTCCGGAACTACCTCTGGAACCGCTGCGACGTCACCATCTCGCTCGGCCGCAAACCCGGAGCCAAGTTCCACGATCACCACGAAGAGGAGGACTGGTCCGTGACCCTCGCCGACACCGGCCTGGAATCTCAGACCGCCCATCGCCTCCGCCAGATCCGCCGCTACCTTCAGCCCGGTGAACCGTTCCTCATGACCTACGGCGATGGACTCTCCAATATCGACATCAACGCCAGCATCGCCGCCCACGAAAAAGCCGGACGCATCGTCACCATCAGCGCCGTCCACCCCGCCGGTCGCTTCGGCATGATGGCGCTCCATGAAGACGGCCAAATCCACCGGTTCCACGAAAAACCCCAGGTGGAAGCCGTCTGGGTCAATGGCGGTTTCATGGTCTGCGGACACAAGATCTTCGAGTACCTCCCCGACGACCCCACCGTCGCCTTCGAACGAGGCCCCATCGGAAACCTCCTCGACGACGGTCAACTCCACTCCTACAAGCATGAGGGCTGGTGGCAGCCCATGGACACCTACCAGGAGATGACCTACCTCAACGGGCTCTGGTCCGAAGGCAAGGCCCCCTGGAAAGTCTGGTGACCGTCCCGTTCCCGTGACCGCTACTCTCTCCGCTCCAGCTCCCCTTGCCGAAACCTACGCCGGCAAACGGGTCCTCGTGACCGGGCATAGCGGGTTCAAAGGCTCCTGGCTCTGTGAATGGCTGCTCGGCCTGGGAGCCAACGTCACCGGCCTCGGACTTCCAGCCGAAACCGATCCCTCCCTCTTCACCCAACTCCAGCTCGCCAATCGCCTCGACAGCATCTTCGGCGACATCCGCAGCGCCGACGGCATCCGACGGGTCATCGCCGAA
Source organism: Verrucomicrobiota bacterium (assembly GCA_963205105.1). Taxonomy (GTDB): domain Bacteria; phylum Verrucomicrobiota; class Verrucomicrobiia; order Limisphaerales; family CAIMTB01; genus CAIMTB01. The sequence goes on along the minus strand of CAUJJW010000337.1, from coordinate 26,120 downwards.
TCCCAACCGGACTTCGTCTTCCATCTCGCCGCTCAACCCCTCGTCCGACGCTCCTACCGCGAACCCCTCGCCACCTGGCAGACCAACGTCCTCGGCTCGATCCACGTCCTGGAAGCGCTTCGCACCCTCCAGAAGCCCTGCGTCGCCGTCATGGTGGCCACCGACAAGTGCTACGAGAACCGGGAATGGCTCTTCGGGTATCGCGAAAATGATCCACTCGGCGGCGCCGACCCCTACAGCGCCAGCAAGGCCGCCAGCGAAATCGCCGTCGCGACCTGGCGCCAATCCTTCTTCCGCAATCACCCCGTCCGCATCGCCAGCGCTCGCGCCGGGAATGTCATCGGCGGCGGTGACTGGGCCGAGGACCGCATCGTCCCGGATTGCGCCCGGGCCTGGATCGCCAACCGGCCGCTTCGCATACGCAACCCCCGTGCCACCCGCCCCTGGCAGCACGTGTTGGAACCCCTCTCAGGCTACCTCTGGCTTGCCGCCCAACTGGCCCGCCAACCCGCCAACGGTTCCCCCCTCGAATCGGCGTTCAACTTCGGCCCCTCCTCCGATTCCAACCGCTCCGTCCACGACCTGGTCGAGGAAGCCAGGAAATTCGTCCCCGGCGAATGGATCGACGGAAGCGACCCCCAAGCCCCTCACGAAGCCACGCTGCTTCACCTGTCGATCGACAAAGCCCACGCCCTGCTGGGATGGCGCCCGGTCTGGACCTTCACCGATTCCGTCCGTGAAACCCTGCGCTGGTACTTCGATGTCGCGCACGCCCAAGAGCCCTCCAAGGCCATCCAGCTAACTCAGGACCAAATCCAGGCCTTTTGCGGCCGCGCCCAGGAAGCGGGTCTGCCTTGGGCCAAATAACCAACTCCCGCCCGGATCGCCTCGCGCACCGCCCACGTATGAATCTCGCCGGCCGGCTCGTTGCCCTACCAAACCCCAACCTTCCAGAGCTCTCCGCTGCCAGTCAGGCCATCGCGCTGGGTGAGCCCGACGCTCAAGGCTTCCTTCTACTCGCACCTCTGACCGAACCGACGGAGCCACCCGGCCTACTGGTGTTGACACCCGCCGACGTCGCCGAGGGCACGCTGCCTTCGCCGCTGGTGGTGCGCAGCGACCGACTGACCACCCTCCACACCAGCGGTTTCTCGGCTCAGCCCATCCGCCTTCGCCCCTCCAAACTGGCCGAAATCCACCGGGCCATCGCTCTTCAGCACACTCGCTCATTCTCGCGCCTTCAACACGCCAACCAGCGACCCGGCGATCAACTCGACGGACGCGACCCCTTCTCGCCGGGCCAGACCACCGTCCCCTACGCCGGTCGCGTTTTCGACACCCATGAAGTCGAAGCCGCGGTCTCCGCAACCCTCGATTTCTGGCTCACCCTCGGACCCGAGGGCGACGCCTTCGAGACCGAACTGGCCGCCTACCTCGGCGTGCGCCGCACACTCCTGGTCAACAGCGGTTCCTCCGCCAACCTGCTCGCCGTCAGCGCCCTCACCAGCCACAAGCTGGGCGACCGGCGCCTTCGTCCCGGTGATGAGATCATCACCGTCGCCGCCGGTTTCCCCACCACCGTCGCACCCATCCTCCAAAATGGCCTCGTGCCGGTGTTCATCGACAACGACCCCGTCACGCTCAACGCCCGTCACGACCAACTGGAAGAAGCCTTCGTTCCGGGAAAGACCAAGGCCGTCTTCATGGCCCACACGCTCGGCAATCCCTTCGAACTCGCGACCGTCACCGAGTTTTGCCGCCGCCATCAGCTCTGGCTCATCGAAGACAATTGCGATGCCCTCGGCAGTCGCTACGACGACCGCCTGACCGGGACGTTCGGCGACCTTTCCACTCAGTCGTTTTACCCTCCTCATCACCTCACGCTCGGGGAAGGCGGCGCCGTCAGCATCGTCCGCGAATCCCGCCTGAAACCCCTCGTCGAGAGTTTCCGCGATTGGGGCCGTGATTGCTGGTGCCCCAGCGGCAAGGACAACACCTGCAACAAGCGCTTTGGCTGGCAGCTCGGCGAACTCCCCGAGGGCTACGACCACAAATACATCTACAGCCACCTCGGCTATAACTTGAAGCCCCTGGACCCCCAGGCGGCGATCGGCCGGGCCCAACTGCGTAAACTCCCGGCCTTCGTCCAGGCCCGCAGCCAGACCTGGAACCGCCTGCGCACCGAGCTTGCACCGCTCGAGGGTGTGCTCGAGTTCCAATTGCCCACCCATGCCACCGGCTGGAGCCCCGCTCAGGGATTTTCCTGGGACACATCCGGCCACCGCACCACCCCCAGCTGGTTCGGGTTCATGATGCGCGTCCGACCCGACGCCCCGTTCTCACGCCGCGACTTCGCCCGGGCCCTCGACGCCGCCAAAATCGGCAACCGCATGCTCTTCGGAGGGAATCTGCTTCGGCAGCCTGCGTTTGTTCAGCTCCGACGCGACAACCCCTCCGCGTTCCGGGTCGTTGGCGATCTGGCAGGCGCGGATCGCATCATGAACGAATCCGTCTTCATCGGCGTCTATCCGGGCCTCACCGACGCCATGCTGGAGCACACCACCGACACCATCACCCGGTTTTGTCGGCGCTAACCCCTCCCATGACCCGCCCCCGAATCGTCCTTGTCGGAGCCTCCGGCCATGGCCGCATTCAGCGGCATGCCCGAGGCCCTATGGAATGCAGTTCGACCAACGAGTGGCTGCTCAGCGCCTGAAGGATTTCCTCCAGATGTCTCCCGAACAGATCGATCAAGGCCGCGGAGCGAAGGTTGCCGGTTCGAACCAGGAGCAGGCGAAACGACTCTCGGCCCGTCAGGTAGGCATAATAGAAGTCGGCATCCTTCGAGACGAGTACCCGACCTTCCGCAACTGCGAGCTGAATCAGGGTTACGTCAGCACTTCGATTGCCGTCAGGAAGTTGGGTCGTGTGCACGCAATCATGACCTGCGGCAACGAGCAGCTCGCAAAGGCGAAAGGGCAGATGCGCATCGACCACGAACTTCACGTCAACACGAGGTGCTGGCTTCGAACCTGCAACGAGCGAGTCGCAAATTCCAAGCAAGCAAGAAGGTCTTCCCGTTGCAGGTCAGGGAAATCCACCAGCACGTCCTCGATCGAGTCGCCGGCCGCGAGGTACTCAAGAACACTCTCGACCGGATATCTAAGCCCGCGAATCACCGGTTTGCCGTGGCACACATCCGGATCGATGGTGATTCGGTTAAGCAGCGACGCCATGCGGGAACTTGCCGCCCTTCCCAAGGCGTTGTCAATGAACTGACCCAGCGATCACACCCCTCCCATGACCCGCCCCCGAATCGTCCTTGTCGGAGCCTCCGGCCATGGCCGCGTGGCCCTCGACGCCGCCCGTTGCCAGGACCGCTTCGACCTCGTCGGCTGGACCGATACCTTCGTCGCTGCCGGCACTGAACTCGCCGGCCTCCAGGTGCTCGGCAAACCCGCAGAGCTCGATGCCCTGGCCCGCGAGCATCGCCTGGATGGGTACTTCCTCGCCATCAGCGACAACACCACCCGCGCCAAGGTCCACGACATGATCCAACAGCTCCGTCCAAGCCTGGAGTTGTTCAGCATCCTCCACCCCGCTTCCGTCATCGCCCGAGATGTGGAAGTCGGCGCCGGTACCCTCGCCCTCGCCGGGGCCGTGGTGAACACAAATTGCCGCCTCGGTACCGGTTGTATCGTTAATACCAGGGCCTCCCTCGATCACGACGGGATCCTGCACCCCTGGTCCTGCCTCCTGCCCGGCGTCGTCACCGGAGGCAACGTCGAAATCGGCGAGTTTTCCTGCGTCTGCCTCGGCGCCACCCTCGCCCACAAGGTCCACGTCGGAGCCCACACCGTCATCGGCGCTGGCTCCGTCGTGCTTGCGGACGTGCCCCCGCTTAGTCTTGCCTACGGCGTGCCTGCCCGCGTCGTGCGCAGCCGACAACCAGGCGAACGTCATTTCTAACCCGCGATGTCCCAGCGCAAAATTCACTACGCCGGCCCTTGGATCACCGAGGCCGAAGTCGCCGCCGTGGCCGAGGCCGCCCAAAACGGCTTCTACGAGAACTACCGCCTCCACGCCTCGAAACTCGAAAAGAAGATCTGCGAGTATCTCGGCGTCCGCCACTGCCTGGCCGTGAACTCCGGCACCGCCGCCATGCACCTCGGGCTCGCCAGCCTCGGCATCGGCCCCGGCGATGAAGTGATCGTGCCCGACGCCAGTTGCGTCGCCACCGCCCTCGCCGTCGCCTACACCGGCGCCACCCCCATCTTCGCCGACGTCGATCCCGAAACCTGGTGTCTCGCCCCCGATTCCGTCCGCCGCTGTCTCTCACCCCGATCCAAGGCCCTGATGCCCGTCCACTGGAACGGGCACCCCTGCGCCATGGACGATCTGCTCGACATCGCCCAAAAACACCAGCTCGTGGTCATGGAGGACGGCGCCCCAGCCCTCGGAGCCGAATACCGTGGTCGCAAAATCGGCACCCTCGGCGATACCGCCTCGTTCAGCTTTCAGGGCGCCAAGATCGCCATCGCCGGCCAGGGCGGCGCATTCGTGACCAACCGCGACGACGCCATTCTCAAGGCCCGACAGCTCGCCTCCTATGGCCGCACCGACTCGGTCATGACCTACTGGTCCGATTTCATCGGCTTCAACTACGGCATGCCCAACCTGCCGGCAGCCCTCGCCGCGGCGCAGATGGATCGCATCGAGGAACTGCTGGCCAAGAAGCGCCAGATCTGGGCCTGGTATGAAGCGCGCCTCGGCGATGCCCCCAACGTGAAGCTCATTCGCGAGGCCCCGGGAACCAAGAGCACTTACTGCTACCCGCCCATGCTGCTGAAGCCTGGCGCCCGGGTGACCCGCGCCGAGCTCTTCGCCAAGCTCAAGCTCGACAACATCGACGCCCGCCCCGCTCAGCCCCGCCAGAGCCCGATGCCCATGTTTCAACACAAGGGCGACACCCCGGTCTGCGCCCTCATCGAAACCCATGGCGTGCTCCTGCCGGGCGCATTCTGCCTCACCGAAGAGGACGTTGCGCTCGTCTGTCGGCGTATCCGCGAATTGACCTGAGGTTTTTCTTCCCCCGATGAACACCGTTCCCCCGTCCTCCTTCGCCACCAGCGTGCGCCGGGAGTTCGCCTTCCTCAAGGCCGCCAACCACCTCGAAGGCACCTTCAGCCGCGGCCTACACCTCCCCACCTCCGGAGGACTCGCCGTCCCCCTCACCCAGGCCAACCGCACTTCCCCCGCCGACGACGCCATTCTCGCCAACCCCGACCAGTGCGCGTTCCTCGTCGTCTCAAAAACCCTCCAAAACCGCGGCCGGGTGGTCCTCCAGCTTTCCGCTCCCAACCTCACCCTCGCCCAGGTTGATGGGGATCCGTGCGGAGGTGAACTCGCCGAGGCCGTGCGCGAAATCGTCCGGTGGTCCGAGGAAACCCTCTGGCCGGAACACTGCACGGCGTCGCTCTCCTCACTTCGCACGCTCTTCGGCGACGCGATCCGTGATCTGCCCATCCGCTCCGATTCCCTTGCGGCAACCAGCCAGCCTGGCGACGACCCAATCGTCCTGAGCCGCCGGGCGAATTGGCGCGGAGGCGAAAAGATGATCCTCACCGCCGGCCCGTCCATCTCCGCGCGCGAGGCTTCCTACGCCTTCGATGCCGCCAAGTACGGCTGGAACGATCAATGGGCCAAGTACCTCAAGGCCTTCGAGCAGTCGTTCGCCCAGTACATCGGCGCCAAGTACGCCCTCGCCACCTCCAGTTGCACCGGAGCCCTTCACCTCGCCCTCGCCGCCCTCGGCATCGGACCCGGCGACGAAGTCATCGTTCCGGACATCACCTGGGTCGCCACCGGCAACGCAGTTCTTTATGTCGGCGCCACACCGGTGTTCGCCGATGTCGACCCCGAGACCTGGACCCTCGATCCCGAATCGTTCCGATCCAAGATCACGCCCCGCACCAAGGCAGTCATGCCCGTCCACTTGTACGGACATCCCTGCCGCATGGACGAAATCCTCAAGATCGCCAACGAACACGGCCTTTCCGTTGTCGAGGATGCCGCCCCGTCGATCGGCGCGGAAGTTCTCGGACGGCGAACCGGCTCCTTTGGCCATTTCGCCGCGTTCAGCTTCCAGGGGGCCAAACTCGCCGTCACCGGGGAGGGCGGGATGCTCCTGACCAACGACGACGAACTCTACAAGAAGGTCTATACGATTTGGGATCAAGGCCGCGTGCCCGGCACCTTCTGGATCGCCCACCGTGGCTGGAAATACAAACTGGCCAACACTCTCGCCGCCATCGGCCTCGGCCAACTCGAGCGCAACGACGCCATGGTCGAAGCCAAGCGCCGCGTCTTCCGCTGGTACGAAGAAGGTCTCGCCGGTGTGCCACATCTCTCCCTCAACCGGGAAGCTTCCTGGGCGCGGAGCATCTATTGGATGACCAGCATTCTGGTGCATGAATCGTCCCCCATTTCCCGCGACGATCTCATGAAGGAACTCAAGGCTCGCAAGGTCGACACCCGCGCGGTGTTCCCTGCCATCAGCCAATACCCAATCTGGCCCACACCCCAGACGCCCCAGCCCAACGCCCTGCGCATCGGACTGCGCGCCATCAACCTGCCCAGCGGTGTCTGCCTCGCCCGCGAAGAGGTCGCCTACGTCTGCGCCCAAATCCGCGACATCCTCGCCCGCTGACCGGATGTCCGAGCCTCTGCCCATGAACCTACCCTCGGTAGCGGTGGGCGTCCCGCCTGCCGTAGAGTCGGGCGTCTCGCCCGGCGGGCCACCCGGTTCAGTAACCGTGCGCACAGAACCTGCCCCAACCATTCGCTCCAGTGTCGACCTCGCCGCCGCCATTCGCGCCCATGCCCTGCGCATGGTCACCCGCGCCAAGGCTTCCCATGTCGCAGGCGCCCTCTCGATGGCCGATCTGCTCGCCGTGCTGTACTCCGGCGTCCTTCGTCACCGCCCGGATCAGCCCGATTGGCCCGATCGAGATCGTTTCCTCCTGAGCAAGGGACACAGCTGCACCGCCGTCTACGCCACGCTCGCCCTCCGCGGCTTTTTCCCTGAAAGCGAACTCGCGACTTACGGCCAGGACGGCTCCCGCCTCATGGCCCACATCAGCCACAAGGTTCCCGGCGTCGAGTTCAGTACCGGTTCTCTCGGACACGGCCTTCCCTTCGGACTCGGCAAAGCCCTCGCCGCTCAACGCGATCGCAAACCCTGGCGCGTCTTCACCCTGCTCAGCGACGGCGAACTCGACGAGGGTTCCAATTGGGAAGCCATCCTGCTCGCCCCCCAACATCGCCTCGACAACCTGGTCGCCCTCGTCGACTACAACAAAATCCAAAGCCTCGGCTCCGTTGCCGAGGTCGCCGAACTCCACCCGCTCGCCGACAAGTTCCGCGCCTTCCGCTGGGCCGTCCGCGAGGTCGCTGGCCATGACCACAACGCCATTCGGGACGCTCTCGAAACCGTCCCCTGGGAACCCGGCCGTCCTTCCTGCCTCATCGCCCACACCACCAAGGGGCGCGGCGTCGACTTCATGCAGGATCAGCTGGCGTGGCATTACAAGTCTCCCAGCCCGGCACAGCTCGCCGATGCCCTTCGCCAACTCGGCTGCCCCGACTGACCCATGCGGACCGCCTTCATTCAGGAGCTCATCCGCCAGGCCCGGACGCATCCCCGGATCTTCCTGGTTGTCGGCGACCTCGGCTACTCGGTCGTCGAACCCTTCGCTTCCGAGTTCCCTGACCGCTTCCTGAACGCCGGTGTCGCCGAGCAGAACATGACCTCGCTCGCCGCCGGCCTCGCCTCGGAGGGCTGGCACGTCTTCACCTATTCCATCGCGAATTTCCCGACGCTCCGATGCCTGGAACAGATCCGGAACGACGTTTGTTACCACCGTTTGCCCGTCACCGTGGTCGCCGTCGGTGCCGGTCTGGCCTACGGCAATCTCGGTTTCTCACACCACGGCATCCATGACATCGCCGCGCTTCGTCCGCTGCCGAACCTGACGCTCCTCAGCCCCGCTGATCCCGGCGAAGCCGCCGAAGCGGTGCAGTGGCTGGCTGAGAATCCAGGCCCGTCCTACTTGCGCCTGGGCAAAGCCGGCGAAAAGACGCTTCACACCGTCCAGGGAAGCTCTCTCGGACCGATCCGGGTGTCGAAGCCCGCATCCGCCGGCCCTGCCTCCATCGCTTTCGCGGCCACCGGTTCGGTACTTTCCGTCGCCTTGGAAGCCGCCGAACGCCTCGCCGCCCAGGGACAACCGGTCACGGTCTTCTCCTGTTCCCGACTCAAACCCGCGGATCGCGAAGCCTTCGCAGAACTCTGGAAGTACCCGCGGATCGTCACCTTCGAGGAGCACGTGCTCGCCGGCGGGTTCGGATCGCTTCTGCGTGAACTCGCCCCGGACGGAATTCGGATGAGGAGTCTGATCGTGCCCGAAACACTGACCTCGGTGGTCGGTTCTCAGGAGTACCTGCGAACCCAGGCGGGTTTGACGGTCGATGCGGCGATCCGCGCGCTGGAATCGTTCTCGGCATCACCGACAACGCGGTGATTCGACAGCCGGCATGCCTCTTGCGGTTCTTGGCCCGACAGGCTTGATTGGTCGGCGTTCACCTTCCCTCCGCCATGAGCCTCTATGGATGTGTTGTCCGTCGCACCGTTCTAAGCGTTCTGCTGTTGTGGTGGGCTCTGATGCCACCTGCTGTTCCAGGCCAATCGGTCGGCGCCGCATCCACCAACCTGATCGCCCACTGGCGATTCGATGAGGGCAGCGGTACATCAACGGCCGATATCAAGGGAAGGTTTCCCGGCGTTCTGGCTGCCGGAGCGACCTTTACGAATGCCGGCATCGCCGGCTCGGCCATCGCCATCCACCCCGGCATTTCTCCTTCCGCCTCGGTGAATTTCGGCAAGATCCTTCCTCTCTCCAACACCGCCTATTCAATTTCGGCTTGGTTCAGGACCCCTCCGGGCGACACCACGCCCGAGGCCGTGCTCTTCGGCAAACACACTCCTTGGTTCGAGAACGGGTACTATGTGTTGCTGAACGGCGACGGAGGAACCATGGCGGGTTACGGCGGCGCCGGGGCCTTCTTTCGGACCAGCGTCACCGTCAACGACGGACAGTGGCACCATGCCGTCCTCGCCGTCAGCATCGAGGGTGATGTGCGCTTTCACATCGACGGCGGCCCACCGGTCGCCACCGCCCAAGGAGGCACTGTCATCCTGTCCGCCGCCGATTTCATGGTCGGCGCTGTCGATCCGCCTCCTCCCGCCCGCCGGTTCAACGGCTGGATCGATGAGGTTCAGGTCTACGGCACCGCCCTCGACCAGGCGTCGATCGACTTCCTCCACACCCACCCGGGCCTCAACCTCAACCAGCGCGAGGTCATCACGTTCTCTCCCGCCTCGGGTCCTGTGTCCAATCCTGTCACGATCACCCTCGACACCACCGTCGTCGGCGGACAAATCCGGTACACCCTGGATGACACCGACCCCACCATCACTTCCACCGCCTACACCGGGCCATTTTCGCTGCCCGTCACCGGGTCCTTCACCATCCGTGCGCGGGCCTTTCTGAACGGGTTTCCAGTGAGCGACATCCGATCAGCCTCCTATGAGCCCGATCCCCGCATCTACTTCTCCCCGGTCGAGGAATACTTCACCAACCAGGTCCATGTCGCCTTGAGCACCAGCCTTTCGGGAGCCTTGCTCCACTGGACCGCCGACCGCTCGGATCCCGCGCAGACCTCCGCGCTGTACGATTCTCCCATCCAGCTGACCAACTCGACCGTTCTCAAGGCGCGCGCCTTCTTCAACGGTTTCCCCGTTTCAGAGATCGTCGCGAAGATTTACCGCAGGATCTACGCCTTCGACAACGACGGCATCCCCACCGCTTGGCGCCAACAGCACTTCGGCCAGGATTTCCGGACCGATCCTCGCGCCGGCGCCGAAACCGATCCCGATGGTGATGGCTCCACCAACCTCCAGGAGTTCCTGGCCAGCACCGACCCGAACGATCCCAGATCCGGATTCCATCTCAACGTTCGCGCGGTCCCCGAACTTCGGTTCGTCACCGTGCCCGGCCAGAAATACCAGATCCTCCGACGGTCATCGCTCTCCGATCCCAATCCGATACGGATCGCTGAAATCACCGCCACCGGCCCCGAAATTCTCTACACCGACAACGACGCCGGCATCGTGGTGAACCCGGCCTTTTATTTCGTCGTTCCCACCCCCTGAACCATCACCAACGCAGCCGTCGGTACGCCGCGCGGTTGCGGAACGAGGCGCCGGCCGCCAGGTAGATCCCCACGAACCGCTCCAGCCGCCGGGTCAGCCCCGGGAAATTGGCGAGTAGGAACTGCCTCAGCCGTGGATTCACCCAATGATGCGGGTCGCTGAGGTGCTGGACCGTCTCGGGTGCCGATCCCGTCTTGTCCCAGCGGGTCTGATAGTCGCTCTGCTGGATCTGGGTTAGGACGGCTGGCGTGGGTCCGGTTTTGCGGGCCTCCACGTGCAACCAAACCGGGACACGATTCGCCATCTCGCCACGAACGCCCGCTTTCAGGGGATCCGTCGCCTCATAGGGCTTGGCCCAGACGCCGTCCTCGACCACCCATACCCGCTTCATCTCGAACCCGTTCACCGGCCCCAGCACGCGAAAGAACAGCTCGGGGCTGAATTGGTAAAGCCCGTGACCCAGCATGTTGTTGGCCGGGGTATGAAGAATCAGGTGACCGCCCACCCGCGTCATGCGCATCGCGTTTCCGATGGCCCTGGGAAAGTCGAACACGTGCTCCAACGTTCCGCCGTCGTACACCACATCGTAACTTTCCCACCACGCCTCGGGCACCGGCGTGTTCAGGTCATGAACCCGTGTCGCCCCCTCAAAACCCGACGCATCCATGCTATCAACGACTGTCGCCCCCAGGGCTGTGAAGAAGCCTTCGGCGAATTCCCCGGACCTCTTCACCGCCCCGAGCAGACGGTCCGTCGTCGCCATGCCCATGGATCGGATCAACGCATCCGACTCTGGCGCACTCATGTAGACGTTTTGTCGTCCCAGCATGAGGGTTCGATTGAAGGCCATCCCGTTGCGCCGGCAATCGAGCAGCAGCCGGGCGTTGGTCGCTGAAATTCCCATCGTGATTGGGCGTCCTTGCGGGCGCGCCGTGTTGTGTCCCCGATACCCTCCTGCGGGCAAGGCAATTGCTTGCGTCCGGTTCCGGACAGAATTCGCGGTCGATGTGGCCGAAGCCTCACGGAAGACCCTTTGCCCAATCGACCAAGGGATGCGTTACTAACCGCGCTCCTTCCTATGAGCACCATCCTCGCCATCCTCCGTCCATGCACCCTGACCCTGCTTCTTAACATTGGGACGCTGGTTTCCTTGGGGGAACAACCCGGCGAAAGGAGTAAGCCGCCGTTCACCACGCTCGCCACAACCTCAGGTGCATCGACCAGTTTGTTCGAGCGAATCACCACCGGTCCCCTCGTCGAAGACACCGGCCAGGCCATCGCCACAGCCTGGGGCGACTACGACCATGACGGGGACATTGACCTGTTCGTCACCCACCTCCGCGGCCATACGAATGCCCTCTATCGAAATGATGGCTCCAGTGGATTCACTCGAATTCGAAACTCCCCACCCGTTCAGGCCCCCGGCGAACACATCGGCGCCGGCTGGGGTGATTACAACAACGACGGGCTTCTCGATCTGTTCGTCAACGATTTCAACTTCGGCACCCGCATCTACCGAAACCTTGGCAACGGCGCCTTCGCCCCATCAATCGATCTGGTGGCTGCGAACGGCACACTTGGGGCCTATGCGGGCGGTTGGGCCGACTTCGACAACGATGGCCGCCTGGACCTGCTCGTCAGTTACGGCGGGGGTGGAAACCAGGCACCGGAACAACTCTGGCGGAATCTCCCCGACGGAAGGTTTATCGCCGTCCAGGACAGTCCGGTGGTCACCGCCGCCGGTTACTCGCTCGGTGCAGGCTGGGGCGACTACGACAACGATCGGTTACCGGATTTGTACGTCGGGAATGGATGGAATGAGGTCGGCATCCTCTTCCACAACCAGGGCGGCGGACGATTTGAGCGCAACACGCGACCGCCCTTCGATTCACAGACCGCCTCCTCCAGCACGGTCGCCTGGGGTGATTACGACAATGACGGCGACCTCGATCTCTTTGTTGGACACGGGGCGCCCTACACATCCTCGCTCTATCGCAATGAGGGAATCGAAGGCTTCTCCCGGATTTCGTCGTCGGCGCTGGTCCAGGATCAGTCCCCCATCGTTGGCGCCATGTGGGGAGACTACGACAACGACGGTTGGCTCGACCTCTACATCGCCAACCGTGGCACCCGCAACTTCCTGTACCGAAATCTGGGGAACGGATCCTTTGTCCGTATCGTCAACGATCCGACCGTCGAATCGATCCGTGCCTCCAATGGATGTGCCTGGGGTGACTACAACAACGATGGCTTCCTGGATCTGGTCGTTGCCAACTGGGATGGGCAATCCAATGAGCTCTTTCGCAATCGCGGGAATGCCAATACCTGGCTCAAGGTGCAATGCCAGGGCAATCCCTCAAACTCCAGCGGCATCGGAACCAAGGTGCGCCTGCTGACCCGAGTCCGGGGAGTTCCCGTTTGGCAAATGCGCGAGATCACCTCGGGCGATGGTTGGGGAAGCCCCGAACTGATCGCCCACTTTGGACTCGGCGATGCGGCCATTGTTGAGCGCATCACGGTGGAGTGGCCTTCCGGCCTCACCCAGCAACTGACCAATATCGCGCCCAGCCAACGCCTCACGGTGACTGAAAGCACCACATCCCCCCTCCTCTCCATCCTCCCCAATGGCGGCACCTTCACCAACCAGGTCGTGGTTACCCTTCGGTCCCAGTCGCCGGGCGCCGCGATCCGTTACACCACCGACGCCTCTGAACCGACACTCGCAAGCCCCCTCTACTCCGACCCGTTCACACTCGTTCGGACCACCACCGTCAAAGTGAGGCTTTTCATCAACGGCTTCCCCGCCAGCGAAACCTTCACTGCTGTGTTCCAGGCTGACCCTGGTGTCGGGATATTTCCCGGCGGCGGTGACTTCACCAACCGCGTCGATGTGAACTTGGTCAGCCGTCTGGCTGGGACCACGCTACGGTACACCCTTGACGCAACCGATCCTACCTCCGCCGACACGGCGTATACGGCACCTATCCCGGTCACGGAATCCACCACGGTCAGGGTGGTTGCCTTCTTCAACGAGTTCCCCGTCAGCGAGGTCGTTTCCGCCACCTTCCGCCGCGTCTTTGTGTTCGGCGCCGACGGCATTCCGAACACTTGGCGAGAACAATTCTTTGGATCCGAATTCCGTTATGATCCAAGGGCTCATCAAACCGCCGATCCGGATGGGGATGGTTCGGACAACCGACAGGAGTTCCTCGCGGGCTCGGATCCTCTCGATGCCACATCTGGTTTCCGTGTGGGGATACGGGCTCTACCCGAACTTCAGTTCCCTTCGGTGCCGGGCGTGAAATACCGGGTCCTGCGACGGCATTCGCTCAGCGATCCTACGACGACGGTGCTGCATGAAATCATCGCCACGGGCACATCGATCCGGTTCATCGACGAAACCGCTGATGCGACCCCAAACGCTTCCTTTTACCTCGTGGAACCGCTGCGGTAACGGCGAGCGCCAGCAAACAAAGGGACAGGCAATCTATAGGGAGCTCTTCTCCGAAAGGCTTATGCAGAGTGACAGACGATTTGGCGTAAAAGGCGTTTACAGGGTGACAGACGAATTGACGTAAACCTCACGAACAGGGGGACAGGCAATGTGCCGCACCACGTGCTGACCAAGTGACAGACGATTTGTGGTGGAATCTTTGTAAGTTTTTACCGCTTGTCTGCGTTTTCCGCCCATGAGGAAGCGCCGATGGCTGGCACCTACTGATCAATTCACCGCCGTCTCTCACTGCATGTCGCGAGTTGTCGACGGTCAGTACATTTTCGGCGACCTGGAAAATGAACAATTCCGCTCCCTCCTGCATGAACTGGCCGAGTTTTGCCAGGTCCGCATTCTTACCTTCTGTCTGATGTCCAACCACTTTCACATCCTCGTCGATGTTCCTCGACCTCCCGACCCCCTTCCTTCAGCCGAGGAGACCCTCGAAGCCCTCGGGCGCCTGACCGGTTGTCAGGATGTGGGCGCAGCCCGACAGGAACTCCAAGCCATCCGGGCCCGGGGAGATGCCGAAGCAGAAGCGAGTTGGCTCGCCTGCTACCACGCCCGTCGATGGAATCTCTCCGCCTTCATGCAGGTCTTGAAACAGCGATTCAGTGCCCTCTACAACCGATGCCACGGTCGTCGCGGCACGCTTTGGGAGGAGCGATTCAAAAGCGTGATCGTCGAAGGCGAGGGACGAGCGCTGGTCACCATGGCGGCCTACATCGACCTGAATTCAGTTCGTGCGGGTTTGGTGAAAGATCCTCTCCAGTATCGATGGTGCGGTTATGCGGAAGCAGTCGCCGGGAAGCCTGACGCACGGGCAGGTTTGCAGCGCATCGTCCGAGCCTTGACGCGCCAGGAGGAGGGCTGCGAGTTGGAAGCGCTTGAGATCTATCGCCAGCAACTGTTCGTGGAAGGCAGCGAGGAGCGGGAACCGATCGCGGAAGATGGGAGCAAGGAACGCGGCAGCATCACGCGAGAAGCGGTACTGAAGGTCTTGGCGGACAAGGGACGACTGCCGACAGCGGAGTATTTAAGGTGCCGGGTTAGGTACTTTTGTGATGGAGCGGTGTTTGGGAGCCGGGTTTTTGTGGAGGCAGTCCTTCGATCGAGCCGGGAGCGGTTCGGAGTCAAGAGAAAGACCGGGGCACGCCCGTTGCGCGGCATGCAGGACGGAGGGTTGTTCACCGCGAGGGCGCTTCGGGTGAACGTGTTCGGTTAGTTGTCATGGGGAGGCGCAAACCATCCCAGGCAAGGAGTACCTTGCCCGCAACGTGTGGACAGCAATGGAACCTGCAGGCAGGCGGACAACAAGGCTACGCCGGCTTCACAAAGCATCTGACCAATTGAAGTACCCGATGAACATTTCCTCCCAGCTCTGTTCCCCAAAGCGCACCGACGCCGAAGGGTCCGGGTTGTAGGGATTTCTCGGGGAATTGTCCCAGGTGCCTGTCGTGATGATCTTCGTTCCCGCCGGCAGTCGCTTTGGTTCCGCCAGTCGGTACAGGGTCTGCCAGTCGAACCGGTAAAACGGGACGTTCAGCAGAACCTCGCGCCGGCTGTCCGGATACACCGCTTCAAATCGAAACGAACGCCCCCGATAATGCATGTGCGGGCTGAACTCGTAGACTAGACCGTCCCGCGGCATCTGAAATTCCGCCGCGCTCGCGTACTCGGGATTCCCGGGCGGAATGGTGAACGTCGTCGTGTAGGCCGCTGCGGTCCGAAGTTCCTTACCCGGAATGCCGTCCGCCAAGTAGAGCCCGACCTCCGTCTGGTCCGTCTCGGGCTGCCCGCTCACGGTGTAATGCATTTGGAAGACCATGAACGCGTTCTTTTTCAGCAGCTTCCCCGTCCCCGCCGGATACTCACCCTGCGCCATCCCCGGCACGTACGCCGCAAAGTATCCGCCCAACCCAGCCTTGATCTGGAGCACGTCGGTAAAGCTCGTCGCGTTGAAGACCAAAACGTGGTGCACCACGCGCGCATTGCCGGGGCTCACCACCGCCGCTCGCAGCCAGACATCTCGACCAAACGGATTGCCCACCACCAGATAGCGGTAATCCACGGTTCCTGATGCCGGAATGGTCTGCGACTCCACTTTCACAATCTGGTCCGGTGTTCCCAGGGGCCATTTCTCCGGCGGCGGCGGCACTTGTTCCGCCAACAAATCCGCCCCATCCCCCCGCGGCGCACCCCGGTCAATCCAGTCCACCAGCATCGCCAGATCTTCACCGCGCAGCATCCCGTCGTTGTGGTACGATTGCGGCTGCCGATCCGCGTGCCACGGCGGCATGCGTCGGGTCAGGATCTCATCCTTCATCAGAGGCGCGTAGTCCCGGATCAACGCGTGGTTGGTCATCGCCCACGGCGCAATGTTCCCCGGGCTGTGGCAGGGCACACAGGATCGTTGCAACAGCGGAGCAATGTCCTTCGCGTACGTCCTCTCACCCGGCTCCGCCCAAGTCTGGGACGTCCCGTCGGCCACGGTGTGACGGACTACCACCCGCTCGCCCGCCCGAAAATGGTCCAAGGCCGCCTGCACCAGCGCCTGCCGCGCTCCAACAGGACCCGATGGCACGGCATCGGCAATCCGCCCCCGATACACCACCGACCAGCGGGCCGGATTCAGAACCCACGCTTCCGGGACGGCTCGAACACCCATGGAACGTGTCACTGATCCACCCTCGTCCTCCAAGACCCTGGCCTTGAGCCCCAGCGCCTCCGCTTGCTCTTTCAGCCGCTTCCGATCACCCACTCCCGCCCGAACCACCACCCATACCCGCAACTCCGGATCCCCAACCCACCGGTTCACATCCGCAACGGTCGCACCCAGGGAGCTGAGGTCCTCGCCGGCAAACACCAGCACCACCGCCTTGGCATCGGTCTGGTAGAACAGTTCCTGCGCCTGTCCTTCCCCATCCAGCAGCCGAAAATTCGGCACTTCCACCGGCACCGCACCGCTCAGGAGCCGAAGCCGATAAAAGTTCTGCGGCCGGGTGGTGCAGGTGGGATCATAAAACATTACCGGCTGGTTGGTCGGCGCCACCGTGGCGATCGATGTCCATCCCAACCCCTCGTTCAGCAGATGTTCCACCGCCTCGACCGAGTATTCCTTGCCGTCCTCGCCCTTAAGCATCAACTGCACCGTGCCTCCGTCCCGCACCATCCCCACTTCCGACGCTCCAGCTCCATTCAGCAAACCCAGGGTCAAACTTCCGATGCCGATGCCAACCGCGCCCCACGCCATCCGCCGCCGCATCCAAGTTGAGCTCAGGAAATTCACCCGCGGAAAGTGTTGCCCCTGTCCCAATTCTGCAAGCGGCGACCCAACAACCCCGATCTCCTTGCGCTTCGCACCGTCTGCGCTACAACCGGCCGCTCCATGCGCGCCCCAAACGCCCTGACCTTCGCCCTCGCCATTTCCACCCTCGCCGCCCCCAACGTGCTAGCCCAGACCGGGCCCCGCATGGGTGCCGCCGCCGATACCGCCTACTCCGCCCGTTATTACTCCGAGTTCGCCTACGCCCTGCCTTCGGCGCTCCAACTCGATTCCACCGAGTTCGGCGATGTCTCCACCTCGGCCGCCCAGGTTTCGTATCAGGCCATCATCCCCGGTTCAAAAACCGTCTCCTGGATCGCCGGCATCGACCTCCAAGGCACCTGGTTCGATCGCCCCGGCAACGCCCCCATCCCCGACGCCCTCTACGAAACCTCACTCCGCGTCGGCACCGTCTGGAGGTTCGCCGACAACTGGACCCTCCAGGTCATGCTCAGCCCCGGTCTATACTCGGATTTCAAGGACTTCGACGGCGATGACTTCAAGGTGCCCGGTCTTATCCTCGCCTTCTGGCAGCTCAACGAACGGCTTCAATTGATCGGCGGCGCCAGCGTCGACATCCGCCGCGACTTGCCCGTCATTCCAGCCATCGGCGCGCGTTGGAATTTCGCCGATGACTGGACTCTTCTCGCAGTGTTTCCGTCGCCGCGCATCGAATACACCGCCACCGACACCATCACGGCATTTGTCGGAGCCGAACTCGTCCGCACCGCCTACCGGGTGGCTGAAGATTTCGGCGACCGCTTCGGACGCCCCGAACTCAATGACCAGGACATGAGCTACAACGAATGGCGCGTCGGCGTCGGCGTCCGATGGACTCCATGCCGCGCCTTCACGGTCAGCCTCGACGGCGGCTGGATGGGCGAACGCCAGTACAACTTCGACGACCGCGATTTCGAGCTGACCAGCGACGGCGCGCCGTATGTGCAGTTGGGCATCAGCGGCACCTACTGACCCCTTCCTGCGGGATTCACGCTCCGCCGACCACCAGCTTCGACTCGCCCTTCGGCAAGTCGAAGCACACCTGGACACGCTCTCCTTCCCGGAACCAATTCCCCGACCGCAAATCCTGCCGGCGTCGGACTTCTCTCAGCGTCACCGCCTGCCCCGCTGCCACGAGCTTCGGCTCGCCACCCGCCGTCGTCGCCGTGGACACCGTGAAGTCAGGCGCTGCAAACGGCGCCTGGAAGCGAATCGTCCCGCCCGCCCGCTGAACCCGGGTCAGCTCCCTGGCCGCCCAATAGCGCGCGATCTCGGAAAGCTTCATCCAAACCAGGTGCTCGTAGTGTTCGTTCAAGCGGCGAACCACTTCCTGGAAGATATGAAACCCGCGCTCCTCGCCGTTGAACCAGATGCCCGTCCAATGCGCCAGAAGGCACGCAGGTTCACCCCGTTCAATCACTTCCACCAGCCGCCCCGACCGGCCATCGGCCGTGATGAATTTGTCCACGCCCTCCGGCTCCGTGTTGTCCCAACCTCCAGTCCAGTCGCCAGTGCACGCCACCACGCTCACCACACATCGTGGATCGTCCCCACCCAGGCCGCTCACGTACTCCACCCGCGGCGCGACGCTCTCGGCACCCCGATCGTAAAGATGCCGGAAGTAGTGCGGCACCTCGGTCTGGAAAACGTCCCGCAACGACTGCATCGACGCCTGCGCCAGTTGCGGCAAGGCCCGGCTGCCAAACCCACCCGGCGTCGTCACCCCTTCGCATGGCAGCCCGACCTCCCGGAGAATGCGCAGCGCATAAGCCAGGTAATTGCCGATCTCGTCCGCGGAGCGCCCGGTCGTCCAATCCCAGTTCTCCATGAACTTGAGACTCCGTTCCGGATAGGGGTGCCCGGTCTTGGTATCGATCACGCGGGTGTGGGTCACCATCTCCGGATGAATGTCCCAGTGCGGCATCATCACGGTCCGCACCAGGTCCAGGCTCGCGGCCAATTCCTTCGCCGACCACCCCGGCAGCTCCCGGTCCAGCCGCCCCACGCACGCCGGATACGGCACGATGCTGTACTTGCCCTTCACCCCCTGCCCCGCACACCACTCCCCGAACTTCCGCACAAACGCATCAGGGATCTCATCCGGCCAGTCCTTCCAGTTGCGGTGATAGGTCCGATTCGCCCCGCCAAATGCCGCATCGAATTGTGGCATGGCGAATTTGTTCACGTTCACCAGGCAGGTCGAATCGTCGATGATGAAGCTCAGCGGAACCCGCCCCCGCGGGTTCAACACCGTCACCGACGCCTCGGCCGGCGGGCGTTCACCCGGCACCTGGGCCAGCACCCGCGGCCGCACCCCCATCGCGCCCCACGCCGCCGCCGCGGCAACGCCCGCTCCCGTTCCGAGAAACGAACGCCGGGTCTGCAAAGCCCTCAATCCCCGCTGTGGAACCTCCCCCGCGGAAGCAGGCCTTCCAGCTGGCGCAGGACGCAGGTCGTGGACGGATTCCGACTCCATGGTGTGTTCCTTCATCGTGATTCCTCCGGTTCCAAAATCTCATCCGCCGGGTCGAAGGGAGGGATCGGAATGTTCAACAACCGCATCCGTCCCACCGCCCGATGGCGGCAGCCCGGCTGGATGTAAACCGCAGTCAGCGGCTTCACCGGCACCCGCACCCCGTCCAACTCCAGTTCCCCCTCGCCTTCCAAAACCACATAGATCTCGGTCGTGCGCTGATGATGGTGCGTCGTCGCATCCACCCGGATGTCCACCAGATGCACCGAAGCCTGGCCTCCAGGCAATTCACCAAAAGCCCGCCGGGCCTGCCCACACGGACAGCCGACAGCCGGCAAGGCATCCAATTGAGCGATCGCGAATCGGGGCATGACCGCACCCTGCCACGCCGCCCGCCCCCTGGGGAATGGCGAATCCATGGCGGCGCGCGTCCCGCCTGACCTGAAGGGGGCGTCCCGACCCCGGAATCCCCCGAGGTTCCTGGCGCGTGAACGGGTTATTTGGGAACAGGAGGCTCTCCTGCATCTCGCGTCGTTCGCGGCACGCGCCCCTTGTGCTCCCCGGCAGGTTATGCCTCCATGCTTCCCACCGTGCGATCCGCGGCCCCTTCCACCCCGCCCTTACCGGCTCTCCCACGACGTCACCGCGCACGCATGATCCTCTGGACCTTCGCCGTCGCCGTCGGCGCCTGGCTGGCTTACCTGATCCTTGCAGCCTGGGCGCTCCGCTCGGACAACGTCCGCAAAGCCATCAACCGGCATCCCGACCGGTTCTTCATCACCTGGCGATCCGCCTCCTCGTGGTTCCCGGGCTCGTTTCGCGTCCAAGGCCTCCACTTCATCGGACAAGGCACTGCCAGCCAGTATTTTGGCCGCATGGACGACGCCTCGTTCCGGGTGCGCCTGCTTCCGTTGCTCCAAAAGACGCTCTCGGTGGGGACCTTCGATGGGAGCGGCATCGAGTTTCAGCTCCGTCGACCTTCATCCCCCGCCGACACCAACGCCCCACCGATCCCAGGCCTGGATGCGCTTCCCCGCCGCACCAGCCCCCGGGGCGGCCGGGGCCGGCCTTCCTGGTGGGTTCATGTGGATGAGGTCGTTTTTCGGCAGATTGAGCGCGTGTGGATCTATGGTTCGCGCCTCGAAGGGCCCGCGACGCTTTCCGCGACGTTGGACATGCAAATCGAAGGCCCTTTTCACGTGCGCGCCCATCGACTGGATTTCCCGGAAGCCACCCTCACCCATAACGGAGTCAACCTCGCCCGACATCTTGCCCTGAATCTCTCGGGGGAACTCGGGCCGCTCATCTTCGGGGTCGATGATGTCCCCGACAACCGGATCCTGGAATTCATCTCAGCACAGCTGCGCGTCGCGGGTGACCTGGGAAGCGTGGCACCGCTCCGCGATCGGCTGGGCACCCACGAGGGCATCCGGTTCTCAGGCGAGGGCCGGATCGACGGCGAGGTCCGACTCGCCCGAGGCGTGCTCCAGGGGGGAACCCGGCTCGCCCTCCACTCGCCCCACCTTCAGCTGTCGCTGGGTGGAACCACCTTCGCCGGTTCCGCCACTGTGGAGGATCAAGTGTTGACCGATGGTCCCCAACCCGTGGCCCAACTCGCCATCCAGCTCCGGGACCTCGTTGTCTCGCGCGACGGTCGTCGCATCGGTTACGCCGAAGGCCCCCTGTTCAACCTGAAGTCCACGTCCCACAACCTCAGCATCACCAACGGGTTCAAGGACACCGATCTGGCTCTTCGCATTGAACCCCTAACCCTCCCTGACGCCTCCTGGCTGACCGAGTTCATTCCCCGCAGCTCAGGCGTCACCCTCACCGGAGGCGCCATCCGCCTGGACGCCGACCTGCGCGCATCGGCCCGCGGCCCCATTCACGGAAACCTCAACCTCGCCGGCGAGGCCGTGTCCACGACGGTCCACGGAGAAGCCTACGAAGCCAGCCTCCACCTGGCCGTTCAACTGGCCCCAGGAACCGGCGGTCCCCGGGTCCTCCACATCGAGAACACCGCGCTCCGAATCACCAATCTGTTCGTGCCCAACGTTCCACGGGACACCCAGGAGGGCTGGCATGCCGTGCTGGCGATTCCCGCCGGACAACTCGATCTCACTCACACGAACTGGAGCCTCGAGAGCAGTTTCCAGGTCGGCCTCCGCGACACCCGCCCCATCCTCGCCGTGTTCCGGAACCAACCCGACGCCCCCGGCTGGCTGCGCCTCATGCCCACTCTGCGGGATCTGGAGGGCGAAGGCCGGATCACCACCACCCGCGATCAAACCCGGCTCTCGGAGGTCAGTCTGCGCGGAAAAAGCACCGACTTCCGCGCCGAACTCCTGCTCGCGCCGCACCAACTTTCCGGCATCGCCTACGCCCGTTATGGCCCGCTCGCCGCCGGCATGGATCGACGGGATCCCCGGAAACCCCGCTGGCGACTCATCGGAGCCAAACGCTGGTTCGAACGCGCCATGGCATCACCCCACAACCCTCCCGCTGCCACCGAACCCGAAGAACCCGACGCACCCCCCGAGACCCACCCTTAACCGGGGTTGACGACGGAAAAGCGTGCTGCCAGCGTGCTTCGCGTCGGAGCCAAGAACTAACCGTGAACGGTGTCGGTAGACAGTCTGTCGGTTGAGGAGACTTCTCGGCCACACTTCGTGATGCTGCGGGCGCAGCTCCCCCTCCACTGGTTTTCAAGGCAAGGACACGCTTATCATGAATGCAGCCAGATTGTTTGTGGGCAATCTGTCCTACAACACCCTCGAGAACGATTTGCTCGAGCACTTCGCCCAAGCCGGCACCGTCCGCGCCGCCGACGTCGTGTTCGACAAATTCACGGGCAAGTCCCGCGGGTTCGCGTTCGTCGAAATGGGGAGCCCCGATGAAGCCAATCGCGCCGTCGAACTCTTCCACAACCAGGAATTCCAGGGCCGCAACCTCACCGTCAACGTCGCGCGCCCCAAGGAAGACCGCCCTCCCCGTGAAGGCGGCGGTGGCGGCGGCGGTGGTTACCGCGGAGATCGAGGCGGCGATCGCGGTGACCGGGGCGGGGGCTACCGTGGTGACCGCGGCGATCGAGGTGATCGAGGTGACCGGAGATCCTCCGACGACCGCTACTAAGCCCCAGACACAACCCGGCTTCGGATCCTCCATCGGTCGAGCTTTGCCCACCCTCGTCCACCCGGCTGGCATCCAAGCACAGCCCTTTTTCACCGGCGGCCCGCCCCAGGCCGCCGATTTTTCATTCCACCGGAACACAATCACCCTCGCCCAAAGCCGGCCAAAAGGTTTGACACTCTTCCGACCGGCTACCTAGCTTCGTCCAACGCTTATGTCGGATACGCCTCCCAGTTCTCCCGTGCCGCCCACACCGGGCGAGGCAGCCAAGGTCCAGCCGAAGAAGGAAACCGTCCGCATCGCGCTGCCACCCAAGCCGACCGCCGCTCCCACCGTCCGACTGCCAGCCCCTTCCGCGGCTTCCGCCGCACCGACAGGCGCCGCAGCCGCCCCCAAGGCACCCACTCCGCCGTCGCCCCCCTCCTCACCCGCCGCCGCACGCCCCGCCGCCGCTCCTATTGGCGCCCCGGCTGCCGCCATGCCCCGGCCGATGGCCGCACCTTCCTCCTTCGGCGGTGGAGTCAGCGGCCTCGACAAGGGCCTCGCCGTGGCCGCAGCGGTCTGTGGTCTGGCCTTCCTGATCCACGTCGTGATCATCGCTCTCAATATCCAGATCGACTGAGATCCCGACACTCCCATTCTCTGCTCCGTCCCATTGCCCGGTCACCTGCCTCCATTCCAGCACTATGGCGTCCCAGCTCATCAAGTCCGTCACCGGCACCACGTTTGATGCGGAAGTCCTCAAAGCCACCGCGCCGGTCCTGGTCGATTTCTGGGCCGAATGGTGCGGGCCATGCAAAATGATCGCCCCGGTTCTGGAGGAACTCGCCACCGAACTCGACGGTCAGCTCAAGATCGCGAAAGTCGATGTCGATGGCGAAGCCGGCCTCGCCTCCCAGTACGGCATCACCGCGATCCCGACCCTGCTCCTCTTCAAGAACGGCCAGATCGTCGACCAGATGCGCGGCGCCAAAAGCAAGCGCGCCATCCGCGACACCATCGAACCCTACCTCTAGGCCCGCCGGCGGCCTTCCGCCGCGGCCCAAACGGCCATGGCGCTCCTCATCACCCCGGCACATCTCGCAGCCCGGGCGGATTTTTATCACCAGATCGGCACTTCCGTGGCCGCAGGCCTCGGACTGATCCAAACACTCCGCATCCTCGCCCAAAAGCCGCCCTCCCCCCACTTGGGTCGCCGGGCCAAACGCGTCGCCGATCGCCTCGAATCCGGCGCCACCGCCGGGGAAGCATTCCGTAGCCTCGGTTCCTGGGTCCCTGAGTTCGACATCGCCCTCATCGAAGCCGGCGAACAAACCGGGCGCATCGACCGCAGCTGTTTCGCCCTGTCCCAGTCGTACGCCTCCCGCGCCACTCTCGGGCGCCAGATCCTCATGGGCCTGGCCTACCCCATCCTCGTTTTCCACGTCGCTTTCCTGATCCTGCCCGTCGACCGCCTCATCGGCTTGGTACGCGACGGCCAAATCGCCGCGTTTCTCCTCCAGAAAGTTCTCTTCTTCGGTCCCGTCTACCTCGCCACCGTCGCCCTCATCGTCGGCCTTCAGCGCACCCAGACCGGGTTCGCCCGTTCCGTCCTCGAGACCATCACCAGCCTCCTGCCCGTTCTCGGCCGGGCACGCCGATCCCTCGCGCTCTCGCGCCTCAGCCTCGCCCTCGACGCGCTGCTCAACGCCGGCGTCAATGCCGTCCACGCTTGGCCCCTTGCCGCCGCGGCCAGTGGCTCCCCCGCCATCCAACGCGAAATCGCCCGCTGGAAACCACGCATCGCCAACGGCGAACCCGCCTCCGATCTCCTCCTCCAAAGTTCCTGCTTCCCGCCCCACTATTCCAACGTCTACGCCTCCGCCGAAATCGCCGGAAAAGTCGACGACGCCCTCCCGCGCCTCACCACCCACTACCAGGAGGAAGGCCTCCGCCTGATGCGCGTCGCCGCCGGCATTCTCATCGGTGTCGTTTACGGCGGCATCCTGCTCATCGTCGCCTTTCAAATCGTTTCCTTCTGGCTCGGCTTCTATGGCCAGATCCTGAACGAGATCTAACCACCCGATGAATCTCCACGATCTCCTCCACGACCCCGCCCTGCGCCAACACGAATTCCCCGTCTGCCGCAACCGCGTCTTCCTCGCGCACGCCGCCGTCTGCCCCCTGCCCCACCGCGTCGCCGAGGCCGTCACCCAGTACGCCCTCCAGGCCACTCTCGACGATCAGGAGCTTCCTGTCCGGCAAACCCTGTACTCGGATACCCGCGAACGCGTCGCCCGCCTCATCGGCGCTCAAACCGACGAAATCGCCCTCGTCGGCCCCACCTCGCTCGCCCTCTCCTACGTCGCCGCCGGCTTTCCGTTGCGCAAAGGCGACAACGTCCTCATCTACTTCGACGATTACCCCTCCAACGTCTACCCCTGGATGGCCCTCGCCCAACGCGGCGTCGAAGTCCGACTCATCCCCACCCGCGAACTCGGCCGCCTGCGAACCGTCGACGTCCTGGGCCAGGTCGACGAAAACACCCGCCTCGTCGCCCTCGCCTCCTGCCACTTCATCTCCGGCTGGCGCCTCGATCTCCCCGCCCTCGGCACCGCCCTCCGCCAGCGCCGCATCGCCTTCTGCCTCGATGGCATCCAAACCGTCGGCGCCTTCCCCACCGCCGCCGAACACGCCGACTTCATCGCCGCCGACAGCCACAAATGGCTGCTCGGACCCTGCGGCGCCGGCTTTCTCTTCGTGCGCAAATCCTGGCACGAAGCCCTCCGCCCCGTCGTCCATGGTTGGAACAACGTCCGCTGCCCGGATTTCATCGCCCGCGAGGAGATCACCTACCGCGCCGGCGCCCAACGGTACGAAGTCGGGAGCCATGGCGTGCTCGGACTGTGCGGGTTCCGCGCTGCGCTGGATCTGATCCTCGATATCGGCGTCGACACCATCGCCGCGGAACTCCTGCGCAAGCGCAACTGGCTGGTGCCCGCGCTTCAGGCCCAAGGTTGGAACGTTCTCGGAGCCGATGCACCTCCCGCGCACCAAAGCGGCATCATCGCCATCCATCGACCCGGCACCGACATGCCCGCCCTCCATGCGCGCCTTCAGGAGGCCGGCATCGTCCTTTCGTTGCGCACCGACCGCCAACGCCAGCATTACCTGCGCTTTTCTCCCCATTTCTACACCCCCGACGAGGACCTCCACCGCGCTGTGGAAGCCTTGAAGACACCATAAGCGGCTTCCCAGGAACCTCCCGCTCGTAGCGGCGGGCGTCCCACCTGCCGTAGAAGGGGGCGTCTCCCCCCCCCGGAATCCTCGGTTCAAGGGCCGTGAGCAGGTCATTTTTGAACAGGGAGCTTCCCATGAACCCGGTTTCCACCACAGAGACACGGAGGCACAGAGAAATGAGACAGACTGCTTCCAACTCTGTGCCTCC
>CAUJJW010000336.1 GCA_963205105.1 Verrucomicrobiota bacterium | reverse complement strand
GTAGCGGCGGGCGTCCCGCCTGCCGTAGAGGGGGGCGTCTCGCCCCCCGGAATCCCCTGGTTCATGACCCCCATGCCAGTCGCGACACCTGGACTCGACCAACAATCCCCCTCCTCCGAAGGCATCCCTCCGATCCGTTTACCCCCCGCGATTTGACGCTTGGTCCCCCCCACGCCCCTTCCCTACCCTCCAACCCGTGGCCGCCAACGATTTCGACATCCACTACGTCGCCGACCTCGCCCGGCTCCAGTTGACTCCCGAGGAGGAACAGCGTCTCGGCTCCCAGCTGGGGAACATCCTCGGTTACGTGGAACAATTGCGCACCGTCGACGTCTCCGGCGTCGAACCGACGTCGCACGCCTTTCCTCTGGTCAATGTCACCCGACCCGACGTCGCGCGTCCGGGCATCCCGCAGGAAGAGGCTCTCCAAAACGCTCCCCTGAAATCCAACGGCCTCTTCATCGTGCCCAAGATCGTCGAGTAACATCGCTCCCCGGGACCCCCGAATGCTGCACCGTCTCACCGTTTCCGAACTCGTCGACCAACTGGGCCGCCGTCAGGTCTCCGCCAGGGAAGCCCTGGAGTCCTGTCTCGGCCAAATCGGCCGAATCGACGGCCAACTCAAGGCGTTCCTCAGCCACGATCCGGCCGACGCCATGGCGCAAGCCGACGCCGCCGATCGCGACCTCGCCGCCGGGGTGACCCACGCCGAGAAACCGTTGCTCGGCGTTCCCATCGCCCTCAAGGACGTCCTCTGCCATCGCGGTCAGCCCCTCAACTGCGGTTCCAAGATCCTCGGGAACTTCATTTCCCCCTACAACGCCACCGTCGTTGAAAAGCTCCAGGCCGCAGGCGCCGTGGTCTTCGGCCGCCTGAACATGGACGAGTTCGCCATGGGCAGTTCGACCGAGAACTCCGCGTTCTTCACCACCCGGAACCCCTGGGACATCACGCGCATTCCCGGAGGTTCCTCCGGCGGTTCGGCCGCGGCCGTGGCCGCCAACGAAGCCTTCGCCACGCTCGGCTCCGACACCGGCGGTTCCATCCGGCAGCCTGCCGCGCTCTGCGGCTGTGTCGGCCTCAAGCCGACCTACGGTCGCGTCTCCCGTTACGGTCTCGTCGCGTTCGCCTCGTCGCTGGATCAGATCGGACCCTTCACCAAATCGACCCGCGACGCCGCCCTCATCACCCGCACCATCAGCGGCCATGACCCGCGCGATTCGACCAGCCTCAACGAGCCGGTTCCCGATTATCTCGCCGGGTTGAACGGCGATCTTCGCGGACTCCGGCTCGGCCTGGCCAAGGAGTTTATGGTCGGCGGTCTCGACCCCGAGGTACGCGACGCCGTCGATGCGGCCGTCAAAAAGCTTCAGGAACTCGGGGCCACGATCGAGGAAGTCTCCCTGCCCCACAGTGAGCACGCGGTGGCCACCTACTACATCATCGCCACCGCCGAAGCCTCCGCCAACCTCGCGCGCTTCGACGGCGTCCGTTACGGCGCGCGCGTCGCCGGAGCCGACCCGACGGAGATGTACGAGCGCACCCGCGGGGCGGGATTCGGTGCCGAGGTCAAACGACGCATCATTCTGGGCACCTACGTGCTGAGCAGCGGTTACTACGACGCCTATTACCTGCGGGCGCAAAAGGTCCGAACCTTGATCCGCCAGGATTTCCTGGAGGCTTTCAAAAAGGTCGACGCCATCGTTTCGCCCACCACCCCGACCGCCGCCTTCAAGCTGGGGGAAAAGACCCAGGACCCGTTGCAGATGTACCTCAGCGACATCTTCACCATCTCCTGCAATCTCGCCGGAATCAGCGGGCTCAGCCTGCCGTGCGGGTTCACCCGCGAACCCAAGTTGCCCATCGGCTTGCAGTTGCTCGGCCAACCGCTCGGTGAATCTACCCTGTTCCGCATTGCCCACGCGTACGAGCAAGCCACCCCATGGCATCGCGACGTGGCACCGCTGGGCTAATCGCGTGCCGCCCCTCACCAACTACACCGCCAAGCTGTCCGATGCCCAGGCGACCGCCCTGGAGCGCATCATTCGGGATGGCACGTTCGAGCTGCGCACGGTTCCTTACGCCCGCTTCAGCGGCGCCAAAAAGGATTTCAACGTCACCTTCTACGAGTCCGGCAAACTCGTCGTTCAAGGCAAGGGCACCGAGGATTTCGTCCAGTTCGTACTCGAACCTCACATCCTTCAGGAAGCCCGCCTCGGTTACGAAGCCACCCTGAACCCCGAGCTCCTCGACCCTCGCCTCGGCATCGATGAATCCGGCAAGGGCGATTTCTTCGGCCCGCTCTGCATCGCGGGGGTCTACGTGAATGCCGACGTCCTCACCGCCTGGAAGGACAGCGGCATCCGTGATTCGAAATCCATTTCCGGCGACGCCCAGATCGCCCGGCTCGCCGAAGTCATCCGCAAAACCCCGGGCTGCGTGCACGCCGTGGTCCCCATCGGCCCCGAGGCGTACAACCGCATGCACGGCATGAACAAGTCCGTGAACCGCGTTCTCGCCTGGGGCCACGCCCGGGTCATCGAAAACCTGCTCGGCCAGCGCCATCGCATGAACCCGCCACCGGTGCGGGCCATCAGCGACCAGTTCGCCTCCGACAAGTCCACCATCGAGAAGGCACTGCTCACTCTCGGTCGCGAGCTCCAACTGGTTCAACGCCACAAGGCCGAGTCCGACATGGCGGTCGCCGCCGCTTCCATTCTAGCCCGCGACGAATTCGTGCATCGTCTGAAGAAGTTGGCACACGACTTCGGCGTGCCCCTGCCCAAGGGCGCTTCGGCCGCCGTGGAAACCGCCGGCCGCGCGTTCGTCGCCCAACACGGCGCCGAGGCCCTCCCCAAGGTCGCCAAAATGCACTTCCGCAATTCCTACCGCGTGCTCGGCATCCCCGAACCTCCCAAGGTCGAGTGGAAACGCCCCAAAGCGAAGGAATAGCCCCAGCTTCGGTTACGGAGCGGTCGCCTGCTTCAGCCTCAGAAATCGATTGCCCACCGAAGTCGGCACTTCCACCGCCCCTGCTCCCGGCACCGGTTCCCAGGTCTCGCCCAACGCATCCGTCGCTTCCAGCCCGAAGCCTTCCGGCACGGTCACCCGCAGCCCCACGCCCGGAACCCGGACGTAATCCAACCGCACTGACGCCTCTTCTGCCGCCTGCGTGTTCACATAGTAGCCCGCCCCGCCATCTCCGAACTGCACCGCCAACACCACGCGATCTCCCCGCGCCTCCACCAACGACACGATGCTGATGCGGCGCCCATCCAGTTTGGTGGCGGAAAACACCGGCTTCAGACCGTCGTCGGTCACCGTAAACACAGCGTTGATCGAACCCGACGCCAGCCGCACCCGTCCGGAGAGAAACACCTTCCCCGCCGTGGGGTGAAGGGTCGATGAATCGATCGAGGTCAACGTTCCCAACCCCTCCACGGTGTCACCCGGCGCCGCCAGTTTCTGGAGCACCCCGTCCCGCCAGCTCACCGCGAATCGCGCGAAGGCCGAATCGAAGGCGAAGAATCGGACCGCACCTTCCGAGACCTGAACCGGTCCAAACAGCCGGATCGCCTTGTCCGTCCCCGGGATCAGATCCCCCATCTTCGCGATGGCCGAGATCGCCCCGGCTGCGTCGATGCGCAGGATGGCTTGTGCGGACTGGTTGGCGTTCGCCGCCAGCACCGCCGCCACCTCGCCGTCATAGCCCAGACTTTGAAGGTGGGCAGCCGCAGTCCCCAGCACCGGCAAGTCCATGCGCGTGTCCAGCAACCGCCGAAGTTCCCCGTCCCGTTCCACGTACGCCCCGGACCGAAGTTCCGTCTGCCCCAGAAAGGCCAGCCCCAAACCCGCCTGTGTCGCCCAGGAGTAAAACGGACGAAAGACTTCGCCGGCAGCTCCAGGAACCGGACTCGTCACATCCACCAACGATCGGATCTGCCCCTGGTCCCAACGAAAGATCCCCACCGGAACGCCGTTGCTGCTGCCAAAGAAGGTCGGCGTATCCGAGTCCGCCAACCCGCTGATCAAGCGGGCGCCATCCAAGGTTCCCAGCCCGTTCGGCAGTGCCGTTCCCAATCCCACCACCGACGCCACTCCGTTCGTGCCCGCCCCAAACAGGCCCAGCGAGCGAAACTCCGGACCGGTTCCAGCGAAGAGCAATTGATCCAGCCACCAACGCGCCGTTCCTTCGTTGAAGCCGCCGGCCAAAAAGGGAACTCCCGCACCCGGCGCCTCGGCCCCGCTTTGCACCGGCGCGACAAATCGATGCCCGCCATAACTCGGGTTCGGTCCCGCCGGCTGAACCGTCAACCGCACCGAATCGCTGGTCACCGTGCCCCACGCATTCGAAATCACCGCCCAATACAGCCCCGCATCCGCTGCCGTGGCGGAAACCAGGCTGAGAACCCCCAGGGTGGGCGTCGCCACCGTGACCGGCACCCCGTCCTTCCACCACGTGGACTGCAACGGCAGTCCACCCAGTGCCGCCATCCGCAGCACCGCGACATCCCCCGCTTCCACGGTCACCGGAAGCGGTTGTTCCAGAATCTCCGGTCCAATTTCGACATTCACCAGCGCCGACGGTGATGACGCCTGGCCGAACGCATTCGTGACTTGCACCGAGTAATAGCCGGCATGGACGGCGCCCGCGGCCGGCACCACGTAGGTGTCGCCCGTCACCTCCGGCATGCGACCAAGCGGTCCCCACCAAAGGTAGTGCAACGGCGCATCACCCACCGCGGTGACTTTCAGTTCCAACCGAGCCCCCGCAGCAACCGAACCGCTCTGCAGCGGCGTCATAATCACCGGAACCATCGGCCGGGCGAGGTTCGCCACCACCGTCGCCGGTTGCGCCCCCGGGCCCGTGGTCAGCAGCAGCAGCGTGTCCCCTTCCAAATCCATCAGCGCCACCGAGGTCGGACGCATCCCCGCCACGATCCCACCCCCCGGAATCACCGCCTGAACGATTCCACCTTCCACCGCATAAACGCCCGGCCCGGAACCGGTGCGCGCCCCGAACAGCACCCGTCCCCCGCTCACTTCCAGGCCGGTGTCGCCGATACCCGCGAACACCCCGCCCTCCGGCGCCGCGTCGCCATCCTTCGCCAACAACGTGATCGAACCATCCGCCCCGGCGCGCAGCAGATAACCAGCCCGCGCCGCGTCCTGCGCAAAAAACCAAACCACCCCATCCTCCACCACCGGCGGACTTCGGAAGCCGCTGATGGTTCCACCGCCCGGAAGGGGATCACCGGCGGAAGCCACCGCCGACACCGCCCCTCCGCTGGACCGGAAGATCCCTTGCACGGCGGCGAAAGGTCCGCGCGTCGCCCAAAACGCCACCGTGGTCCCATCGAATCCCACCTGGCTGCTCAGCCCATCAGGAACCCCCACCACCCCGGGAAGGGCCGTCGCTGTGTCCGCAATCGCCTCCAACGCACCGTCCACCACCCGATAGACGCCACGAAATTCCACCCCGGCGGCAGCTTGGTGCCAGGCAATGATCACCAGCTTGCCTCCCGCCCAATGCGGTTCGCCAAGCCGGTTCGCCACCCGCCCGTTCGAGTTCGGCAGCACCGCCCCGGATGCCAGCAACGAACGAAAGCCTCCCGCTTCCGCCAAGAGCAGTCCGTCGGCAAGCGACGCCCCGGCGGCAAACACGAAGGACGCGCCCGCGTCTCCCGCCGTCTCCTGGGCCAAACCATCATGAAACCTCAACAGCCCACCACCCGAAGGCCCCGTCGTTCCCACGCGAGCGACCTCCGACAACGGCCCACCGCGCCCGCGCGCCAGCCCCACGGTTTCAAAACCGGGCCCAAGAATCGGCATCACCACCTCGTCCCCCACCAACTGGGATCGGCCAAACCCCTGGAGGAAGCCGAACGCCGCGTCCGTGGTGTTGGCCCGCGCAATGCGGACAAAAGGACGCCCTCCGAAAGTGGCTTCACCCTGGGCGTGCACCCCTGGCACACCGGCGACCAGGAATAACCCCATCCACACACCCCACCGGACCCATTGGGATGTCCGGCGGCTCTTCAGTAGTTTCAACATGTCGGCGCGACGTTTCCCCTCCTATCGGCCATCCGCCAAAACAGTTGAGCCAGAACAAGATCACCTCCTCGCCTGCACCAGCACGCGCAGCGAATGGCCGAGGTGCGCGGGATGCGTCAGCGTCTGCAATCCCCGGGCCCGTTCCACCAGCCACCGCGCCCCTTCACCACCCGCCGACACCACCTCCGTCGCCAATCGCCCCAGCCATCGCCCCTGCGGCAGAAAATCCACCGTCTCCAACCCCTGCGCCTCGCCCTCCCGGATCAACTGCGGGAAGTCCACGTGGGCGGTCAGATCCTGTTCACCCGGGTTGGCCAGCAGGTCGTCCACCCGTCGATGCCGCGAATACCCGCGAGCCGTGCCCCCGGCGCGTTCCGGCCGGATGACGCTGTCTTCGTCGAAGCCATAGTCCAACGCCATCAACCACCCGCGCCCCAGCGCACGAGCCGCCGTGGACCACCACGCCGCCGCCGCCGGACTTCGTTCCACCATGAAACCCTCGGGCAACACGTCGGCCAGCGGCGCCAGTTCTTGCGGGACCAGGGACTCCTCGGGCTCTCTGCGGCACCAGGCCAACTGCCCCGCCTCCACCGTCACCCCCCATTCCTGCCAACGCCGTCGCCCCGCGTTCCACACCAGCCGATGCACCGGCATGGCGTCCAGCAGTTCATTGGAAAACACCACCCCCCGAACCGGCTCCGCAACGTCCGCCCACCCGCTCCGCCAAACCACCCGATCCACCCACGGTTCCAAGGTCCGTTGTTGCACCGAACGCCGCGACTCAGACGGCTCCAGAATCGTGTACCGCACCCGTTCGGCGGTGCCCGGGTGAAACTGGCCCAACGCATGGAGCACATCGACCGCCAATCGCCCGTCGTGGGCGGCGGCTTCAACCAGGTCGATCGACTCGAATCCGGCACACACCCGCGCCACCCAGTCCGCTACCAGGAATCCCAAGACCGGCCCCACGCTCACGCTGGTGTAAAAATCTCCACCCCGTCCGGTCTGCCCGCCTTCCCGTTCGTAATAGCCCACTCCCGGCGCATACAGCGCCAGCTCCATGAACCGGGCGAAGGTGATCGACCCCTGCTGCTGAATCTCCCCTCGAATGATGTCCTCCGCGTGGGTCGCCATGACGTTCCGCGAACCGTACCCACCCCCGCACCCAGCGTCACTTCCTCAGGCACCGCCCTCCGTAGCGGCGGGCGTCCCGCCTGCCGTAGAGGGGGGCGTCCCGCCCCCCGGAATCCCCGGTTCATGGGCCGTGAGCAGTTCAACAATTGAAGCTTGGCGCTCTCCGTAAACCCTCCATGCAAGCCACCGTGAGGATTGAACCGGGCTCCCTCACCCCAGCCCTCTCCCGGAGGGAGAGGGAGTCGCATTCCCCCGCCAAATGACCCCTAAAACCCCTCGGCGCGAGCCGTCTCGACTCGTTCCAGCAAAGCCTTGGCTCAACCCTCCAAAAACCGCGGCGACGATTCTCCTTCTCCCTCCGGGAGAAGGCCGGGATGAGGGCCGCCCACTCCACTCCTCGCGCATCGGTTCATGGTCCCAAGGCGTGTCCATGGATTGGAAAACGTTCCTATCCCTTGACCCTCTCCTCCCCTCGTCATCGTGCTCCTGCTCCTCATCGTAATCCCTCCGCCTCTCCCGGTTCATGGGCCGTGAGCCATCCCTTCTCTCGCACCCGGCATTCCCACTGGCACTCCAACCTCGTCACCCCAACCGCCGACCGACATGCTCTTCGCCTGACATGCGACTGGATCAGCAACTTCTTGAACGCGGGCTTTGCGAAAGCCGCGAGAAGGCTCAGCGCGCCATTCTCGCCGGTCAGGTGCGCATCAACGGCCAAATGGCCGACAAACCCGGGCGCAAGGTCAAACCCGACGACACCCTCGAATTGCTCGCCGGCGAACGCTACGTCAGCCGCGGCGGCTTCAAACTCGAGGGCGCCCTCCAGGAGTTCTCCATCGATCCCACCGGGCTTCGCGCCCTGGACATCGGAGCCTCCACCGGCGGGTTCACCGATTGCCTGCTTCAACACGGCGCCACTCACGTCGCCGCAGTCGATGTCGGCAAGGGACAGCTCGCCTGGAAATTACGCCAGGACCCGCGGGTGCTCGTCCTGGAAGGCGTCAATGCCCGTGAGCTTTCCACCCGTCATTTCCCACAGCCGTTCGAGCCCTTCGACCTGGCCGTGCTGGACTGCTCGTTCATCTCGTTACGTCGCGTGCTCCCGCCAGCCTACGACCTGGTTCGACCGGGCGGACGGCTGGTGCCGCTGATCAAGCCCCAGTTCGAAGCGGGCCGCGAGGAAGCGGACCGAGGCCGGGGCGTGATTACCGATCCCGCGGTTCATGAACGAGTGCTCGCGGAACTCCGCGCTTTCGTGGAGAGTGTCCCCAGGCTCCACTGGCGCGGCGTGACCGCTTCGCCATTGCTGGGGCCGGCTGGCAACAAAGAATTCCTCGCGCTGCTTGAAAAAGCGTCCTGAACGCATCACCCGGATCGGGCTGGTGGCCAACACCGAAAAGCTCGAGAGCCGTCCCTTGCTCGCCGAGGCAGCCCGTTTGCTCGCCGAACAGGGCATCGAGGTCATGGCCGATTCGGCCACCCTCCGCATGAGCGGCCTGCGTCTGCCCCGACACCGCAACACCGCCGCCCTCGCTCAAGCCGCCCAGCTCCTGCTCGTGTTCGGTGGCGACGGCACCATCCTCCGGGTCGCACGCGAAATCGCCGGCAGCCCCACCCCACTCCTGGGCATCCACGTCGGCCGACTCGGCTTCCTCGCCGGCGTCACCGCCGCCGAACTGCCCACGGCCATCGATCAGATCGTTGCGGGCGATTACCGGATCGAAAGCCGCGCCCTGATGTCGGCTCAGCGCAAACCCCTGCGCCGTGCCCCCACTCTCCGCGCACTCAACGACTTCGTGTTCACCCGCGGTCACGTCTCCCGAATGATCGAACTCGAGGTGGCCGTCGATGGCGAGGAACTGACCCGCTACCGGTGCGACGGCTTGATCGTCTGCTCCGCCACCGGTTCCACCGCCTATTCCCTCGCCGCCGGCGGCGCGATCGTCAGCCCGTCCGCCCGCGACTTCACCATCACCCCCCTCTGCCCGCTCACCCTTTCCAACCGCTCCATCATCGTCGACCTCGACTCCACCGTCGTCGTCCGCGTCGTGACCGGAAAACTCAAGACCCATCTCACCGCCGACGGCCAGGTCGCCGTGGACCTCCGGGTCGGGGATGAGGTCACCATCCGCCGTGCCCCGGAGGAAATCCGGCTGCTTCGCCTCGGGGGAAGTTCGTTTTTCCGCACGCTCCGGCAGAAATTGCACTGGAGCGGTTCACACGCCTGACGGCATGCTTGCGGTTTCACCATCGGCTCCACTCCCTTTCCATGGTCCGACTCAAAGACATCGCTGAACGCGCCGGCGTCTCCATCATGACGGTGTCCAAGGTGTTGCGGGATGCCCCCGATATCTCCGGCGCCACCAAATCCCGGGTCCGCGCATTGGCCCAGGAAATGGGTTACGTCCCCCACGCGTTGGCCGCCGGCCTCCGTACCCGCGCCACCCGCCTGCTCGGCCTCGTCATTCCCGGCATCATCAACCCGGTCTACGCCCGCCTCATCATGGCCATCGAAGACCGCGCCTTCGAACTCGGCTTCGAACTCTTCCTCGCTCATACCCTCGAAAAACCCGAGCGCGAAGAACTCGTGCTGCGTCGCCTGCTCGCCCGCCGGGTCGAAGGTCTCTTCGTCATCCCGGTTGCCCGGCTCGGCGATACCCCGGGCATCTACGCCGAACTGATCCGGCTCAACATCCCCACCGTCGTCCTTGGCCTCGCTCCCCGGTTCTGCGACCGCTTCTCCCGCGTCGCCAATGACGAGGTCGGCGCCAGCCGAGAGATCACCCAACATTTGCTTGGCCTCGGCCATCGCCGTATCGCCTTCCTGGCCGGCCCTACGGTCTCGCCGTCCGCCCAGGCCCGCCTCGAAGGCTACCGCCGCGGCCTGCGCGATGCCGGTGTCGAGTTCGACGACCGCCTCATCTTCCAATGCGGCAGCACCGTCGAAGACGGCTTCCAGGCCGGACTCGAACTCGTCCGGGAAAGCCTCGGCGTCACCGCCCTGCAAGGGGTCAATGACCTCGTCGCCATCGGCGCCCTCAACGGATTGCTCTCACAGGGCGTGCGGGTCCCGGAGGACGTCTCCATCGCCGGGTTCGGCAATATTCTGAGCGCCGAAAATGCCCGGGTCCCACTGACCACCGTCCGGGAACCCAAGTTCCGGCTCGGCATCGCCGCCATGGAGATCATGCACAAGCTCCTGCAAGGCGGCCCACCCGAGCAACGGGTCCTCCGCGCCGAACTCCTCCCCCGCCGGAGCACCGCCGCTCCCGCCGTCAACACCCTCATCTAGCTAGCTGCCTTCCCCCACCCCCGCCCCGCGGAACACGGGAAGGTCGGCGGATGCCAAGAAAGGTGGAGCACGCTTCTCACGCGTTCCGCAAAGGTCACCTCCGTTGCACCAGCGGTTCGCTCCTCCGCTGAAACCTCATGCCCCATGAACCTCCTGCCTCATCAGCTCCGCCCCTGTCTGCGCAGCCGCGTCTGCCTGGTCGGACTCGGCAATCCAAGGCTCGGTGACGATGCGGTCGGCGTCCGCATCGCCGAAGCCCTCACCACCTGCCAAACCGCCGCGCGTACCCCGGATCGATCCGATGCCGACGTGCGCTCCCGATCCCGCCATCAGGCCCCGAGCGCGGACGACTTCGACGCCGTCGAAGCCCCCCACGAAGCCCCCAACCCACCGCCATCCGTTCCTGGAGGCGGCGCATCCACCTCCATCTTGCTCGCCGCCAATGATCCGGAGCGGGTCCTACCGCAGATCGTCGATGGGCAATTCGACCATGTGGTGTTCATCGAAGCAGTCGACTTTGGAGGACGCCCCGGCGCGGTCACGGTGCTGCGAAGCGAAGAGATCCTGACCCGGTTTATTCGGACAGGCCCCCAGACTTTGCCACTGGGACCGCTGGCGGAGCGGATTGAATCCAATGGCCACACCAAAACCTGGTTGCTCGGCGTCCAACCCGCTTCTCTGCGACAGGACCGCCCCCTGTCGCAGTCGGTGCAAACAACCTTTCAAGCGCTCGTCCGGCTGATCTCGCAAGCCACCGGACTTGCTCCGCTTATGGAATGTAGGTCGCTTCCTTGAACCGCTGAAGGTCACGGTGACCCACCCGGGCCGGACGGTCCAAGCCCTTCAGGTTCGCCGTGTCACCTTCGCGCCAGCGCCAGATCTCGGCGTGACCATCGGCGAACGACAACATGCCCGCCTTGCCGTGCCGGCTCGCCGGCGTGTTCTGCCAGAGCCAGACGTTCGGCAACGCCCGAACCGCGAAGAACCCGTCATCAATGCTGCTGGGCTCCTCGTCGATGAACACGTTCGCTTGGGCCGGTGACGGACGGTTGATCTCCGTGGATTTGCGGAAAAACGGAACGCCGGGATTCACGAACGCTCCGGCCTCGTCGCCCGCCATGCGGCCGTTCATCGAGACGCTGCGCACGCGAATCACCGCTTTGCCCCCCGTTTTCCAGGGGGTGATGTCCGCGGGACACCGGTAAATCTCGTAGGAATTGTTGTACGGCCAGAGTCGGCCATTGCGGATGTCGATCAGGTTCGTCGCGCCAGGCAGCGAGTTCACGTTGCCGCCAATCCACGCGTTGGTGTTGCCCAACAGATTCGGCACCAGCTTGTCGTCGTGATCGTCGGCGTACATCACCCAGGCCAACTGCAACTGCTTCAGGTTGCTGATGCACTTGATCCCGTGGGCTTTCTGCTTCGCCTTGCTCAGCGCGGGCAACAGCATGCTCGCCAGGATCGCGATGATCGCGATCACCACCAGCAATTCGATCAGGGTGAAGGCTCGACTGCCGAGTCGAATGACGTTGGAGCGTCGGAGGAATGGGTTCGGGCTCATGGAATGGCTGCGCACGGACATCGTCGCGTCTTGAACGGTGGACGCAAAAATGTAGGTGCCACCTCGCTCGACTGGCAACCGGTATTTGCGCGCACACCCTGCCCATGGCCCATCCATTCGTAGCGGCGGGCGTCCCGCCCCCTGGATTCCTGGTCCAAGCAACCCGAGGCCCACCGAGCACTCCGCCGGGCGAGACGCCCGCCACCACCACTCGCGGTCACCGCCCCGACACCCATCCCTCGAACATTTCCTTCGCCCGAACCACTTCCCGCCTGCTCGCCGCCGTCCAAACCACCGCCCCCAAACCATGGGAAAACCGCGTCTCCCAGCTCAGCTGATACGCCCCGGCATCCCTCCAGACCAACCGATCTCCCGCCCGTACTGTCGACGCCAGCTCATGCACCCCCAGGTTGTCGAACGCCATGCAGGTCGGGCCGCACACCAGCGTCCTCACCGGCTTGCCGCGCCGGGGCTCCAACGCAAACAGCGTGTGCCTCTCCCAGGTCGCCACCATCGCCTGCAGCGTCCGGCCCCCGTCGCAAATCAGCGTCCGCAGCCCGCGCCCTTCCTTCACCTCCATCACCCGCACCACCAAAACCCCCGAGGGCGCCGTCAACCAACGTCCGTTCTCCATCCAGATCTCTTCCAGGAAACGGTGGTTACCCCGCACCCCCACCAACGCTTCCCGTAGGCTCGCCAGTGAAAAACCCGCGTCCAACGGGGTCCCTTTCCGGGTCGCCACTTGTTCCGGAGGAAAGCCGCCGCCGATGTCCAAGACCTTCGGAGTCCAACCCGCCTCCGCCGCCACCCCCAACGCCTCCATCGCCGCCTCCCGATAGCACCGAGCCTCCGCCACATTCGTGCGCAGGTGGAAGTGCAACACCCCGGGTACCAACCCTTCCCGCTTCAGCACCCGCAACGCCGGTTTCACCTCGTGCGCTAGCAACCCAAATTGGGTTCGAATTCCGGGAAACTCGAAGTTCTCTTCGGTCGACGTGTTCAACCGAAGCCCCACCCGCCATCCCCGCCGGGCTGCCGTGGGCGCCAGGGCTTGAACT
This sequence comes from Verrucomicrobiota bacterium, assembly GCA_963205105.1. Classification (GTDB taxonomy): domain Bacteria; phylum Verrucomicrobiota; class Verrucomicrobiia; order Limisphaerales; family CAIMTB01; genus CAIMTB01. The sequence goes on along the minus strand of CAUJJW010000336.1, from coordinate 6,066 downwards.
TCCGCCGCTGAATCAAAATTCACCCGCAGACCCGGCACCCCATATTCCAACAGCCATGCCTGTTTGGCCGGCCCGTTCACCAGGATGTCCGCCGCCGGCACACCCATGCCCAACACCGCACGCAGTTCATACTCGGACACCACTTCCACCCCGTGCCCCCAACCCCGCCACGCCGACACCGCCGGTCGCAGCGGCAGGGTCTTGAACGACCACCAGGAACGCACCGGCAACCCCGCCAACGCCGTCTCCAATCGACGGGCCTGCGCTGCCAAAGGCTCCTCGGCGAACACCAGGGCCGGCGTGCCCGCCTCAGCCACCGCACCTTCCGCCCGTTCCCGCCAGAAACCCTCGCCGAACTCGACCTCCGCCCGGCTCGTCTTCGTCACTCGTTTGCCGTTCCGCACCCCCGGATTCCAGCGCCGCCCCCTTCCCGTCGCCAGTCCCAAGTCACAGACGTCTCCCACAACCTCCCTTCGTCATCGTACTCCTACTCCTAATCGTAATCCCCTCCGCCTCCCCCGATATAAGGCTCGTGAGCAGGTCGATTTCGAACAGGGGGCTCTCTCCGTGAACCTTTCCAGGCAAACCATCGCGAGGGTTGAAATGGGCTCCCTCACCCCAACCCTCTCCCGGAGGGAGAGGGAGCCGCGGATGACCCGCAGCGACATGCCTGAACCCCATCCGTCCGAGCCGTCGCGACTCGCTGCTGCTAACGCCCAGCTCAACCCTTCGAAACCCGCCGCGCACGTTCTCCTTCTCCCCCCGGGAGAAGGCCGGGATGAGGGCCGCCCGCTCAGATCCTCGCGCCACGGTTCATGGTCCCAAAACGTGTCCAGATTTGGAAAACGCTCCTCTCCATGAACCTTCCCTCCGTAGCGGCGGGCGTCCCGCCTGCCGTAGAAGGGGGCGTCTCGCCCCCCGGAATCCCCGGTTCAAGGGCCGTGAGCAGGTCGATTTCGAACAGGCGGCTCTCCATGAACCGTGCCTCCCCTCGTCATCGTACTCTTACTCCTCATCGTAATTCCCCTCCTCCCACCGGTTCATGGCCCCAATACGTGTTTTCCGTTCTTTCGGCCCTCCGAGCCTCCTCATGAACCGAAGCTCCGACGATGCCCCCGCCCACCCACGGCTTTCATTGCGGACGCTCAACGTTTACCGTCCCGGGACGGCATGAGTACCCCGGAACAAACCGCGGCGGATCTTCACGAGCGCGTCCTGGCACCGCTCGCGAAGCGGCTGGCCTTCGATATCGCCCATTGGCCCAAGAACAGCGCTGCTACGCCGGTCGTGTTGTTCCTGGGCAACCATTCCTCCGGCAAATCGTCGTTCATCAATCACCTGGTGGGGCAACCGGTGCAGGCCACGGGACTGGCGCCCACCGACGACGGCTTCACCGTGCTCACCTGGGGCAGCCAACCGGCCACTGCCGATGGTCCCACCGCCACCTCCCATCCGCGCCTGGATTTTGGTGACCTCGCCCATCTTGGCCCGGCCTTCACCTCCAAGCTTCGGCTGAAAACCCTTCCCCACGATCTGTTGCGCTCGGTCACCCTGGTGGACAGCCCCGGCATGATCGACGCCATGGGCGCGGTCAACACCCGCGGTTACGAATTCCCGGCCGCCGTGCGGACCTTTGCCGAGCGGGCGGATCTCATCCTCTTCTTCTTCGATCCGGACAAGCCGGGGACCACGGCCGAGGCGGTCTCGGTGCTTACCGAGACGCTGGCTGGTTTGAGCCACAAACTGCTGTTGATCCTGAACAAGGTGGATCAGTTCGACAGTTTTCCCGACCTTGCCCGCACTTATGGCACCTTGTGCTGGAACCTAGCGAAAGCCATCGCCACCAAGGACATACCGCATATCGCCCTCTGTTATCTTCCCCCCGAGGACGGCGCACCACAGCGGGCGAGGGGCGTACTGCCGCTCGCGGAATTCGATGCCGCGCGACTCCAAGTCCTCGAAGAAATACGGCGCACCCCGGCGCGGCGCGCCGACAATCTGGTGTCGGAGCTGCTTCAGCGAGGGCGCGAGATCCATCTGCATGCCCGGGTCTGCCGGGAGTTGGGCCGCAATTACCTGCGCATGCGCCTGCAGTGGCTTGCCACGCTGGCGTTTACCACGCTCCTCGCGGGGGTCGCAGGATGGCTCGCCTGGTCGGTTCCTGAATGGAGCACCCGTCTGCTCGTGGTGCTGATCGGGGTGGCAGCCATCGCCGGCGCGTGGTGGCTTGGACGCTGGCAGGCCCGTCGCTTCGCCCGACGCAGCCTGAACACCGCCGTGCTCGACGAGGCCTTCTCGAATGCGTGTGAAGGGGAGCTGACGCTGCGTGATCGGGCCGATCTGCGGGCCCTTTGGGAAACGATTCGCCCCCGAACCGCCCGCGCGGTGCAATTGCTCGGACCGGCCCGCCTGGCGGTTTCCTTCGGCCTCGGCATGCAGATCGGGCGGCTCCACAAGGCCGTCACCCAGGAAATCCCGGCGCTTCGCCGCGACCTCGGCGGTCGGCAACCCGAACTTCCCCTGCCCGCCTCCCGCGCCACGGTTTGAACCAGAAAACACCGTTTCACCCCAGACCCGTTGTCGAGAATCGCTGGTCCGCAGCATGCTGCCCCTGTCTTGTGGCGGCTTCGCGCCTGAGACCGCCTTCAACCACGAAGGGCTGAGAGGCGAGGCCAGCCGGGAGTTGGAAGCCCCCCGGACCGCGGAAGCCCCTGTGCCTAACGTCTTCCGCGACAAGGAGAGGCACCGACTGTGTGCCAGAGACTGGATGGAGACATGCGCGAGTTATTTCTTTTCGTGCGGCCGCCCAGGCCCGTCCTGCCCTTCGACGAGCCTTCCGTTCCTCTCTGGCCCCCCCTGGCCTACGCCTGCCTGGCCGCCGCCCTTCGCCACCGCGTCCCGGAAATAGCCGTCGATATTCTCGACGCCCCAGCCCTGCGGATGGGATGGGCGTCTTTGGAAGCCGAACTGCGCCGCCGCCGACCCCGCTGGATGGGCGTCGGCGAAGAAGCCATCGCGTGTGTCGAGGTGTTCCGACTCGCACGCCTCGCCAAGGAACTGAACGTCAGCGTGATTGGTGGCGGCGCCTTTTTCGGCAACCTTGCCCCCCAAACCCTCGCCACCGGGCTCATCGACGTCGTCGTCCACGATGAAGGCGAGGAAACCCTCGTCGACCTGGTCCGGGCACTCCTGAACCAAACTCCGGACACTTTGCTCGACGTCGCGGGCATCTCCTTTCGTCAAAACCAGGAAGTCCACACAACCCGGCAACGTCCCTTGGTGGCGTCGCTCGATGACCTTCCCCTGCCGGCTTTTGACCTCCAACCCCTGCAAACCTACGGGGCGGCCAGCCGCAACTATCCCCATCTCGGGTCCCTCGAACTCAGCCGGGGCTGCCTGCGAAATTGTTCCTACTGCGCTTCGTGGCGGCAGCTCGGCAAGCGCGTGAACGACCCCACATCGCCGACAATCCGGGTCAAATCCGTCGAACGCGTGTTCGAGGAAATTCAACTACTGGTCCAACGCCACGACCGACGCTACCTCGGCTGGGTCGACCCCTGCTTCAACGCCGATCCCAACATTCCAGGACAAGTCGCCGAACGCCTGCTCAGCCAACAGGTCCGGGTCGGACAAAGCGCCTCCCTGAACCCGCACTGCATCCCGCGGGACGCAGCCTCCGGCGCCCTGAAAGCCTGCGTTGAAGCCGGCCTGAACGAAGTACACCTCCATTTCGGCTATTCGCTGCCCGGCAGACCCAGCGAACCCGATCCCGCAGCCGAAATGGACGCCGCCCGGAAGGCCATGGACATCCTGCGGCGGGAGCATCCCGAGGTGTTTGTCTTTGGTTCGTTTCCCTACGGTTTGCCAGGCGACACGCCAGCGACCATGCGAACCCTCCATGACAGCGCGGTGCGGCTGGGCGTCGATGCCGCACTGTTCGTACCGATCACGCCGTTCCCTGGAACGCCGGCCTGGAAGCCGGAATGCTGGGACGTCACGGGTGAGACGTTTCGGCACCTCCATCTCCTGCCCGACTCGGTGGTCAACCTTCATCAACGGGAGTTGGAAGACACCCTCGACCGCCTCTCCCTGTTCAGCTGGTCGGAGGACCGCCTCCGCAACTACTGGAACCACTTCACCGCCCGGGACAGCCGTCGACGCAGCCAACGCTGGAGCTGGCTGGGCCGCTCGGCCCGCTTCCACATTCGCAACTTCTTCCGCAAAGCCGCGCTGGGCCCTGAGGAGTCCTCCTTGCTGAGATTCCCCTCCTGGTACGAGAGCTGACCGGTCGTCTTCCCGCTTGCCCCGGCGGCCCAGCACCGCAGGCTCCGCCCCGCGCGATGAATCTCCTGCGCAAACGCGATCTCCTCCTTTCCCTGAAGAACTGCACGATCGAATCGTGCTTCAGCGTGCCGATGTTGAATCTCACGCTGACCCAGTTCCCGTTCATCCTCGGCTTCGCCGTGGCCGGACTCGGCTGGCGCTCAAACGCCATCGGTTGGCTCGCCGCCATCCATCACCTTTGCAACGCCATCCAGCCCCCGATCTACTGGGCTCTGCGTCGGCGCCTGTCGCTCCACCGCATCATCGTTCTCGGCTTCTGGTTCAACGCCCTTCCCTGGTTCGCCCTGCTCGCATTCCCCGTCCTCGGCCCGTCCCGCGATGCCGTCTTCGCCACCGTCGTGGTCATCGCCACCCTCGCCAATAGTGTCGGCTCCGTCGCCTGGTCCGCCGCCACCGGCGAACTCGTTCCCATCCATATCCGTGGCCGTTACTTCGGCCGTCGGAACATGATCTTCGGGTTCTGGACCCTTGTCGTCGTGCTCGCCGCCGGAATCGTCGCCGAACATTACCAAAGCTCCATGCGCGTGTTCGCCGGCATCTTCGCCGCCGGCGGCATCATGCGGCTGATCGGCCTCTTTTTCTTCTTCCGCATGAAGTTCCCGCCCCAGGTCATGATCCCGCAGCAGCAGCCCGACCGCATCGGGGACTACCTCGCCGTGTTCCGCAGTCGCGACTACCTCTGGCTCGTGGCTTTCATCGGCTTTTGGGGCCTCGCCCTCAACATCGGCATGCCGTTCTACAGCGTCTTCATTCTGCGCGAACTCCCGCTCTCCATCCGCGATCTCACCGTCTTCACCACCCTCGCCAGCCTCGGGGGTCTGCTCGCCCTCCCCACCTGGGGCGTGCTCAGCGACCGTTTCGGCAGCAAACCCGTCCTGCTCGCCTGCGCCTTCCTCTGGGTCGCCAGCGCCCTCCCCGCCTGGCTCTTCGCCAGCCCCGCCCATCATGTCCATCTCTACCTCAATTACTTCCTCGTCGGCGCCGTCACCGCCGGCTTCCAGCTCTGCCAGTTCAATCTCATGGTCAAAATGATCCCCGCCCGCAGCAAGGCTCCCTACATCTCCGTCTTCCTCGCCGTCACCAGCCTGCTCACCGCCCTCGGCCCTCTCATCGGCGCCCAATTGCTCACCCACGTCCCTCATCAACTCGGCGAGTTCCTCGGCCAACCCATCCTCCGATTCCACGTCGTCTTCGTCGGCTCCATCGCCCTTTGCCTCCTCGCCACTCACCTGCTCCACCCCATGCGCGAACCCCAGGAACGGCCCCTCTCCGAGCTGGTCCGCGTCATGCGCACCATGCGCGAGTTCAATCCCGTCCTCGGCGTCGCCGCCGTCGCCGAACTCATGTTCACCCCACGACGTATCACCCAGTTCGCCGCCAATTCCCTCCGCAACCTCCGCAAACAAACCGCCGATATCGCCGAAATCGGCGAGGATCTCGCCACCGCCGGACTGAATGCCCTTCGAAATCGCCTCGGCCCCGATCGCGACGACACCGACCCGCCACCCCCGCGTCCCTAGCGCCCTCCGCCCTCCGTCCTCCGCCCTCCGCCTTCCGCCCTCCGTCCCCCGTCCTCCGCCTTCCGCCTTCCGCCCTCCGTCCCCCGTCCTCCGCCTTCCGCCTTCCGCCCTCCGTCCCCCGTCCTCCGCCCTCCGTCCCCCGCCCTCCGCCCTCCGCCCTCCGTCCTCCGTCCTCCGTCCTCCGTCCACCGCCCTCCGCCCA